>DLHV01000108.1:5015-11417 GCA_002483395.1 Chloracidobacterium sp. UBA7659 | reverse complement strand
CCGCCGAGCCACTTTTAATTAGCTAAAAACACACTATCGCTTAACCGAGAACATTGCAATCAAAAAGTTTAATACGCACCATTTAGCACATAGCAAATTAGGTTCACGCTGATTATTTCAACATGTTTATCACAGATCCGCGGCTAATTTTTAGTTTCTTCGCGATCTGAGAATTGTTCAAACCACTGTTTTTAAGTTTTTTAATTTCATCTGTTTTTAACGCCGCTGTTTTCGGTCGTCCGTGGGGCTTACCGTTCTCGCGGGCGTTTGCAATTCCAGCCTTCACTCGTTCCCGGATAATATCTCGTTCAAACTCCGCAAAAGTCGAAAGCATCCCGGCCATTGCCCGGCCTGATGGGGTAGAGAAGTCAAGCGATTCGGTCAATGAGATGAACACAACACCAATATCGCGAAGTTCGTTCAAGGTGGTTATCAAGTCGGCAAGGGACCGGCCAAAGCGATCGAGCTTCCAAACCAGTACCGCGTCGATTTCGCGGCGTCTGGCCATCTTCAAAAGCTCCTCGCGTCGAGGCCGAGTTTTCGCACCAGAACCGACTTCCTGAACTTCAGTGGTCAGTTTCCAGTTCCGGTTCTTGATATATTCCTTCATCTGCTTGAGCTGCATCGGAAGGGTCTGCTGGTCGTGGGTGGACACCCGCGCATAGATTCCTACACGCATAAACGCGGACTGTTAAGCATAGTTTAACAATAGCGGATATTCCGAGATACGTCAAAAAACTACAGTTTTCTGACAGGGCGGGTTGTCCGCCGGGTGGTCGTTCTGCACATAGTTTATTCATTCAGGATTTCCACGTTGGGAAACTACGGACATTAATTGGGAAAACACAGAAGGCGAAGCAATTTCTCACTTCGCCCTCGCACCCACCCATCGAAACGAGCGGGGAAATATGTCCACATAGTTGATCGCTAATATCTGTCCAAGTTTTTTAGGACAGGCAGAGGACCGGTGGGCAATGAAAAAAAGGGAAATTCTAAAGCTCAACCGGCAATCGTATACCGAGTAATCAAAATGCGGCTGTAGATACTAAATATCCATTGTGTAAATATAACACACAGCATGACTTATGGTGGTCAATGGTGTGTGAGTGTAAACATACTATACAGTTTTGGTTTTTTCCGGCCCATCATCCGATTTGGAAACAGACTCACGTAAGCATAAGCAGTACAGGCATTTAGCGTTTCCCATCAATCCAAATATAATTATGGCATGGAGATTGAATAGGAATTTGCATTACGAGGTAGTGAGTTTTCCGGTTTCAGTCTCAATATGACTGTAATTTCCCACAGAACAACTAGAATTTTCGAGTCCGAAACGCTGCACGGCTGAGCCTTTATAAAGGTTTCTGTCGGCGGCTTTTTTTTGATTTCGATACAACAAGATATATGTCTAAAAAGAGAAACGGCCTAAAAGCTAAAAGCGTCGTAAGTATTGCCGACCATCGGCAAAGCGATAGTGCATCAACTCCCAACCGGCCAGCCAGCTGGTGGGGAGGACTAAGCCGAAACAGCAAATGGCTGGTGCTTGGCATAATCGCATTGTTGTCGATCGGAGCGCTCGGCGCCGGATTGAAGTATCTCGAAGAAAATGCGCGAAGAGTAACGGAAAATGGAAAGTGGAAAACGGAAAATAGAGAGCAAAGCCTTCTCGACACCATAAATCCTTTCGTCACCGCGCCGCCACCGTCGCCGACGCCGCAACTGAGTAAAGAATATTTATACGCAGGCTCGCGCCTCCTCGCGGTCGAAGACGCCAACGCATACGCCGCACCGCCCGCCGATCTCGCCGTCTGGCGGCCCGCGACCGGCACTTGGTATGTCCTCGGCGGCGTGGCGGGTTCGAATATGGCGATACAAGGCTGGGGACAGTCGGGCGACATTCCCGTTCCGGGCGATTACGACGGCGACGGCAAAACGGATTTCTCGATATTCAGGCCAGATGCCGGTCAAAACACAGGCCAGTGGTACTTCATTTACAGCAGCAACAACGTTATCGCGACCTATGTGTTCGGTGAAGACGACGACAAACCCGCCCAGGCCGATTACGACGGCGACGGGCGAACCGACGCGGCAGTTTTCCGTCCTTCTAACAACAACTGGTACGTTCTCGGCACGACGAACGGCTTCTACTACAGCACCTGGGGCGAAGCGGGGGACACGCCCGTTTCCGCCGATTACGACGGCGACGGGCGGGCCGACATTTCCGTCTGGCGCTCATCGAACAAGACTTTTTATTCCGTCAACAGCAGCAACGGCGGCATCCAGACAATTACATTTACTCAATCGAGCACGCAGCCGGTCTGCGGCGACTACGACGGCGACGGCAAAGCCGACTTCGCCATAAGAAGCGGGGCCGACTGGGTTATCCGCAGCTCTGCAACTTCCGCAACATCCGTAACTACCTGGCAACTTGCTTCGGACATCCCCGTCCCGAACGACTACGATGGCGACGGCAAATGCGACATCGCTACCTGGCGCGACTCAAACGGCAACTGGTACATCCGCCAATCCGCCACCAACGGCTCCCTCCGCCAACAAGCCTGGGGCGAAGCCGGCGACATCCCCGTCCCGGCGTTTTACCGACGGTAAAAAATCGCTCAATGAATCGAAGTAAGTCGCAGAGACTCATATTTAGCTATAGTTCTAGAGTTTTGGAGTGAAAAGTTATGACAAGGTCCACGCAGCTTTCATATAAGTTCAAATCACTGTCCGACGTGTCGATATTTCCGTTGAAGACATTCGTCCTTTTAGGGGCAATGGTCTTGATATCTGTGACTAACATTTCTTCACAGGTCGGAAATGGGTCTGCTGATCTCGTGAGTAAGAATAGCGAAAACCGAGCTGATCGGAACCACAAGAGCATTTCGAGAGTTAATCCGTCAACGCTCGCTATGGAGATGAGCCTCCCGCTAATCACCTATCCCGGTAGAGGCGGAAATGGCTTGCCGGTGGGACTCAACTATTCGTCAAAAGCATGGCGGATGGAAACAGGTCTGGAATGGTGGTACTGGCTAAACACGCAACCAAAATATGTAACTGACATTAGCGCCCGATATGCGGAAAGGAGCGCCGCAGGCTGGACGAGCACCCTTCTTCCGCCGCGAATTGAATATGATACGAAACTCTACACCCAGTTTGGGCAAGAATGGCGGCAAAATATCGTTGACGAACCTGGGCTTAATACGACCTGGCAGAATGCTCTTGACGGGTTTGCAGACAACTTGGCGATGCCGTGCGGTACGCAGTGCAACATGTACAATTGCGAGCTGTGGTCAACATCCTCGGGTAACATATGGATCTGTACATGTACAAGCCACATAACAAACTGGTGTGATATTGGCGGCGGCGGGCCGGGCCCGACCTTGCCTGTGGCACCACCGCCAACGCCCCTTTACTATGTCAAGCGCCTTAACGTTGTGATGCCGGACGGGAGCGGTCATGAATTTCGCGCGAGTGACGAGCCGCTATCGTGTGGAACCAATGTTAATGTCTGCACGCCTGATTATAATGGCACTTACTTATCGGTTGATGGGTCCGGCATCCGGTTAGTAAAGTCACCGACTGGCCATGCCCTATTTATGCCAGATGGCAATCGATACCTGTTTCCATCGACAGCGCAAAGACCAGGGGAAGGAATATATGCGGAGACCTTTATAGATCGCAACGGAAATACGTCAGTATTTTCAAGCATAACGAACCAAAACACTGGCATTGTCAGCAACAAGTGGACGGATTCTGTTGGTCGTGAGATAGTCGATCCGACCCCGCACAATTGGACGACACAAACTCAAAATGCCGGAATCACAGAGAAAGAACTACCGGGACTGAGCGTAAATCCACAGTCATACGAATTTACTTGGGCAAATTTGAAACCGCTTGGGTGTGAAACGAACACGTCTTCGAGCTGCGTCGGAACAAATGGGGCTGTCGGAGGGGCACTCGAAGATCAAGAGGAAAAACTTTTCTACGAAACGAAATACTTCTGCCGAGGGAGTCAGTCAGACGATTTGCTAACTCAGTCGAACGGCGAAGTCTTGTTTCCCAACCAGGAAACAGGTATAAGGCCGTGTAATTCTTTCGAGCTGCAACGCGACGCTAACCGAAATTTGGTCATCGAAAGCAACAATCCGGTGCCCAGTGCCGTCCGGTTCAATCCTGTGGTCTTGTCGGCGGTAAAGCTGCCCAACGGTTCCACATATGAATTCAGCTACAATCGCTACGGCGAGATTTCCAGAATTAGTTATCCGAGTGGCGGCTATGAAACCTTTGAGTATAGTCAGATTGCACCGCTAAACGGAACCGGTTCACCGGCCTATGACCAAACAAATCGTGGAGTGACCGCGAGAAAGGTGTACGAATCCGACGGGAATCTCCTTGAAAAATGGACTTATGCTGTCGATTATGTTTGGGAAAGCGGTGGAAATTCAAGCTATAAGATCACGACCCGTGGCCCAAAGACTAATGACCCGCTGGCAAATACAATTCTCAGCGAGAGAAGCCTTCTTTCGTTTTATTCTGGCGGCGGTGAGTTCGGTTTCGAAAACCCGCTTGCAGGCACGCCGAAAGAAGAGCGCACCTACGATGAGAACGGAGCACTTCGTACCCGAACAATCAATGAGAGCATTACAAAAGATGCGACGGTTAGCGGCATTGCCGTCGGGCGCGATCCGCGCTTTAAACGCAGCGTATCGATGATGTTCGAGCCAGGTTCTAATAGCGCCCTGGCGACTCTGAGCGAAACCGATTACGACGATGCCGGCAGTTCCGACCTTGAGTATTTCTCGCATCTGAACGCGAAACGAAAGAAGTCATATCATTACGCCGTGATACCGGACAAAACGACTGTCGATGACGAAGCACTTTCATGGACGACTATGGAAAGCTGGTTCCCGCAGAGCAACCTGGCGTCAGTTTCGGAGACCGACTATTCGTACGATCCGAATTACAAAGCCCGTGGAATTATCGGTTTGCCGACGGAGACGCGGGTGATGAATCCCGCATTTCCGAACGACCCGACGCTGGCATTGTCGAAAACTCAGACGGTTTATGACAATCAGCTTCCGGGAACTTCGGGAACTTATCCGGGTTCGTATTTTGTCGAGAATTACGGCATTGGGAATGAACTTAATTGCGGCGATGCCCAGAATCCGAAAATTTGCTGGCAGAGTCCGCAAAGCAATCGCATCGGCCGGCCGACGACTTCAAGAGTTTGGAATGCCGAAACCCAATCTTGGATCGAAACGCACACCCGGTACGATATTTTTGGAAATGCAATTGCCGCGCGAGACCCGATCGGAAACGAGGCGACGACGGAATTCTCCGCCGATTACAAATACGCGTATCCTACGAAGGTTATTTCGCCTGCTCCTGACCCGACAAACACGACCGGTACGAATCAGACCTCGACTGCCGAAATGACTTACGATTTCACTACCGGGCTGCCGTTGACTGTGAAGGACGATTTCGGGCAGATAACGCGGACGGAGTATGACGCGAGCCTGCGGCCAGTGCGGGGGTTTGCGGAAAACTTCACCGCGCCCGAAACTCAGACTATTTATGGAGTGCCAGACGCGAATGGGCAGCTCCCTGCCAATCAGCGGTTCGTAAAGGTGCGGAAGCAGATCGACGCGACGAATTGGGATGAGGCGGTGACGTGGTTTGATGGGCTTGGGCGGACGATCAAGACGCAGGCGAAGGATTCGCAGGGGGATGTGTTTGTCGAGACGCATTACGACTCTTTGGGAAGGGTTGACCGGGTGACAAATCCGTACCGTGCGGGAGATACGGTTTACTGGTCGAAGACAAGGTACGACGAGGCGGGCCGGGCGGTGGAGACCTATGCACCGGCGACGCTGGCTGACATAACGACCGCCGCTACAAATAACAATGCAAATCTTACAAGCCTCGGAGTCACATCTTTTGATATTTCGACGGTTTCGGGCTTTGTGGGCACGGTTGTTACCACAACCGACGCATCGGGCCGCAAAGGCCGTTCGATCACGAACGCGCTTGGCCAACTAGTCCGCGTGGACGAACCCACAGGGATAAGTGCGTCTGCGGATGCCGATCTCGGTACCCTGGCCAACCCCGCCCAGAAAACGACATACGAATACGACGCTTACGGCAAGATGGTGCACGTGCAGCAGGAGGCCCAGCACCGTTACTTCAAGTACGACTCGCTTGGACACCTGTTGCGAGTGCGACAGCCCGAGCAGGAGTTCAACGCGAGCCTCGCGACGACCGACGCCGCGCCCGCAAACAACGACTGGACGGCCGGTTTCGTTTACGACATCATCGGGAACGTCGTCCGGGCGACCGATGCCAACGGCGTCAATATTATCAACGAATACGACAAAGCGAGCCGCGTTACAAAGCGTTGTTACA
>DLHV01000108.1:0-4952 GCA_002483395.1 Chloracidobacterium sp. UBA7659 | reverse complement strand
GGCAAAGGCCTCGACACGACCCAGACGTTCGCCAAGGGCAAGCTGACCAAAGTAAAAAACGACGTCTCGCAGACCCGCTACACCGTCTTCGACAATTTCGGCCGCCTCAAGGAAATGGAGCAGACCACGCCGGTTGGTGATGAAATATTTACGAACGCTACGGCCCGCACCTCCAAGTACACCTACAACTTCTCCGGTGCGCTGATCGAAGAAGAATACCCCTCGGGCCGCAAGGTCAAAAACGAGTTTGAATCCGACGGCGATCTCCTGCGCGTGACGAGCAAAAAGGCCGGTTCGCAGGTCTATACGCCATACGTTTCGAATTTCTCCTACACCGCATCGGGCGGGATTTCTCAAATGCGGCTTGGCAATGGTAAATGGGAAACTGCGAAGTTTAATTCGCGGCTGCAGGTGTATGAACTCGGCTTAGGAAACTCGGCAACGAATGCGAGCCTTTGGAAGGTGAATTATGAATATGGCGAACTAAATACAGATGGCACTGTCAACGCGGCTAAGAATACGGGAAATATCGCAAAACAAACTCTTACCATACCGGGAGCGAGTTTCGTGCAAGCATACAAATACGATTCGCTCTATCGATTGAAAGAAGCCGTCGAGCCGGGCAGCGGTGCGACCGCGAATTGGACTCAGACCTTCGATTACGACCGTTACGGCAACCGGACCGCCTTCACGCAGACGGTCGGCGGCGTTACCACGCACAACTCGACGCCCGCAGTGTCGAACGGAGTGAACGGAACCAATCGGTTCACGAGCACGGATTTCGAATACGACAAGAACGGCAACCTGGTCGGGGACGTGGACCCGGCCACGTCGCAGCCTCGCGATTTCGCGTTCAACGCGGACAACAAGCAGTCGGAGGTGATCGTCAACGGTGCGACCGTCGGTCGGTACTTCTATGACGGTGAAGGCAAACGCGTCAAGAAGGTGGTCGGCGATGAGACCACTGTGTTCGTGTACTCCGGCGGCAAGCTCGTCGCGGAATACTCCACCGACGTTCCCGCCCAAGGCAATACAAACTACCTGACCACCGACCACTTGGGCAGCCCAAGGGTGATCACCAACGAACTGGGCCAGGTAAAGTCCCGCCGCGACTTCATGCCGTTCGGCGAAGACATGCCCGCCAGCATCGGAAACCGCGCGGCCAACACCGAGTACACCTCCGGGGACCAAGTGCGACAAAAGTTCACTGGCTATCAGAAGGATGAGGAAACCAAACTCGACTTCGCCGAGGCTCGGATGTATGACGCTCGGTTTGGCCGGTACACAGCGATCGACCCTCTTCTAACTTCGGGACGATCAACAAACCCTCAGACTTTTAATCGTTATGTATATGTCGGATCCAGTCCTCTCAAGAGAATTGATCCTACAGGATTGATTTGGCTAACTAACGATGGCGGTAAAAACTATATTTGGGTCGATGATAAAGACTATAGTAGTAAGAACGGCCAAGAAAAATACAAAGGCTATACAATCGGGAATGGAGCCGAATATACGCTCAAAAGCGTATACGGAGATATGGAGAAATACAAACATTTGATCGGTTCTGTCGTAAGGAACGATATAGAAAAAGGACAACCCATTCTTTCGTTCGTTAGAAAAGCCGATGTTGCCCCTCCGCTAAATAAAGAGGATTTACCTCCGTTGTTGGCCATGGACCCCAACTTTGTTTCACAATCGGGTAACCAATTTCGAAATGCTTACCTAACTGCACTAGTTTTAGAAGGGAAAACGGGTCAAGACATTTTGCCCGAATATGTTCAAGGAAACATCAATATCGGAGGGGGCGAACCTGCTGCTATAATTACGAGATACGGAGACCTTGTTGGCTGCGTGGGAGTAAACTCAGATTTGGCAAAAACACTTTTTATTGAACCGGTTAAGGCGGCATTTTCGGGAAATCCTCAGGTTGCTTTTGGCGTAAGTATTACGGCGAACAAGGTTTTTCACTTAGGCCGCTTCTCTAGGGCAGATAATCTTGATTACGCCAAGGGCTTATCTGGCGGAGCGAATTTTTCTCGAGGGTTCGCAGTCAATGTTGGAGTCAACACATCGTTCCGACCCTCAATTGGACTTGGAGGTGGCCTCGGCGGGGGAGTATCGGCTGGTTGGAATGCATGTAGACCTACGCACATACCTCTTACGGATGGTCAGAGAATATGGGAGTAATTAAAATCCAGTTCCGCAACATAGTCGCTATGACACGAAGTCCGGGACTGCTGTTATCTTTTGTGCTTTGTTTCTTTCTTCCAACCGGCTGTAACTACTTCCGGGATATGCAAGTTCAGCGAGAATGGGTCCGCGAGGATTTAAGTAGGCTTTGCGACAGTTTTGTGCCGCCACCTTCGCTTAAGAAAGTCGGAACTCAGGAAGTAATCAAGCCGGAGCATGGCACGTTCACAAATATTTTCGAAACGGAAATGGACTGTGACATCGCGCGGAAACCATTTTACGATTTCCTGATATCTTCCGGTTGGGAACCTACACGACGTGATTCTCCCTACTACTATCGGGAAAACTACGTAGTTAGTGTTTCTTGCAGAGCCGGTTTATCCCCAAACGATGTAAAAACGGTTTCCCTTATCTGTAGTTGGGACAAAGATGGGGAGAAAAAAGAGCTTCTTAAATGATCTTTTTTCTGAATTTTAGCGTGTCGTTGCCGGAACTTAGGATAGAGCTTTCGACAAAGAATACCGGCAACATCGCAAAGCAGACTCTCAGCTTCAACGGCCTCGCACAGCCATTTGTCCAGGCTTACAAATACGATTCTCTCTTTCGTTTGACCGAGGCAAAGGAAACACAGAATGGAGCCCAGACGTGGAAACAGGTTTTCGATTATGACCGATATGGCAATCGGCTAACACATAATAAGTTTCTTGGAACGGAGCAGGTCACGCAGACGGCCACAACTCACCCGTCCATCGATCCGAACAAGAATCGAATAGACAGTCCGGGCTACGCATTCGACAAGAACGGAAACCTGACGACCGATGGCGAGAGCCGGCACTTTGTCTTCAATGCCGATAACAAGCAGACGGAGGTCAGAGACGCAAGCAACAACCTCGTCGGCGAATATTTCTACGACGGCGAGGGCAAGCGTGTTAGAAAGAAGGCCTATGTCGGCGGAGTCCTTGATGAGGAAACGGTCTTTGTTTACTCGAATGGAAAGCTGATCGCGGAATATTCCACAAAACCGCCACCATCGCCGCCCAACGCGACTACAAATTTCACAATAACCGACCAACTCGGAAGTCCGCGAATAATTGTCGATTCCGTTGGAGCCGTCGTATCGCGACGCGACTTCCAGCNNCGACGCGGATGGCACGTATCGCACGACCACCCAAAAATATGGCCAAACCGACAGAGTGCGCCAAAAGTTCACCGGCTACCAAAAAGACGAAGAAACCCAGCTAGACTTCGCCGAAGCCCGAATGTATGAGAATCGGCATGGAAGATTCACCGCTGTTGATCCCCTACTGGCGTCAGGTAAATCCGTCGACCCGCAGACGTTTAACCGGTATGTGTATGTGATGAACAATCCGATGGTCATGACTGATCCGACCGGATTGCAGGTCGCATCAAACGTAGGCTCTTGGTTCAAATCAGGAACGCCCGATAAAGGGCAGCGATACAAACATCCCAGGTTTCTCAGGCCGGACGCCCAAGTGCCTAAAGGGTACGGTCCCATGACCCCTCAAGACCATGTGTATTATAATAGTCAGCGGGCTGACGCTGGTGAACTGGCGGCGTGGACGGTTCTAAATCCGAATCGAATGGATCAAGAAAATTATGAAACGCAAGAGCAAGCGACCGCACGGTTGTACGAACTTGCGCCGGACTGGGATCCGAATCAGTCGTCACAGGTAAATCAAGTTGGTTATTTGAACGCATTTGTCGGCTTTGCATTTCCTCAGACCTTTGGCTTTGGACCGGCCGCAGGCGCGATTTACGATTTAGAGAACCGCCAATTTATGCCCCAGGTCGGGATTATTTGGTCAAAACCAGGGCCCACGTTTAACGCAACCTATTCTCCATATAGTGCTTCAAGCGGTCTGAACGGAACAGTTGGTGTTGGATTTGGCAGATTCGGTGCGTCGGGCGGAGTGAATCAAAACGGACAAGCGGGGAGCGAATTTGGTGCTTCGGCCCCCGGTCCTATCGCTGGCGTATTCTACGTATATCAACCTACTAGGACGGCCTACTTTGAAAATAGCAACTCAAGCGAGCAGAGTATTGAGAACAACCGAATGCGACTTGGATTTACTAGGCCTGCAAACACATGTGTTTATTTTACGTGCAATTCGAGTACTAATACGAACTCCAATACGAACCCTCAGTGAGTGAAAATGAAGGTTTTTGTTAATATTATTGTGATGGTTGCGGGATTGGTAGCGATAGTCTTTCATGTACAGTTGGCAAACTCTATGATGAAGTATTATCCACCATCCTCTCGTCCGAGAGCATTTGTCGTGATGCGTGTCGCTTACGTGCTCATCGGTATATTAATGATTTCCATCTGTTCTTGGGCGCTGTACCGCAACGAATAGAACTAATGAATCGCGAAATTCAAAAAGGGAAAAGAAATAGGGTCATCTACGAAGTTACCGTTGGTGTCACGCGCACGGGTATTTGTTACACTGATTTGGGGTGTATTCGAGGGTGCGTGGTTTTCTGACAAAAGAACAAGACCGCCTCCTTTTTAGTTAGAATTTCTTTCAAACTCGCTCGCGCCCGTTTTAGGCGAAGCCATCATCTATTCGTGCAGGTTCATCTTGCTATATGAAACCAGATCGGCTCATTTTCGATCTCTTATTCGAAAATGGCTGGCCGTGCCATCAGTCATTCAGAGACTGAGCGGGTTTCCCCATGCTCACCTCTCCTGACCCTTCGCACAAACCAACTTCGCCCCGCCGAGTGAATTCCTCATAACCGAT
>DLHV01000245.1 GCA_002483395.1 Chloracidobacterium sp. UBA7659 | reverse complement strand
ACGGCGACACGCACCTCGGCGGTGACGACTTCGACGAGGTGCTCGTTGGCTGGATCATCGATGAATTCAAGAAAGATCAAGGCATCGACCTGCACAACGACAAGATGGCGTTGCAGCGGCTGAAAGAGGCCGATGAAAAGTCGAAGGTCGAGCTTTCGTCGGCTATGGAGACCGAGATCAATCTGCCGTTTATCACGGCCGATGCGTCGGGTCCGAAACACCTTGTGATGAAGCTGACGCGTTCGAAGTTCGAGCAATTGGTTGAGCCGATCCTCAAGCGGCTTATGCCGCCCGTCGAACTAGCGATCAAAGACGCGGGATTGGAGCCAAAGGACATCGAAGAGATCGTGCTTGTCGGCGGATCGACGCGTATCCCGAAGGTCCAGGAGATGGTCAAAAATTTCTTTGGCAAAGAGCCGAACAAGTCGGTCAACCCTGACGAAGTTGTGGCCCTCGGAGCGGCGGTCCAGGCAGGTGTTCTCGGCGGCGAGAAGACGGACATCCTGCTTTTGGACGTAACGCCTTTGAGCCTCGGAATCGAGACGCTCGGCGGCGTGACGACGCAGATGATCGCCCGGAATACGACGATCCCGACCCGCAAATCGGAGATTTTTTCGACAGCTTCGGACAATCAAACATCCGTCGAGGTCCATGTGCTCCAAGGCGAACGTCCGCTGGCGACGGACAACAAAACGCTCGGCAAGTTTCATCTTGTCGGCATTCCGCCCGCACCGCGCGGTGTGCCGCAGGTCGAAGTGACGTTCGATATCGACGCAAACGGTATCGTCAACGTTTCGGCCAAAGATGTCGGCACCGGACGCGAGCAGAAGATCACCATCACCGCATCTTCGGGCTTGTCGAAGGAAGAAATCGACAAAATGATGAAGGACGCCGAGTCACACGCCGGCGAGGACGAGAAGAAAAAGGCCGAAATCGAGGCCCGTAACCGTTTGGACGGCTTGGTTTACAGCGTTGAAAAAACATTCAACGAGAACAAGGAAAAGGTTGATGCAGCCGCTGCGAGCGAGATCGAATCGGCGATTGTGGATTCGAAAACGGCATTGGCCGGAAGCGATCCGGACGCGATGAACAATGCCTTCGAACGCCTCCAGACGGCTTCGCACAAACTTGCCGAGGTGATTTACAGCCAGACGGCAAACACCCCCGAAGGCGAAGCCCAGTCTTCCGAACAGGCTTCGTCCGCGAGTGCGGGAGCAGACGGCGATGCGGCATCAGCGTCGGCAGACGACAACGTCATCGATGCCGAATACGTCGATGTCGAAGACGAAGAGAAGAAGTAATTGGTGTGGTATAAAAGATGGGCGGTGGCGGAAGCGCGCCGCTCATTTTTCAAAGTTATGCATGTAATCGAAATTGATGACAGCCTGGCATTGCGAGTAAGCGAGGTCGCCAAGTCGGAAAACAAAAGTCTGGCGGAATTTGTTAGTTTGACGTTGCAGCAAACCTTAAATAGAAAGCGGCTGAATCGAACTGACGAGGAAAAAATAAAGAGGTTTGCGGAGAGCTATAAAGAAAAGCCTCAGCAATCCAAAGAGTACATGGTTTGGCAGGATGAACAGGTTTGGGAGGACTAATGATCCAAGGCGATATCTGCTGGTATAAGTTCAAAGAGCCTAACAAAGAGCGTCCCGTCTTAATTCTTACTCGAACTGATCTAATTCCGTTGCTGAATGCCGTAATTGTTGCGGAGATCACCACAACGTCCGAGATAATGATTCCGAACTCTGGCTGGACGAATCGGATGGATTGGCGGAGCGATGTACGGTTAATTTCACAAATATTCAAACGGTCTCCAAATCAAAGATCAGGTGGAACGATTTCGCATCTTGCTCAAGATCGCATGAACGAGATTCGTGAAGGCGTTGAGTTTATTTTTAACTTGAGAGGGCTCTAATCATCTATTGTTGGGGCCTGAATAGATGGCAAACAAAGATTATTACAAAATCCTCGGCGTCAAAAAGGACGCGAAGGCGGATGAGATCAAAAAGTCTTACCGCCGCATGGCGCGCAAATTTCATCCGGATGTAAATCCGAACGACAAATCCGCCGAGGACAAGTTCAAAGAGGTCCAGGAAGCCTACGACGTGCTTTCCGACGAGAAAAAGCGTAAGGTTTTCGACCGATTTGGATATTACAACGACAATCTGAGTGCTGATTCACCGTTTGGCGCGGGTGCGTCGCGCGGCGGTGCGGGAGCGCCGGGGTTTGATTTTTCAGGTTTTGATTTTAATACGGGCAGCACGAGTTCGGGCGGCAGTTCGAGCTTCCGGGACATTTTCTCGGATCTGTTCGGAGGCGGCAGCGGCGGGGTGCGTGCCGAACNNCGTGCAATGCCCAAACGTGGCCGCGATATCGAGATGCCGCTGGCCTTGAGTTTCGAAGAAGCTGTCACCGGCCTTACCACAAACATCACCGTCAATCGCTCTGAGCAATGTTCCCGCTGCATAGGTGCCGGCGACACCGGCGGCCCGGTCGTTACGTGCTCGACCTGCAAAGGCACTGGCCAGGTTTCGCGGACGGGCGGACGGCTGCAATTTTCGCAGGCCTGTCCCGACTGCGAAGGGACCGGGCGCCGCCGAGAACCATGTTCGCTTTGCCACGGGAAAGGCGTGACACCAAAAACCGAGCAGGTCAAGATAAAGATCCCGGCGGGCGTAGACACCGGTTCGCGTGTGCGTATCCCGAAAAAGGGCCATGGCGGCCGTCTCGGTGCCGAACCGGGCGATCTTTTCATATTGACAAATGTCGGCAAGCACAAGTTCCTGGAGAGAAAGGGCGACAATATTTATATAACAGTGCCGGTCACAGTTCCGGAGGCTGCCTTGGGTGCAAAGATCGAGGTGCCGACGGTAGAAGGAAAAGCTCAGTTGAGAATACCGGCCGGCACCGAATCGGGCCAGAAGTTTCGCCTCCGCGAGCGCGGCTTCCCGAGCCTTCGGAATCCAAAACTCCGCGGCGATCAATTTATTGAGGTAAAAATAACGCTGCCTCGCGTTATCTCCGAAGAAACAAAGGAAACGCTGCGGCAGTTTGAAAAGCTCAACCCGGAAAATCCACGGCGTGTCATGGGATTGTAGTAGTTCGGAGTTCCCGCCTTTAGGCGGCTTGCCCGCTTAAGCGGGAACTCCAAACGGTATGAAGAAGCGTGTCAAGACATATACGATCAGTGCCGTGGCGGAGCTTTACGACATCCACCCGCAGACGCTTCGTCTTTACGAACGCGAAGGGCTTTTGCAGCCGTCGCGGTCGGTCGGCAACACGCGTCTTTACGAAGACGGCGATCTCGAACGCCTCGAAATAATCCTTTCCTTGACGCGCGAACTCGGCGTAAATCTCGCCGGTGTCGAGATCATCCTGAACATGCGCGAAAAGATGGACGCCATGCAGCGTGAGTTCGAACGCTTTTTCGAATACCTAAAAACTCACGCCGGCGAATTCTCGCAGCAGGTACAGAACTTCAACCGGACCGACGCGCTGATCCCGATCTCCCGCTACCGCCGCGTTCATTACTCTGAGGTCGTTTCCGACGACGAATGATCTAATCTCCACTCCTTACGAAGGAGCGATGGCGTTTTGGCTCCGCTCCTGGTTGAGGAGGGGTGGATGCCGATTCGGCAGATGGGGTGGTTCTCATTCTTCGAGAGGAACGTGACTGAGTTTCCTTTACAATCTCACCCTTTTCAAGGCAAAATAACCCATTCCGTAAGTCACGCAATAATCAAATTTCAGGAGTTACATTAATGAAAAACCGTTTTGGAAGGCTCTCGCTTGCAATCCTTTCGATCTTCTTGTTCGGCTTTGCCGTGTCCGCACAGGACCTTGATGACGTCACGCTCGCCGGGCGCGTCACCGATTCTAACGGCCTCGCCATCGTCGGTGCCACCGTCAAAGCCACTTTGGTCGACACCGGTGCCGAACGCACGGTCACGACAAACGACGAAGGCCGTTTCCGCCTGATCGAATTAAAACCGGGCCTCTACAAGGTAACGGTTTCTCAAACCGGCTTTGGAACAAAAGAGAAGGCCGATCTGCAGACCGTTTCAGGACAAAATCTGCAGATCGATTTCCAGCTTGCCCCAGCCGATGTAAAAGCGGAGTCGACGGTAACTGTTTCCGAGGAAGATGCTCCGGCCGTTGACACCACCCGCACGGTGGTAGGCGGCACTATTTCCGAGCGCGAGATCGAAGAGCTCCCGAATAATTCCCGCAATCCGCTTGATCTTGTTCTAACGTTGGGCGGCACTTCAGAGGAGCAGTTATCGACAAGCGGTCTCGCCGAGGATCGCAACGCAAACCCGAACGCAGCACCGCTCGAACAGGGCAATTTTTCGCTTTCCGGCGGAACGGCGTATTCAAATAATCTCACGATCGACGGCCTTGACAATAACGACGACCGTTCATCCCGCGACCGCTTCCAACCTTCGCTCGAATCGATTGCCGAGGTGCAGGTGATTACAAACCAATTTTCCGCCGAATACGGGCGAGCTTCGGGCGGCCGCGTTAATCTGCGTACAAGGGCCGGCGGCAACCACCTTCGCGGGCGTGCCTTTTTCTTTTTCCGGGACGACTCGCTCAACGCTAATAGCTGGTACAACAACAGCCGCGCAATTCCGCGTCCGGATTTGCGCGAGATCAATCCGGGGTTTACTCTAAGCGGTCCGATTGTTTTGCCATGGATATATGACGGACACAACAAAACATTTTTTGCGACCACTTACGAATTCGGCAAGCTCGACGATACGACCTTGATCGACACGTACATTCCGGTTGTGCCGAATTCTCGTTACACGCTTCCTGCTCCGAACGGAAACGGCCAGTTCTGCGACAATGCGAGCGCGGCCGCGTGTACGGCGGTTCCGCCGACCGCCGGATTGGTGTCGCCATACTCTGTTCTTTATGCGACCCCGAATCTCAACCACATCCTGACCGCCCGAATCGATCACAAGCTTTTCAAGAACAACGATTTTACCTTCGGATTCCAGTTTGCGGAGAGAAACAACCGGCGGACGAACGGAGCGTCCACGACTCGGATCGAGAACGCGTTCCAGGAAAAGAACAACAATACGGTCGCGTACAATATCACCGACAACCAGGTCTTCGGCTCAAGCACCGTCAACCAGATTCGTGCTCAATGGTCACAGTTCAAGCCGAGCTTCCAGGCCGCTTCACCACTCGACCCGGTCGTTTTGGTCGGATTTCGCAACCCGGTGACGAACTCCGTGCAGACACTTATCGCGGGCAATTCCACGACCAGCACATCGCAGAATTTCGCGGATTCGCGAAACGAAACTCGATGGCAGTTTCAGGATTCGTTGACCCACATCTTAGGAAGCCATTCTTTGAAATTTGGTTTTGATGTTCAGGATGTTGTGTCAAAAGTGCATGGCCTTGGCGATGCCACGGGCACGTTCAATTTCGGAAGCGTGCTCCAGTATTCTAATAACCAGGTGACCCGTTACCGCCAGAATTTCGGCACATCTCAGGATGTAACGAACACATATTGGGGAGTTTTCTTCAACGACGAATACAAGGCTCTTTCGAATCTGACTATGAGCTACGGCGTCCGCTACGAACGGGAAACGGCCGTCGACGACAATAACAATTTCGGCCCGCGTTTTGGTCTCGCATGGGATCCGTTCAAAAAGGGAAAAGGCGTTGTCCGTTTCGGCGCCGGAATATTCTACAATCGTGTCTTGCTCCGCACTGTCGGCGATTCGATCCAGAATACAGGCGGCAATCTCGTTTCGTTCGATTCGAACACGATTGGCACAGCGGCGACTGATGTGCGGCGTGGCCCGATCCTTACCGCTATTAGCAACCGGTTTCCAAACAGTTACGCGACCGTCAACGAATTACGTGCACTGGTCACGACTACTTGTGCCACCATCGTTACCACTTTGCCGTGCAACGCAAACACGGGCTTCGCGACAAATGTCTCAAGCGCTGGAAATCCGCTTCGCTCGGTCGAAGCAAATTTGAAGATTCCGGAAAGCTATCAGTTCAATATCGGCTTCGAACGCGAGATCGGCAACGCATTCGTTCTCGAAACGAACTACACGCATAACAAGACCGCACATCTGTGGCGTGATTCGAACCCGAATGCTCCGATACTTCCCGCTGGATATGCCGATTGGACCTCTTACCTTATAGCAAATCCCTTCGATCTTTCGCCCACTCGAAGATACACATTCTATCTGGGAACCAATACTGCCGATGGCAGCGGTATTCATACGACCCCAAACGGAAACATTACGTGCGGGACAACGACGCCCAACTGCTTCGTTAATCTGAATACAATCAGTACGACGACCACCGCTCCAGCGGTTGCTGTCACCGGCCTGAACAGCAACGCGACCGGTGCCCCGATCGGAATCGCTCTTGCGGCGATTGCCCGTTTCCGGCCTGATCAGACGGTACAGGAAACTTCCCGGATCGGGTCGCGCGGTAACGCAGTGTATAACGGTCTGATCCTCGAGCTCCGGCGACGCTTCCGAAAACTGGGTTACGGCTTCGGTGTTTCGTTGCGAGTTGCCTATACACTCTCAAGCACAAAGGACGATGGCCTCAACAACACCGCGAACGCCGAGATCGACGGCGATTTCTCCCGCGAATGGGCACGAAACCTGCAGGACAGGCGCCACCGGCTTGCGTTCTCGGGGACTTTCGACACTCCTTACTGGCTCGGCAAGTTGAAGTTCTCGCCGCTCGTGCGTTACGGCAGTTCGGCGCCGTTCAATCTGGGTGCTGGTGGGACCGACCGCAATCTTGACGATCTCGGCACGGACCGGCTCGATTTCAACGGCGATGTCTCCGACATCGTATACCGCGAACCAGGTTCACCTGTTCCGACTGCGTTGATCGCACAGTTTTCGCTTCAGCCGATCGGGGCAAAGAGCGGAAATCTTGCACGTAATTCCGGCACCGGCCCAAGCTTTTACACCTTCGATCTAAACGTGACACGCGAATGGAAACTGACCGAGCGAACGAAACTCCGTCCAGTGATCGAATTCAACAACATCTTCAATGCGGCGGTATTCAGCTACGGAGCGGAGTTCGTTGACTTCGCAGCATTGCGCAGTGACGGCACTCCACCGACTGCGACCCAACTATTGGCCCGTGAGAATTTCCTTGTTCCGACTCGGACCTATCGTCAACGCACGATCCGCCTCGGTGTGAGATTCGATTTTTAGGACACCGATTGCAGCCCAAAACGGCCGGTCCGAAAGGCCCAAACGGTAAGTACGCCTAGGCTACGCTCCGTTTTGCCAGGTCTATTGCGACCTCGATTCAAAAAAGGTCGTCCTGAATCGCCATTCAGACGTCCCTCAACTAGGAGAATCCCTATGACCTTGATCGTCTGCCACAGCATCCACAAGAAAATGATGGCTAAGATGCCCGAAATATGTTAGTTTTAAAAGGTTGAACATTCTTGTTCATTGCTAAATATGAACCAAGTGATTGCCAAGCCTGGGGTGCCCGTGTCGGAAGTTTCGATAGAATCCGTACTTCTGGACGCTGATCTTTTTGTAAAATACAGCTCGCCTGAAAAGGCCCATACCCTGCTCCGTGACTCGATCGAACGAAGCCCGCGGTCGATATCCCTGCGTGAGAAAATGCGGGATATCTGTATTAAACAGAAGAACTTAACCGAGGCAGCAAAGCAATGCCTGGCACTCGTAACGCTATACATAGCCCGCGAAGATTTCGATCTTGCCTACGACCGCCTTCAAGAAGCAAAACTGCTCGATCCGCGAATTTCCGTCGCTCCGGGCCTTGAGGCGATCCGCCGCGCCCGTCGCCCCGAATTTGCTGTCAACCGCGATAAATCTCCGCAAAAAGTCCGCACAGACGTCACTCTTGCCGGAAATCTGGCGTTTGTCAGCATTTTCGACGCCGTACAGGTCATCGAGAGCGGCAAAATGACTGGCCTGCTTCTGATCAAATCCGACGTTCACCTTGCCAGTGTCGCCTTTAACGAAGGTAAGATCGTCGACGCGGAATGCAATGGCCATAATGGTATCGCCGGCTTCCGCGAGATCATCGAAATTAGCAGCGGAACCTTTGAATTTACTACCTCGGAGCACGAATTCCCGGTCGTTATAGCTATCACCAGCAATACGAATTTTATCCTTGACGTGCTTACCGACCTCGACAACGAAAGAGCCGAAAAGCAAGGCCTAAGAAATGTTGGCGGCGAAATGTAGCTCAGAGTTCAAGCTTCAGCTTGCCTCTTTGCCGCGGCTTACAAGCTGAAGCTTGAACTCTGAACAGTTGACTAAACTACCTCTTTTACCCCAAAATATAGTGTTTCTGACTCTCCGAAGCACTATAGAATGTTTAAGCTCCAGCGCCTGGAAATTACCGGCTTCAAATCGTTTGCAGACTACACCGAGATCGTTTTCACAGGAAACGGAATTACGGCCGTCGTCGGCCCGAACGGCTGTGGCAAATCTAACGTTTCGGACTGTATTTCCTGGGTCTTGGGTGAGCAGCGTGCTAAATCCTTGCGTGGCGGTGAGATGAAGGATGTCGTCTTTCAGGGCTCAAAAAATCGCAAACCAAGCGGCATGGCTGAGGTCATACTCCACCTTGTCCGCGACGAGGATCTTTTTGACGCATATGACGAAGAACTGGACGACATTGACGAGGCCTTGAGCGCTTTTGATGACAAAGCCGTCGATATGGCTGACATCGAGGCTCCCGAAACGGTGAACGGCCATGATCCGTCGGCCGTTATTGAGTCAAACGGCTTTCATGATCAGGAATTCGAAGTGGAAACGCTGCAGGCTGCTCAGGTTGGCTCGATTCAGACGGTTGAACGTACGATAAAAGCAAAACGCCACTGGCGTCCGCGTTCCGTCGCTCTCGATTTCGCCCCAGGCGAAGCAATTTCAGTAACCCGCCGTCTTTATTTATCGGGCGAAAGCGAATACCAGCTCAACGGCAAAAATTGCCGCCTTCGCGACATCCAGGATCTTTTTGCCGGCACGGGCCTTTCCGGAGCACATTACGCCATCGTCGAGCAAGGGCGTATAGGCCAGATCCTTTCGGCAAAACCTTCGGACCGGCGTAATCTGATCGAAGAGGCTGCCGGAATTTCGAAGTTCCGAACACGCCAGCGTGCAGCCGAGGCAAGGCTCGAATCCGCAAAATCAAACCTTGGCCGAATCTCCGATATCGTTTCGGAGATCGACAAACAGGCAAATTCGCTCCGTCGACAAGCCGGCAAAACACGTCGTTTCATAGCTTTACAGGAAGAATTCCGCATTCAGTTACGGCAATTATTCGCCGCCGAAGGCCATCATTACACGGCCCTGATCAACGATCTGAAAAACGGGCTTGACGACGCGACCGACATTGAAAAGGATTTCGCAAAACGTGTCACCGAGATGGAAGAGTCCTTCCGCGAAGCTACGGAAACCGCCCGTTCGACTGAAGAAAATCTGGCCCAAATCCGCCGCCAACACGCCGAAAACGCACTCGAACGTGACCGGGCCAATCGCGAGCATCGCTACCAATCTGAGTCGATCGTCGGTCTCAACAATCGTCTCGAAACCCTGCATACGGATAATGCATCGGTGGAAGTGCGTTTGAAACTGGCTGCTTCGGAGATCGAGCGCCTCAAAATTGATGAAGAAAAGGAAAACGCCGCGGCAGACGCCTCTCGGCTGCTACTTGTCGAAGCTGAAAAGGTCTGGTCCGAGAAGATAACGATTGTCAAAGACGTCGAAACACGCTTGGAAGAGTTTCGAAGCTCGCTCCTCCAGCATACGGCTGCGGTCGAACGTTTTAATGAGTTGCGCCGCCAGCTCGATCTCAATCTTGAACGCCTTGATGAGCGTGCCAAAAGCCTTGAACGTGAAAGGGTTAGGGCTGATCAGACATTCGCCGAACACTCATCTGAGGCGGTTAAGATCGCCGTAGAGCTAGCCGCTGAACGGGAAAAACTCGATGCTCTAAATGCTGAGAAAAAAGAGATACTGGTCGTTTCGGCCGACGCCCGAGAGAAACTCCGCCGCTCTGAGGAAACCGTAAAACAGCTCCACGAAGAATTTTCCCGCAAAAAGCACAGGCTCGAGACCTTGCAGGAGCTTGAAGAAAATCGAGCGGTTTACAGCCCACAGATTCAAAAACTCTTTTCTGAACAGAAGAAGATCGGGGTAGCATTGACGGGCGTTTTGGCTGATTTTCTGAACGTTGGCGAACGAGCCGAAAAAGCCGTCGAAAGCCTTTTGGGCGGCTATCTTCAGACCGTTCTGGTTGAGTCTTCTGCCGATGCAGCCAAGGTCACTAAATGGGTCGGCGAGAATGAGACCGGACGGATTGCAACCCTTGTTATCGGCCGCTCAAAATTGAAAAAAGGAGCAACTTCTTCGAGTGGCGGTGCGGCGATTGCCGATCATCTTGGAGCTTCAGAAGATCTAGTATCCTCGCTCCGGTCTGTTTTCCCCCGCGAATTATCCGCGGTACTGGTTGAAAACCTGGGGGCTGCGAGAAACGTGACGGCTGATATCAGGATCGATTTCAAAGGCGACATGGTAATTGGCGGCAAGCTTTTTGTCGGCGGAAATGCGACCTCGGACGAGAAGAACTCATCGCTTCTCGCTTTCAAACGCGAACTTACCGGGCTCGGCAAGTCCGTTGATAAGCTGTCCGAAGAAATCGCCTCTGCCGAATCTGAATGCGAGGCCGCTCACATGATTCTTGTCGATAAGGAAGAAAAGACTGTCGATCTACAGTCGCTTATGATCAAGGTCGAACGCGGGATCCTCGGCATCGAACTTCAGGAAAAATCGACGCTCCAGGAAATAGAACGTGCCGATCGCCACCGCCAGGTCGTCGCTTCGGAGCTGAACCAGATAAAGTCGGAGATCGCACAGGTGAACTCAAAACTGGCGGAGGCATTATCCAGTGGCGAGAGCGCGGAAAAACTGCGAGCGTCTGTCTCAGACGAAATGGCTCTTATTTCGGAGGAGCTAAATGCGGCCCGCCTCGAAACGGAGAGCAAAAATGCCGTTCTTAACGAGAAAAGGACGCACGCAGCAACATCAGGCGAGCGCCGCCGTTCGGTCCAGTTTGCTCTGCGCCGGATGGAAAACGAGGCGCAGGAGCTTGAAATCCGTCTTAATTTGCAGAATTTGGAGATCGCCGAAACCGAGGGAAAAATAAAGCAAATGCGTTCGTCCGTTTCGGAGATCGCCGGCCGCATCGCCTCTGCTGAGAGTGATATCGTAAACGAGCAAAACCAATTAAATCAGGCAGTTGCAACCGTAAACGCGGCCCGCGAAAATGCCGATGAAGCGAGCCGCGAGCTTGCCGAACTGAACCGTCGATCGGCGGAAGCGATGAACGCCCGTGGTTCGATCGAGGTTCGGCAAACAGAAGCAGTTACGCATCTCAAGAATCTCAACGAAAAATGCCTGCACGAACTCAATGCTTCACTCGTTGAAATTCTCGACGGCGAAACGCCCGACGCCGAATTNNACAATCGAAGATCAGCGGCAGCGGCTTGACGGCTTCGGGGCGATCAATATGCTCGCCCTAGAGGAGCTGACTGAAACGGAAGATCGGCTAAATTTTCTAACCGCTCAGCGAAAGGATATCGTCGACAGCATCGAATCCGCTGAAGAGGCCTTGCGTGAGATAAAGGAACGGTCGCGGGCCAAATTCAAGCAGGCCTTCGAAGCAGTAAACGCCAATTTTATCGAGTTTTTCCGGGAGCTATTCGGCGGCGGCCGAGGGGAAATGACGCTGCTTGAATCGGACGATATTCTCGAAGCTGGTATCGAGGTCGTTGCTCAGCCGCCGGGCAAACGCCTGCAAAACATCCTTCTGCTGTCGGGCGGTGAGAAGGCAATGGCGGCCATCGCGCTCGTGCTCGCGATCTTCAAATACAGGCCCTCACCGTTTTGTCTTCTCGATGAAGTCGACGCCCCGCTGGATGACGCGAATGTCGGCCGTTTTGTAACCAAGATCGCGGATATGGCTGAAAAGACACAGTTTATAGTCATCACGCACAACAAACGGACGATGGAAGCCGCCCGGGCACTCTACGGTGTAACGATGCAGGAAGCCGGCGTGTCGAAGATCGTATCAGTAAAATTCGACTAAAGTTCATTTGCGGCTAACGCGAGATCTGCAAACTTTGTCGCTTCTTCCTACATCCAACCTTGCGCTAGTTATCAACCTAAATCAGATTACGTATGCCTGCTTCATGGAAAGGAACACGATTATTGTGATAAAGACCATATTGATTCTGCTTGTAATTTCTGCCACGCTGCCCGCTTTTGCCCAGACGCGAAAGCGAAAGCCGGCCCCGAAAAAGACACCGGTTTCAACCCAGGCAACAGCTGAGAAGTCGAGCATACCCGCGCCTTCGAAAAAGAACGAGCGACCCGAGGGATCGATCGACGTGGAATCGCAGGACCGGCTCAATAAAAGGCCTTCACTTGATTCGAGTACGCGTTCGGAACCATCTTTCGTCCCCACTTATCACTACGAATTTTCCCAGCCTGAATTCGTCGTTTCCAAAATTCTGATTGAGCACGACGAGTCGGGCAAAGGCAAGCTAGCGTTTATGAAAAAGGGCTACGATGAACTCGTTTCCGATCCGATCCAGATTTCAACTAAAACGCTTGAGCGAATAAATGGAGCGTTAACCGCCTTGGATTTCCTCGCGTCTGGCCAGAACTACCAGTATGAAAAGGACTTTTCGCATTTGGGAACAATAACTTTTCGTTTAACCAGGGATGGCAAAACGCGAAACACGACCTTCAATTGGACACAAAACAAAGATGCGAAGCTATTGATGGACGAGTACCGGAAGATCGGCAATCAGTTCATTTGGATGTTCGATATCTCGGTTGCGCGTGAGAATCAGCCGTTGGAATCGCCAAAACTTATGGATTCTTTGGAATCGATGATTCGGCGGAATGAGATATCCGATCCGAACCAGATGATCCCATTTTTGCAGACTTTGGTAAATGATGAACGGATACCGCTTATCGCCCGAAATCATTCGGCCAAGCTGGTGAAACAAGTTGAAAAAGAAAAGAAATAGTCGATGGTAATTATCTTGGCGAGATCGTACCGTCGTCCGCGATCTTCGGCGCTGTGGTCGCAAAATCGGCTTGCGAAAGCGCTAGGATCTTTCGGATAGCGTCACCGTTCGCGTCTAATTCCGGCATTCCTCTTCCCGGCTGTTTTCCGGCATGAATCTTTCCACCGATGAATTTACCATCCAAGCCGAGCCTTATCTCGTAAATTGCCGTCAGGCCCTGTGCTCCCTTCAGATTAAACATTCCATAGGTAGCGAAGTTTCCCATCGAATAAACGATCAGACGATTTTTGTAAACTTCGATCCCTCGTAAAACGTGCGGCCCATGTCCGAGAATGAGGTCGGCACCAGCGTCAACCACGGTTTTGGCAAAAAGCGGGAGATTTCCTCGTTTCTCGCCTACAAAGATCTCAGTTTCACGAGGAACATTCTGAGCGTTCTCGCCTTCAGCGCCGCCGTGAAATGAAACTACAATCAGATCTGCCTTCTTCTTCGCGGCCTTTACCAGTCCTGCGGCAGCATCTAATTCGTTAACATTAGGCACGATCGCATTGTGAGCAAATCCGATAAACGCGATCTTCTTGCCCTTCGATTCGACGACCGTCATTGCGAAAGCGCCGCGATCGCTCCCCACGTGTGCAATTCCTAATGCATCCAATACTTTACGCGTGCTGTTGCGACCGAGATCGCCGAAATCCGAGGCATGATTGTTCGCGAGGCTCAAGACATCAAAACCGGCATCCTTCAGGTATTTGCCGTATCTCGTCGGCGAGCGAAACGCGAAACAGCGAATAGGTTTCGCGGCTTCACCCTCTTTCAACGGTTTTGGCGGGGGACATTTCGTCGAGATCCCGCCATCGACCAATGGCCCTTCAAGATTCCCGAAGGCAATATCAGCGGAGGAAAGAATCGGTGTTACTGCTTTCAGACTGTCACGGCCGTCATTCGGCGGTAGAAACGATTCGTTTATCGAGGTCGAGCCGAGCATTATATCGCCGACGGCCGCGATTGTTATGGAGATGTCGTCCAATGGAGCAGGTGTCGCTCGCGTCTCGGCATTCGCCCTCGGCGGTGCAATATTTTGGGCACTGCATGCCGATAAAAAGACACAGGAAGCTGTTACAAGCAAGCTTAACGGTGTAGTCAAAAATGTACGCATATCTTGTTTGGGCAACGCTCTTGATGGTGACAGAGTTACCATGAAAAAGTATCAGCTGCGTACCCTTGAACAAAGATACCAAATTTCGGCGGGCTTGAGACTCGGTTTGAGGCAAAAAAGAGATCGCTAAAATAGAGGTCGGAGTTACAAATCGAGTATTTCACGCGATTTTGAAATGGAACCGTCCGAGCGTGGTTCGTCTGCAATATGCCGCAAGGCTCTTGAGCGGCACACACAGAAAGTCAGGCGGCGTATGCCGAATGTGACGTGGACGGAGATGGGATGCGAGATCAGAAGGAGCTGGAATCCGAATTCCCACAGCCCAAATAATCGCCAAAACTCTTGGTCCCGGATTCTACTTCTGTCATCCATATTCCTCCCGGGAACGCGGCTTTAACGAGACACACTGCCTCATCCGCCAATCTTTCCCAACCAGATGAAATTCGATACTATTACCGATGGGCAAGTCAAAAAAGTCGAGGACAAACTGAATAACCGTCCACACAAATCGCTGGGCTATCAACACCCAATGAAGTTTATTTCAAAGAACAGGAGCAACTAAGAACAGTTGTACTTACTACTTGAACCTAAACATTCTAATTATCGGCGGCGGGGTAATCGGGCTGCGTATTGCCCGCGAATTGCACGGTAAAGGCGTTCACCGGATCACGATCCTCGAGCGCGGGGCGGTCGGGCGTGAGGCTTCGTATGCGGCGGCCGGGATGCTTGCGCCGAATGCTGAGAATGACAGGCACGATGATTTTTATGATTTGTGTGCTGCTTCGTGCTCGATGTATCAGGAATTCGCTGCCGAAATTCTTGCCGAAACCGGCGTCGATATCGAGCTTGAACGCAGCGGGACGTTGCAACTGGCTTTTAACGAGGAGGATTCCAAAGAGCTGAACGCAAGGTATTTATGGCAGCGTGAGGCGGGAGTGGCGGTCGAGCATTTGTCGGCTGAGGAGACCTTGAAAGCAGAGGCATTTGTTTCGATCGACGTGCGGGAGAGTTTGTTCTATCCGGATGATTGGCGGGTCGAGAACCGCAAATTGCTGACGGCATTGAGGCGGTATGCGGAACTGAACGGCATCAAAATACGCGAGCAGACCGAGGTCCGATCGCTTATCTCCGAAAATAAAAGAGTTGTCGGCGCCCGGACCGATGACGAGACTTTTTTTGCGGGTGCGACGGTGCTTGCAACGGGTGCGTGGACTTCGTTCATCAAAATCGACGAAACGCCGCTGCCGGTTGAGGTTAAGCCGATCCGCGGACAGATGATAAGCTTTCACCCGCCTCAAAATATGTTTCAGAAGGTCATCTACAGCCCGCGAGGCTATATTGTACCTCGCTCTGACGGGCGGATTCTTGCGGGTGCGACGGTTGAGGACGCGGGATTTGACCAAACGCCGACCGATGCCGGCACTGAGCAATTGTTGACGTCGGCCTTTGAAATTTCACCGGCTCTTGCTAATTTCGACATTGCGGACAAATGGGCGGGACTGCGGCCGTTCGCGGCGGATGGTTTACCGGTGCTTGGTGAATTTCCGGGCTATGATAATGTACATGTTGCAACCGCTCATTATCGAAACGGGATACTGCTGGCACCGATGACGGCAAGGCTTATTTGCCAGAAGGTCGTTGATGGAGTTGGGTCGAAGTATTTGGATATTTTTGGTGTAAAACGGCGAAAGGCTTTGGATGCGAAAGGGTAATTAATGGCTGTTGGCAATAGCCATTAGCTTACAGCTTTGGAACTATGCGATTTGGAATCTTACTCATAATTCTTGTATTTGCCTCAGGCTTGCACGCGCAATCACGGCGGGTGAATTCGAATCCGACGATAAGTCCCGCCGCTTCGTCGGTTATCGATCTGACAGTCAAACAAATGTTTGACGAGGCAAATACATACAACAAGATCAAATTCGCCGAATACGAAACGAGAAAGGTGCCGTACAGTGAAAGGCTGCGGCTTCAGACCGAACGCGAGCAGAAGCAGATGGCCGCGAAATACGCAGCGATCGCCGCCACACGCAAAGACCTGGCGGGCGAAGAACTCTATCATCTCGGCCTTCTGCATTGGATCGCGGAGAATTTGGATGGCACGTCGGACGCTCTTCGCAAATATCTGGCGGCCAGCGATATTGCCGCCGACAAGGCGCAGACGGCGCGATCAATCATTGCAGTCATCGGCGCTAAGCAAAGAAAATTCGATCAGGCGTTGAAATTTCTGGCCGAGTATTCAAAAAGCCAGCCGATAAAAGCGAGCGAGCGGACACGGATGGAGAGCGAGATCGCCAAGGCCTACATTGCCGAAAAAAAGATCTCTGAAGCAACGCCGCATGCGACCGAGGCGTATCGTTTTGCGAAGACTGTTTTGCTCGATGGCGGAATGACACAGCGCGGTTTGGACGAGGTTTTGGATACCGGAATGCTGCTCCACGAGTGTCACAAATCCGTCGGTAGCATTAAGGAAGCAGACGACGCGCTTGAAGACCTTCGAAAGACGGCGGCGGCGGTCGGTTCCGTCAGCCTTTATTTTTATGCCGCCGACAAATTGATAACGCACCGCGTCGAGACCGGTCGGAAGCCTTTGGCATTGGAGACGTATTTGACTTCGCTTATACAGGCCGTAAAGGACCTGCCGACGAAGCCGGCACAAGACGAAGCAATAAGGCTATTGAAAAAGCGCGAGAAGCAATACAAACTTCTCGGCGAAACGGCGCCGGAGTTGACCAATATAGACCAGTGGTTCCCCGGTAAACCTCGAACCCTACAGGATCTTCGCGGCAAGGTTGTGCTGCTTGACTTTTGGGCGACGTGGTGCGGGCCGTGTTTCGACGCGTTTCCATCGCTGGCGGAATGGCACCGCGATCTGACGGCTGACGGACTTGTTATTTTGGGCGTAACGCGTTATTACGGACGGGGTGACGGTTTTGATCTCGATAACGCGAATGAGATCTTGTTTTTGAAAAGTTTTAAGGCAAAGTACGATCTGCTGTATGATTTCGTGGTGGCAAAGAACCAGACCTCGCAGCAGGCGTACGCCGCGACTGGCCTGCCGACCGCGGTTCTGATCGATCGTAAAGGCGTGATACGCTACATCGAAAGCGGGACAAACCCTACTCGTGTTGAAGAAATGCGCGAGATGGTGTTGAAGCTCTTGGCGGAAAAATGATGGCAATGGCAAAAAGGGCGATCGCGCCAAAAACAAAAACTCAGAGCTTCTACGACCGTATTGCCGATGTTCATAATTTTGCACTGAAGGTCAATGGATACCGTGCGTCGGTTGCAAAATACCTGCGGTCGCTTGACCTGAAGATCGACGGCGAATCCTACGTTTTGGACGGCGGAAGCGGTACCGGGATCGTCACGCTCGGTTTTCAGGACGCGGGTTTCAGGCCAAAGAAGACTGTCGCGTTCGACCTGTCGATCAACTCGTTAAAGATAGCAAAAGAACAATTTAGAAAGGAAAACCGGGTCGATTCAAGAAAAATCTCGCCTGTCCAGGGCAACATTCTTCACCTTCCCTTCGCCGACGAAACATTCGATCTTGTCCTGACCTGCGGCGTGCTCGAATACGTTTCGCTCGACGACGGGCTGAAAGAAATGGCGAGGGTACTCAAACCGGGCGGAAACCTTGTGTTCATACCGGTCAAACCCTCGCTCGTCGGCTCGGTTCTCGAATTCCTGTATAAATTTAAGATACATCCGGTCAAAGACGTAAGAAAGATTTCACAACGTTACTTTAGCATTGTCGGGAAACATAGATTTCCGCTCTCCGAACCGATCGGCTGGTCGAAATCGATATTCCTCCTTGAAAAGAAGGAAGCAGCCGCAAATTAATGAAGACCAAAATCCTTAGGCCGCTGATCATCGCGCATCGCGGAGCTAGCGCGCTGGCACCTGAGAACACGCTCGCGGCATTCCGGCGAGCTATAGACGACGGAGCTGAAGGCATCGAATTCGACGTGCGGCTGGCAAAGGACGGCGGTGCGGTGGTTTTTCATGATGCGACGCTGCAGCGGACGGCTCTGCGGGACGGGAACATCGCGGATTACACATCCGCCGAACTCGGCAATGTTGACATAGGTTCGTGGTTTAATAAGACGAATCCGCGTAATGCCAGCCCTGATTTTAAGCTGCAAAGAATTCCCACCCTCGCCGAAACTCTTGAATTTCTGAAAGAATTCAAAGGCCTGATCTATATCGAACTAAAGTGTAAAGATTCGGAGGCCGGAGATCTGGTCGCGGCGGTCTGTAGTGCGGTAGGCAAATCAAAACTTTCCAAGCAGGTCATCATTAAAAGCTTTAAAATGGCCGTCATTCCGAGGGTCCGCCTGCTCTGCTCGGGGCTGCGGACAGCGGCCTTGTTCGCCCCAAAGATCATGACCATCCTGCGAAAAGAAAAGCATCTGGTAATGATCGCCAAAGAATTCGGGGCGAGTGAACTTTCGATCCATTACTCGCTCGCTACAAAGAAACTGATGGAAAAGGCCGGAAAACGACGTCTTCCGGTAACCATCTGGACCGTCGATAACCCGCTATGGGTGAAACGCGGCAAAAAACTTGGACTGAACGCGATAATTACTAACGATCCCGCGAAGCTGTTGTCAAAGCGCGGCGAGATCCTCTAGCTCACTCCAATATTTGGTTGGTAAATACCAAAAGGGCCGAAGCCATAATAGCTTCGACCCTTTTGATTTATGCCATTACCAGTGTTTGGGTTACTGGTTTTGGGCGATCTCCTCTTGTTTCATGTCCGTCGCCGGCATCGATACAAAGCTCAGCAGGCTGTTCACACCAGCCGTCACATTGTTCGGCAGCCAGAATGACAGGTCAGGCGGATTAAGGCTAAAGCCCGCCGGTGCCGTGCCCGCGCCGCACTGTGCTCTGATAAGGACGGCGTTGATCCTGGCCCCGGCTCGCAACGTAAAGTCGACGGGCTGGGCCGGATTAGGCACCGTGAACGTCGCCGTGACCGGGGCGGTCGTCCCGAACGGGAATGCCGGAATAGTGACATTCGCGTTGGTCGCACTGACCACCGAGTAGCTCTGCAGCCCGATACCCGTGTTCACCATGTCCACGGTAACCGATCCCGATCCCGGAGTGATCGCCTCGAATGCCGCAAGGCTTCCAGGGAGCACTTCCGTTACCGTAAGCGTCGGTGTGCAGACACCCGGCATCGGCGTTGGCGTCGGCGTCGGTGTCGGCGTTGGCGTCGGTGTTGGAGTCGGCGTCGGCGTTGGTGTCGGAGTCGGTGTCGGTGTCGGTGTCGGCG
>DLHV01000130.1 GCA_002483395.1 Chloracidobacterium sp. UBA7659 | reverse complement strand
CGAGGGCGCCTGCGTTCCAGTCACAACGTTGCAAGTTTTTGTACCGTTCGCCAATTCCGGCCGGTGTACATGGTTTTGAGTTTTCGTTCGATATATCCCTTTGTCAGCAGGCTTTCTGCAACGCCGTCGAGCAGAAGGGCGTAAATCTCACGCCCTTTTACAGCAAACTTTTCACGCGACAATTGCTGCGATTCAAGTTCGTTAACTTTGTCGGGCGACATCGCGTCGCTCATAAACAAAACGTGCATCTGTTTATGAGTTTCGTACTGGCCGTCAAACGGGTTGCCCGCGAGAATGCGTGCGATGTCCGGCTGCTCACGAATCATCACCGGAATACGCTTGCCAAAACCCTTTTCAATCGCGTCCTCGATTTTTGCGACGAGTTTGAACTCCGCAAGTTTGCCAAAATCAAATGCGAGATTGCCGCTGTTTATATAGCTTACGACATTGGTAAACCCGAGCGATTCAAATGTTCGCCGCAGATCTTCCATCTTGATCATATTTGCTCCCGTGACATTAATTCCACGGAGCAAAGCAATGTATCTCATATACAAGAAAAAAACTGAAAGAGGTTAAAAGTGAAAAAGTTTTGCGTCCAGCTTGAGACTTAACTTTTCACTCTTCCACTATTTCACTTTTTCACGTTTTCACTTTGCGGACATGTCGATCACAAACCGGTAACGCACGTCGGCTTTGACGGTGCGATCATAGGCCTCCTCGATGCGATCGGGAGTGATGACCTCGACGTCCGCCGTGACGTTGTGTTCGGCGCAGAAATCGAGCATCTCTTGTGTCTCAGGAATACCGCCTATCAAGCTCCCGGCGACGATCCGGTTACCCATGATCAGCCCGCCTTGATGAATCATCGCGGGCGATGGCGGAATTCCGACGACGACAAGAGCGCCGCCATAGCCGAGCAAACCGATGTAAGGCATCAACTCATGATCGGCCGACACGGTGTCGATAATAAAATTGAACGAATTTCGAAGCGGCTCCATCGCTTTGGCGTCGCGCGTGATGACAAAGTGATCCGCACCGAGTTTCTTTGCGGCTTCTTCTTTACCAGGCGAAGTGCTGAATATCGTCACGTCGGCGCCCATCGCCTTTGCGAGTTTAACCGCCATGTGGCCGAGCCCGCCGAGCCCGACAACGCCAACCTTCGAGCCCACGCCGACGTTGAATCTTTTTAGCGGCGAATATGTCGTAATACCCGCGCACAGCAGCGGCGCGACGCCAGAAAGGTCACCGTCAGCCTTTACCTTTAGGGCATAACCTTCGTCGATAACATACTTATTCGAATACCCGCCGTATGTCGGTGTCACACGATCCATCTCGGTACCGTTGTATGTGTATGCGGCCAATTGCAAGCAATACTGCTTTATGCCACCTGTGCACGGAGCACATTCGCGGCAGCTATCGACAAAACATCCGATGCCCGCGATGTCACCGACCTTGAATTTTGTAACCGCATCGCCGGCCTGCGAAACACTGCCAATGATCTCGTGGCCGGGAACCATCGGATACGTCGCCGGCATCAGATCGGGCCATTCGTTCCTTGCCTGGTGAATGTCCGAGTGGCAAATGCCGCAATATTGAATGTCGATGAGAATGTCATTCGGCCCGACCTCGCGCCGCGAAAAATCAAACGGCCCGAACTTCGCCGCGGGGCCGTATGTTGCATAGCCGCGTGCCGCGACTGCTTTTGTTTCTGCTGCTATCATTATTTTCTCCTTTGTTAGTTAATCTATGTTGCAATTACTTTCAGCTCGATCGCGATCGGTGTCGGCAGTTTATTAACCTCGACCGTCGTGCGGCACGGCTGATTTTCGGCAAAATATTCGGCATAAACGCGATTGAAGATCGTGAAATCGTCCTTCATATTTGTGAGAAAGACTGTTACATCAACGATATCATTCCACGACGATCCCGCGTCTTCCAGAATATAGCGGACGTTTTGAAAGACCGAGCGACACTGAACTTCGATATCGTACGAGACAATCTCGCCCGCATCATTCAGCTCAACGCCCGGAATTCTCTTCGTGCCTCGCTCACGCGGCCCGACGCCTGATAGAAACAACAGATCCCCGACGCGGCGTGCGTGCGGATACAGGCCGACAGGTTCGGGGGCCTTCGAGGAAATTATCATATCGCTCATATTTTTCGGTCGCCTGATCATTCGTTGCTGTTACCCCAAAGGCGTTAAGATGAAAGGTATTCTAACAATAATATTGCGGAAATACGTAATTGCGCGCCCCCATTCCGTTTTGCGCCGTAAGAAACAACGACTCGGACAAACCGAGAGCGGTTTTGCAGAAGATCCCAGAGGTTTTTCCGAGTTGACTGGTCTTCAATTCAGCAAACTTCCCGGATCTCGTAACAAATAATGACAAATCGAATTCTGTGATAGAATCCTTGATGCCCCCGGCCCGTTTCGTGGAGAGTCCTTCTTCAGGTTGCTTTTTTCCAGATCGGATTTAGTTGTTTGGATTCTCACTCTGCCAGTATGCCGTTCGTGCAGCGAAAATGATAATTAGAACCACAAGACGCAGTTTTGGTCCGATTATTCTTAATACGTTGATTCGCACACAGATCATTGCTCCGCTCGCCGCGGCTCTATTGCTATTGACTCTGGTTCTTGGCGGAGTTGTCCGTAGAATGAGCGCAAATTCGGTGTACGCAACGGGCAACCTGACCTTTAGCTTGTCCGCCGCAACAGCCAATCTCATCACGACCAACGACGATTGGAGCCTTGTACCTTCGGTGGAAGGCTATGCGGGCCAAAATATTACCGCAACTCACGGAATAAATCCGCAAACTGTGTTGAACACAGAGTTTGTAAACAACCAGCTTCCGAATTCGCCTAGAAACGTGGCCGCGAATAAAGGTAATCCGAGCGCCTTCAACGCGGGCGGACTTGCTGAGTTCGACACTGGAACCTACATCGCCATCGGATTTCAGGGCAACGTTCAGGCCAATCCATATTTGGTGTTTTACCTTAATACAACGGGCAGGTATTTCATTCGGATGAGTTATATGGTCCAGGATATTGACGGAGGTTCCAACGATTCAGTGTCGTCGCTGGCCCTGCAATACCGCGTAGGTGAAACTGGGCTCTTTATAAACCTGCCGGACGGTTTTATTGCCGATGCCACCGATGGCAGCGTTGCCGGGCGTATTACGAATAAAACGGTTTTACTGCCACAGGCAGCGGAGAATCAGCCAAAAGTGCAGGTCCGCCTCATAACGACCAACGCGGCAAACTCTTCCGGGGGGAGCACACCGGACGAATGGATCGGCGTAAACACAATCGTCTTTACCAGTTCGAGTTCTCCGACNNGCCGCCGCCGTTACCGTGAGCGGACGCGTAACAGACGCAACCGGTCGGGGAATCCGCAATGCTTTTGTTACGATCCTTGATTCATCCGGAATGTCACGCACCGCCGTTACAAATGCATTTGGATATTACAGTTTTTCAAACATGACTGCCGGCTCCCTCTATGCCCTTGTTGTAAGCAGCAAGCGCCATACGTTCGCTTCAGGAACACGTGTTGTAACGGTGCTTGATGATTTAGCGGATGTCGATTTTGTGGCGGATAATTAACCGGCGAGATATCAGCGCGACCTTTCCGCCCAGATCTGCACTAAATTCACCAACGTCTCAGTCGATTTTTCTAAGCCTTTGCGCGAATTGAATTCGAGCTTTCCGTGGAAATTATGCCCGCCGGTGAAGAGGTTTGGCGTCGGCAAGCCTCTCGTGGTTAAATTCGAACCGTCCGTTCCGCCGCGTATTGGACGCAGTTGCGCGATTATTCCTGCTCTTTTCGCCGCTTCGATAGCATAATCTGTAAGTTGCGGATAATTCTTCAGCACTTCTTTCATATTCAGATAACCAAGTTTTGATTCATACTCGATCTTCACCTGCGGGAATTTCTTCTGGGTTTTGGCGACGAGGCTTTTTAGAAGCGCCTCTTTTGCCTCGACGCCGCTCAGATCGAAATCGCGGATCAGTATCTTGACTGTCGACATCTCGATATCGAGCGTTCCGACGTAGGGATGCACGAACCCGACGCGCCCCTCGGTCGTTTCGGGGCGGATCTTCACTTTCGGGAATTGAGCGAGGAAGTCGCCCGCCGCGTACGAAGAATTAATGAGTATTCCCTTTGCGGTGCCCGGATGCGTCGATTTGCCGCGAAACGTAACCGTCGCCGTGCGTGCGGACCATGTTTCGTTCGAGATGTCGCCAAGCTGTTCGCCGTCGACCGTGTATGCAAACTTTGCTCCCCAATCTTCGATCTCAAATTTGTCGATTCCTCCGCCAACTTCTTCGTCAGGCGTAAAGGCCACGGCGATGTTGCCGTGTTTGATCTGCGGGTTCTCTTTTAGGATGTCGAGCATCGTCATGATCTCGGCAATGCCCGCTTTGTCGTCCGATCCCAAAAGCGTGGTGCCGTCCGCCGTGATAATGTCGTCGCCGATCAGGTTTTTCAGATCGGGATTCTGAGCAACGGTAATGACCTGCGTCTTGTCGTTCGGCAAAACAATATCGCCGCCCTGATAATTTTTGTGAATGATCGCGTTCACGTTCGCGCCTGAAACTGCTGGGCTTGTGTCCATGTGCGCAATAAACCCGATGGTCGGAACCTTCGTATTGTCCGGCAGATTCCCCGGCAAAAACCCATAAACGATGCCCCATTCGCTTATCCGAACATCGAGCAAAATCATGTCGTCAAGTTCGTCCCTCAGAACCTTAGCCAGATCGAGCTGCTTCTTCGTGCTCGGCGGCGACGGCTGATCCTCCGCCGACTGCGTGTCGATCCGCACGTAGCGAAGAAAGCGGTCCATGGCCGATTCGGTCGGTGGTTTGCTTTGCGCGGGAGAAATCGTGACGAGAATAAGTAGTAGTGCTAAGCCGAAAATAATTTTCATTGTTTTAGGGTTTTAGGGGTAATTCTCGTGAATAAACAATGTTCAGGAATTCCCTTGGGGTAATAATTTTCAGTGGCCGAAATCTTTGTCTAAACTTGTTTGCTTTTCGGGTCTATTCTGGTCATCAGATCGAGCAGATCGTTGTCAGTTGTTACCAAGTAATCTGCTTCGACGGCAATTGCGAGATTCAGATATGGCTCGTCGTCCACATCTCTTGGAAGGTCAACGAATGACGGAACGCTTTTGACAAGGGTCGACTGCGAAACGATCTCTTTTACAAAGTCGCTTACGTCGTTGAGATCGTAAGTGGGGAATTTTTCGATCGTTTCCCCGCAGCTCAGAACATCAATTAATTCAGCTACGGTTTCGGGGCTAACGAAGTGGCTGACCTGGTCACTATCGATCAGACGTTTGCATTGTATCCGATGCCTTTGGGATAAAAGAACGCCCGCCAAAATACATTACAATCAAACACGACACGAAAAGGATCTCGCGGCATACACGTCAGTCTTTGGCTTGTTTCCGTTCGGCTCGGACTTTCGCGCGTACGCCATTCATAAACTTATCGAGACCGTCTTCGGTCATCCCGCTTTGTTCAAAGCTTTTTCTGACAGGCGCGAGCCGTTCTTCTAACGATAAACGTTCTGCATCTTTTTCTATCAGGAATTCGATATNNAACGCCTTGAGCGTCGGCTGCTTTGCGTAACAATTCTTCCGTTTTTGGCCTAAGCTCTACTACGACAGTCATAAAGAGATTATACCTCAGATCTTTATACAAATATTCTTATCTTCCGTAAAAAACTTCAATGCCTCAAATCCGCCTTCGCGGCCGAGGCCGCTGTCCTTTACGCCGCCGAAGGGCGTTCGCAGGTCGCGGAGGAGCCAGCAATTTACCCAGACGACGCCGGATTCCAAACTCGATGATACACGATGCGCCCGTGAAAGGTTTTCGGTCCATATGGTTGCTGAGAGGCCGTAGCGGACGCCGTTTGCGTAGGCGAGAACTTCTTCCTCGGTATCGAACGGCATAATCGTCACTACTGGGCCGAAGATCTCTTCCTGGTTCGTGCGGCAATCGTGCGACAGGCCTTCGATCACGGTCGGGTCGATAAACCAGCCGGTCAGAGGGGCAGAACCACGCGCGTGAGCGGGTGGCGGAGCTCCTGTGCGGAAATCAGCATTAGACGTCCTTGACTCCTGACCCCCCGCTGACGCAGGGGGTTCCGACCTGTTTCCGCCGGTCAAAACAGTGCCGCCTTCGGTCTTTGCAAGGGCGATGTACGACATTATTTTGTCAAAATGCTGCTTCGAAACGATGGCTCCGACATCGGTGTCGGATTCCAGAGGATCGCCGACTTTTAGTTTTGAGACCGCCGCAATAAAATCATGTTTGAATTTTTCATAGATCGGACGTTCGACGAAGATCCGCGAGCCGCACAGGCAGATCTCGCCCTGATTCGAGAATGACGAGCGAACGGTGGTTGCAAGCATTTCTTCGTAGTTGCAATCCGCGAAGATGATGTTCGGATTTTTGCCGCCGAGTTCGAGTGAAAGTTTCTTGAACATCGGTGCAGCGACCCTGGCGATCTCTTCGCCGGTCTTTGTGCCGCCAGTGAATGAAATTGCTTTAATCTCCCTGTGAGCGACGATCGCGGAGCCGACCTTTGGCCCGAGACCGTGGACGATATTTAACACACCGGCAGGCAAGCCCGCCTCGATGCATAATTTCGATAATAAATAAGCCGTCATCGGTGTCACTTCCGAGGGCTTTGCAACGACCGTACAGCCTGCGGCGATCGCCGGCGCTATCTTCCAGGTGAACAGATACAGAGGCAAATTCCAGGGCGAGATGCATCCGACCACACCGAGTGGCTGCCGCAGCGTGTAATTTATCGCCTGCCCAACACTGTCGTGCGATTCATTCGCCGTGTGCATCGCGGCAGTCGCATAAAATCTAAAATTCGAAGCAGCGCGCGGAATATCGACCGTTCTCGCCAGCGAGACAGGTTTACCGTTGTCGATACTTTCGGCCAACGCAAGCTTGTCTAGATCGCGCTCGATCAAACCGACGAGCCTCATCAGTACCGCAAATCGTTCTTCAAGTGGCGTCTTCGACCAGGCGGGAAACGCGGCCGAGGCCGCATCGACGGCGATCTGCACATCGCGCTCGTCCGAATCCGGGATCAGCGAATAAACCTGTCCGGTCGAAGGGTCGAAATTATCGAGATATTTGTCCGAAACAGGAGCCGTCAAACGGCCGTCAATATAGTTTTCCAGCTTTAGCATTTTGCGACATGATCGTTTGAAAATCGCCTCTTGGCAAAGGTTTCTAAACCTTGTGTATCCAAAAGGCTTGACAATACTTTCAAATCGAAGAAACTTAGCTTATAGTAGCAAAATCAAAAGGACAAATTGCGGAAATTGTGTCGCTTTTACGAGAAGGAAAGCATCCGGCCTATTTGGTCTTAGAAGCGGCATTTATTCGCGGGGCTTCGACGTAACTGGTGTCCCGAAAGTTCTTATCCTGTGACCGATCTCGAAACGATTATGACAAGACCTTGCCCGAATTGTAACCAGATGAATCCGCCGGATGCGGCCTTTTGTTTGAATTGCTCCACATCGCTTTCACCTTCAGGCGGCGGCCAGCCTTATCAGCAGCCGAATCCACCTTATGTCGGCGGACAGGCACCTTATGTCGGTGCGCCGCCGCAACCATACATGGGTGGTCAGGCGGCTGCGGCGGGCGGGGCAAGTCAGCGTGCGATCATCGCACTTGTGTTGGCCATAGTCGGGCTCGTTTGCTGTGGGCCGCTATCGGGAATTCCAGCGGCGATCGTCGGCTGGCTCGAAATCGGTGCGATAAATGAGGGCAAATCACCAGCGGCCGGCAAATGGATGGCCCAGGTTGGTCTTTGGGGAGGAATAGCGGTCACGATTATTCACGGCGTCTTGTGGATCTTGTATTTATTATTTGTGATGATGGCCTCGGCAAACCCTTATGGATATTAGCTAATTGCGTATGGCTGAAAATATCGGAAATCGGAAGTGCAGTAATGGGCACGACCAGCCAATGTCGGGCTCGAAGTTTTGTATTTATTGCGGCGTTGCGGTTGGCGCGAACGCTGTTCAAAATCCGTTTAATCCGGCCCCGCCTCAGTCGCCTCAAAATCAACAGTTTCAACAGCCGGGCAACGCGAATTACCAGCCGCAGATGCCGAATCCGCCGCAGTTTTATCCGACGCCAAATCAATATCCGCCACCGCAATATGCACAGATTCGTCCCCCGAGTTGCTATACGTGCGGAGGCGATGCGAACCGTCTCCCGGACAAGGTCGTGATCTGCCGCGAATGCCGCACACTAAAGCCGCTCGTTCCCGGATATCAAGTTGATACCTCTGCTTTTGCATGGGCAGCCGACGCAAAGGCAATGTCCGTTCTTCGCTCGATGACGCCGCTCAGCATGGTTGCGAAAGCCGTATCGGAAAAGGTGGGGCGACGATGGATCGAGGTTACATTTAACGGTGTGTTGCTAAGCGAGAAGCAAATGCCGCACATTTTCGGGCAAGCCGTCCGTGCGGCCCGGATACTTGGCATGTCGCACATGCCGGATGTATATCTTTCAGGCGAGCGTCCCTGGGACTGCCTTACATTCCGAACCGACAACGATTCTTTCATCGTGATCGGTTCGGCGCTTGCCGGAAATTTCCAAGGCGTCGATATGCTGTTTTTGCTTGCTCGGGAAATGGGACATAGCAAAGCCGGCCATGCTTTGTGGAAGACGGTGATTCGCTTTTTCCTCGGTGAGCAGGGGCCGGCGAAAGGATTTATGGCCGGCGGTATTTTTAATGCGCTTAGCCCGACGGCCCTGATAGGCGGCGCGATCGAGATGCCGTTGCTTGCGTGGGCACGGCAGGCCGAGATCACGGCGGACCGTGCCGGACTGCTGGCTGTCGGGAACGAGGAAGTAGCCCGCCGCGTGCTTCTGTCATGGTCCTTGAAATCGTCTCTGATGTACAGGCAGATTAATATCGAATCATGGCTTGAGCAGCAGGGCGCCGATGACGATTCTTATTTAAAGCTTTCGGAGCTTACAACGTCGTCGACACCCTATCTAGGCCCGCGCCTGCGATTATTGAGCGACTTTGCCCGGAGCCCCGATCTGCAAAACTCGCTACGAATAATCTCGGATACGATCAGAGCGTCAGCCCCGCCGCCGCCGCCAAAACCAAAGGCCGACCCGGACGTTCTGCGATTCAAATGCGCAACCTGCGAAACGCCAATGCGGATACCGAAAAAAGTGCTTGACGGCAAGACCGAACTACCCGTGAAATGCCCGAATGCAAAATGCGGAGCGATCACACGTCTAAAGAAAAATGCGCGGCCCGTGGAGAATGTAGGCGAAAAAGCTGCTTCGGCGGCGGTACCGGCAAAAATGGAGGATAATTTGAATTATGGCGATTGAAGAGAATATAACTATCACTGAGACCGGCGCCGACGCCATCGAAACCGACTTTGAGATCACCACCGCGAGGGCCGATGATCTGTCTGATGACGACAAGACCTTTGCCGAGGCAGCTGTCGAGGCAATGTTTGACGATGGATCGACGGATCAAGAAGCCTCGTATATGGACTACGATGGTGACGGGAAGTTAGACACCGCCGCGGCGGATACGGACGGCGACGGGGAGCTCGATACCGCGGCCGCGGACACTGATGGTGACGGGAAGATCGACGCCGTCGGAAAGGACACTGACGGCGACGGAAACGTTGATATCGCCGTTTTTGACACCGATGGCGACGGGCAGGCCGATGCCGCCATGGCCGATACCGATGGTGATGGCGAGATGGATGCTGTGGATATCGATGGCGATGGTGATTTGGATGCTTTTGTAGGGAATGAGGATGGGAATACGCGGTTTTTTCTGAATTCTATAGAAGGTTTGTTGCTGTTTAGTACGGCAGGTAACGATATATTGACTGGCACATTTTCTCTCAATGATACCGTGAGTTATGAGAATGCTACTGCTCCGGTAACCGTTTCACTGGCTATCACGACGCAACAAAATACGATTGGCGCTGGACTGGATACTCTGGCTAGCATCGAAAATCTGATCGGTAGCAATTTCAACGATAGCTTGACCGGTAACATTGAGAATAATGTTTTGATCGGTGGATTGGGAAACGACACTTATACTGTCGATAATACCAGTGATGTCATTACGGAAAATCTGGATGAAGGCATCGATAAAGTCAATAGCAGCGTAACATACACGCTATCAGCCAATGTTGAGAACCTTACGCTGACAGGCACATCGACCATTGACGGCACAGGCAATGACTTGGCGAATAATATCGCGGGGAATGCTGCAAGCAATGTGCTCAATGGCGGCGCAGGTAATGACATACTTGATGGCAGAGCCGGTGCAGACAGCCTAATCGGTGGATTAGGAGACGACATTTATACTGTCGATAATGCCGGTGATGTCATTACGGAGAACCTGGCTGAAGGCATTGATCAAGTCAACAGCCGCGTAACATACACGCTTTCAGCCAATGTTGAGAACCTTACGCTGACAGGTACATCAGCCGTCGACGGCACAGGCAATGACTTGGCGAATACTCTACTAGGAAATGCTGCAAGCAATGTACTCACTGGTGGAGCCGGTAATGACTTACTCTTTGGTGATGCTGGTGCAGATAGCCTAATCGGTGGACTGGGAAACGATATTTATACTGTCGATAATGCCG
>DLHV01000178.1 GCA_002483395.1 Chloracidobacterium sp. UBA7659 | reverse complement strand
GTCGGCGTAGGTGTCGGCGTCGGGCCTCCGCAGGTGCCGGAACCCGGGGTGCATATTCCAGCCGGTCGTACTCCGTCTAGTTGAAGCCCGGCCGACAGACTTGCCGTGTTGAACGAGAACTGCGTGAACTGCGTTCCCGAATTTGTCCTCTGTGCACCCACTGTTGCCTGGGCACCGTTGAGCCTTGCTCCATTTCCGGTAGAGTTATAGATATACCGGATCGCATCCGAACCTTCGGTCAGCACGATCGCGAAATTAGTAGTAATCGGGCCGTTGACGGTTTCGTCAAAATGTTGAGCCCTCCATTCGACCACGAGTTGCCGATTCGGAGCACTGCCAATGGTATTCGTGAAAATACCGCCGCCGGTAACATCGGCCACATCCATATCGAGATCATCCCAATACGCAAACAGCGTTGGGTTTGCGCCGAATGTCGTTGCAGGAAGCGCCGTGTTTGTGGTCGTAGTCGCAGAAGCACCATTTGTCGTTAGCGTACCGTTGGTCGAAGCACTCAACGACGTAACGGGTACGCCAAAGACAGTAGATGCCCAGCCGGACGGCAGTGGAATATTAACCGCGAAGTCATCGTCGTTAGACAGCGGAACGAAGGTTCCTCCTGCCGGAATGGTGCCGGTTGTCGATGTGAAGCTATACGACCCGGAAGATGCCTGGCCAACGGGCAGTGAAAAATTGAATACCGCCGGCGAACTTCCTCCGGTGAACGTGACGGTTAGAGTCAGATCGACGGATGAGAAGCAAGCAACGGTGTTGTCCAGAGAAATCTGATAGGGCGTAGTATTCGGCTGAGTGCCGCCGGCCGGCATATTTGCATACGCGGAATTTGGCTGAGTGATAGTCACGCCCGGTGTGGATGTCGAAAGTACGGCACTGACAGCCGTCGCGGGGCCTGTTCCGGCATTGGTAAGCGGAATATCGAGCGAATTGCATTCATTCGGCTCAAGTATGCCGTTGCCGGTAGTCACAACCGCCGCACCTCTCGAAATAACGGCCGTTGGCACACCGTTACATGTCGGGAATTTGAAATTGCCTATGCGTGTGCGCCAGTTGAACGTGCCGCTTGTCTGATAGTACTCCTGCGTATACCAAAAAGTGCAGTCATCGACCGGATCGATGGTCATCGCGCTGTAATCGCCCCAGCGGCTGCCGGTGCCGGACTGGCTGCCCGTACCGGCATGCATAGTGGTTTCACCCTGACCCAGAGTGTTTATCGGATCGTTCGCCAGTCGGCCCGCATAGCGGACGGACGGGAACACGCTCGAGCTGGAAGCGCTAAAACCAAGCGCGATATTGCCGTCCTGGTCCATTGCCGTACTTCCCATCCAGCGCCAGGTCGTGTCAGGCTGATAGGTGCTCTCCTGAAAGACCGTCACCGGGCCGGAAGTCACGTTGCGCAGCTCAAACCAGCGTATGCCGGCTACTCCGCTCGCATTCACCGTAAAATTACCCACGGTCGATTCGTGAGTCCCAAAAAATCGAGTGGCCACGCGGAACATTAACCGATCGGCAATGGCGTCCAGGCTGGTTTGCGGGGCCGGCTGAGGCACACAGGTACGGGTGGTTGGGCAGAGCTCCGTAAAGCCTGCGGCCGCCGGGCTTGCGAACAGCGTGAAGGTGGTGTTCGCCGGAGTTACAAAATCAGCATGGAAGTGGCGGACCTTATAGGTGCCGCTAAATGGCATCGACACGAAAGTGGCCGGAGCATTGGCCGGCGGCAGAGCCGAACCGTCAAGGTCGGCCGGGAGATATGTGTCCTCCGCCGGTCCAACGGTAATACCGGTGCTGACGAAGGTAGCCGGCATTCCGGCGAGCATCTTCGCCCGGTCGAACGCAAAAGGCTGCGGGCCGAGAAATGCCGTGCCGGACGAATTGAACACGTTCATGGACATGTAATAAGCATCGGGCCAGACCGAAAGGTGCGGATAGTCAAAGAAGTTTGTACCGAGAGTGAAGGAATAACGATGGTAGCTGCCCGAGGCATCGTTCGTCGTTGATATCGCAATACACTCGTTTGTTGGAACGCTGACGCCAGCGAACTGGGTGATAACCCATCGATTTGCAAGCTGGTCGTAGAGCACTACGGGGTCGCCGCTGCCATTGTTCTCGCAAACGCCGCCAAAACCATTCCATATAGTAGTGATGCCGACAGGCCCAAACACAGATGCGCCCGTGGCCTTGTTAAAAACCTGGACGCCTTCGTTGACCATCTGAACATATTGGGTTTGGCCCACTTCGCCAACCGTGTCGGGCGGAGCGCAGTTGCAACCGACACCGGGGAACGGGATGCCGTCAAAGTTTAATATCGGGCTTGGTATGGCCGGAGCCAAAAGCGCGATAAGAGAAGCTGTTTTGTCTTGAATAGCCTCATCGGGGACGTCTGTATGAGTGTGGGGAATTTTTGGATTCCTGTTCGCCACGCGGTTCATCTCCTTTCCTACATAAGGATCGGGAGTCATGTCGCGGATCGGGATCGACGTATCATTCTTATCCGAACGGCCGGAAATTACCTTTTGATCCTTCTCCTGGACATTTTCTGCTTTCAGTTGCGACGCGGGAAACTGCGGCTTGCTGAAATCATAGGTGCTTTTTAATTCTTTTTGTCCTTGCTTCGTGCCAAGCAAACTTTCAGGCGTGTTGTTCTTCGCGCTGGCTTGCCAGGTGATAACACCGAAGCCTATCAAACTCAGCACAACGCCAAGCAGCAAAAACTTTCTGTGATTTAAAGCTATTAGTGACTCCGCGGATTTTCTCATGACAGTTCTAAATGCTCCTCTACAAGTTTAAGTTGAATGAGTTCTCCCAATGGAGATCCTCAAAACCAAAGATCTAAAAACGTTCCATAATAAGGACTAATTATTCCGGCTTTATTTACTAACCATGCCGGCGATCCACCAACGAACCAAAACCACAGTTGTGTTAAAGTGAAAAGGGAATTCGAGAACTGTAACAGACCACCGCTATCGATGTGTGTATTCCAGATTACAATTTTTCGAACTATCGAACGAATTTATGAATATTGCAGAAAAGTCTAGAATATGCCACAAGAGAATGGATATAACAAACGCGAAAACATTCTTCGAAGATTTCAGGGCCGTACGACGAACTCTTTTCCGATCGTAATCGGTCTTTTTACGTTTGCTTTCATTGGCTTGCAAACGGTCGATTGTCCTGGATTCACGGGCTATCCGGCAAAACCAAATCGAACTTCTTTTAGTCATTCCCAAAGGCAAATAAAAAGTGCAGCGGCAAAAAGAAAGATGAATCAATCAAAATTATTACCGGTTGGCATTTGGGGTGGAAGTGGTGTGCTTATGAGGGTCGGGCAGAAGAAAATCACGGTGGAATATGCTTGCGCAAACGGCGAAATACCCGGGCGGTTGAAGCTCGACGGAAGTGGAAATTTTAGGGCGGATGGCGTCCACCTTCAGCCGCGTCCTGGCCCCATTCGAGTCAATGACACGCCAACCCGCCAACCAGCCCGTTTCGAAGGGAAGATTTCCGGCAAAAATATGACGCTGAGGGTTACGCTCATCAAAAGCAATGAGGTAATCGGCGATTTCGAACTAAAGCGTGACGTCACGCCGCGTATTCATCGCTGCTTGTAGATCCAACAAGATGAGAGCCTTCCAAAAAAAGAACTTGAGCGTCACGATTTGCGCCATCTCCGAATTCGAACTACATTTGTAAATCAAACCAACCGGAGAAAGTATCCATTATGATTCGTCCATGCGTCGTGTTTATCGCATTCTATTTTCTTACTGCTGGTCCCGCCTTTACCCAAACGGCCACAACACCTAAAACAACGCCTGACATCGAGATCCAACGGATGATAAAGGAAGTTTCGGCCAAGCGGATCGAGGCTTCGATAAGAAAGCTCGTTTCATTCGGTACGAGAAATACGCTTTCCGAGCAGGACAACCCGACCCGTGGCATCGGCGCCGCTCGCGATTGGATATTCGGCGAATTTGAAAGGATCGGCGCGGATTGCGGTAATTGTCTGACCGTAGAAAAGCAAGCATTCCTTCAGCCAAAAGCCAACCGGATTCCCGAACCGACCAACCTAACGAACGTCATCGCCACATTAAAAGGCACTACGGACCCGAGTCGAGTGTATGTCGTATCCGGCCATTACGATTCCATGTGTTCGGATGCAAGAGATGGTAAATGCGACGCTCCGGGAGCCAATGACGATGCCTCAGGTACAGCTGCCGTCATCGAGCTTGCACGGGTGATGTCAAAGCGTAAGTTCGATGCGACCATCGTGTTTATGACAGTTCCCGGCGAAGAGCAGGGGTTGCTCGGTGCAACATATTTTGCCGAGCAGGCCAAGCAAAAGGCGATGAACATAGAGGGAATGTTTACCAACGACATCATCGGCGGTGTGACCACGCAAAAGAACTCCCCGAACCGAAATCGAGTGCGGGTTTTCAGCGAAGGCGTTCCGTCAAATGAAACCGAACAACAGGCAAACACACGCCGGAGCGTCGGCGGCGAGAACGACTCGGCCTCACGCCAACTGGCCCGATACATAAAAGAGCAATCGGATAAATATTTGAAAACTTACAAAGTGTGGATGATCTACCGGCGCGACCGCTACGGCCGCGGCGGCGATCATATCCCGTTTCTCGAACGCGGATTTACCGCCGTCCGCATAACCGAAGTTGACGAAGATTACACCCATCAGCATCAAAATGTTCGTACCGAAAACGGCGTCTTTTATGGTGACACGCCTGAATTCGTCGATTTTGAATACACGGCGAATGTAGCCCGCGTAAATCTCCTCAGCCTGGCGAGCCTTGCAAACGCGCCGGCCAAACCAAAGAATGTCGGCATCGTTACCACGCGCCTGACGAACGACACTGAACTGAAATGGGACGCCAACACGGACGCCGACATTGCCGGCTTCGAGATCGTCTGGCGCGAGACCACCGCAGCCGAATGGACAGGTGCTTCATACATCGGAAATGTTACGACATACGTCGCTAAGGCCCGATCGAAGGACAATTATTTCTTTGGTGTTCGAGCGGTTGACATAGCTGGAAACCGTAGCCCGATAAGCTTTCCACGACCGACGCGATAAATGATACAATCTTGTTACTTTCGATATGCTTCCAGACGACAAAATCGGACGTTACAAGATCGTCAGCAAGATCGGCGCCGGCGGCATGGGCGAGGTTTATCTCGCCGAAGACGCCAAGCTCGGCCGGCGTGTCGCGCTCAAGATATTGCCCGCCAAGGTCGCAGGCGATACAGACCGCATGCTTCGTTTCGAACACGAAGCGAAATCGGCATCGGCGTTAAACCACCCGAACATCATAACGATATACGAAATTGACGATGAGGACGGGGCTCTGTTTATCGCGATGGAGTATGTTGAGGGCCAGCCTCTTTCAAAAAAGATAAAAAGCAGAGAGTTTGACCTCCGCCAGACTCTCGATATAGCGATACAGATAGCCGCGGCGTTGGCGGCCGCACATGAAGCAAATGTTATCCATCGCGACATCAAGCCCGACAACATAATTGTACGCCCCGACGGACTCGTAAAAGTATTGGACTTCGGCCTGGCCAAACTCACCGAGCAGGCACCTGTTTATGATCTCGAGGCATTGACCACACTCGTAAAAACAAGCCCGGGTCTGATCATGGGAACGGTCGGCTATATGTCACCCGAACAAGCCCGCGGACGAAACGTCGACGGTAGATCGGATATTTTTAGCTTTGGCTCGATGCTCTACGAGATGCTTTCTGGCAAACGGCCGTTTACCGGCGAAAATGAAGTGGACGTAATTGCGTCGATCATTCACAAGGAACCGGCTCCGCTAGGTGATTTTGTTCAGGGCATACCGCATGAGCTCGAAACGCTTGTTCGCAAAACTCTGCGGAAGGACCGCGATGAGCGATATCAGACGGTTTCGGAGCTATTGGCCGACCTGCGGGACGTGCGCGAACAATTGACCACTGAGATCAATTCAGGCCGCGTGCAGACGAATACGAAGGATCTCAATCATGCAAAGATCACCGGCGGCGGTTTTGCGAAGCCAATGACAGCCGCCAATCAGCCGCTTTTTACAGCCGATAGTATAACCGGATCGATCGCCAAAGAAGTTAGACTTCACCCGTTGATTACCACGGGCATTGTTCTGATCGCTCTTGCCGCCATTGCTTTTGCCGGCACGCGCATTTACAGATCGATGCAGCGTCCTGAATCGTTTCAGACGATGCGGATGTCGAAACTGACCTCGACCGGCAACGTCGCATCCTACCAGGCTGCGGTCTCGCCGGAAGGTAAATATATCGCTTACGTCGTTCAGGGTCCCGGCGAACAAAGTCTTTGGCTGAAGCAGACAGCAGCCGCAACCAGCGTGCAGATCGTCTCTCCGGCGGACGTTGCATATAACGGAATCACGTTTTCACCCAACGCTGCTCATATTTATTACTCGGTCTCGGAAAACGCAAGCTCGGCTGCGATTTTTCAAGTACCGGTTTTGGGAGGGCCACCGCGTAAGCTGATCGCGGATGCCGAGGGCCCAGTGGCATTTTCGCCTGATGGGAGCCGTTTTGCATTCATTCGAAGAAAAACGTTGTTGATGGCCGCGAACGCCGATGGCAATGAGGCGCAAAATATCGCCGCCGCCGCCGAGGGCAAGCGATGGCTTTACCTCGCGTGGTCACCAAATGGAGAAAATTTGGCGGCGATCGTGTTTTCCGCGGCTGACAGCCGCGATCATTTGGTTCAAGTCAGTGTAAGCGACGGAGTTGAACGGCTGGTTTCTTCTCCTGAGTGGCTGCGGTTAAGAGGCTTGTCGTGGTTTCCGGACGGAAGCGGATTGATCGTCAGTGGCCGCGACCTTGAGACAAATCTCTCGCAATTGTGGATGATCGGCTACCCGGACGGGGAGGCACGCCGGCTTACCAACGACCTTAGCAATTACCAGGGATTGAGTCTTACGGCGGACGGGAACACGATAGTAAGCGTACAAGAAAACACGCTGTCGAATATTTGGCTGGCGCAGGCTGCGGACTCGGTATCCGCCCGAAAGCTCACCACCGAGCTTGGTAGGGACGAGGGAATGTCCGGCGTTTCTTTTGCACCGGACGGTAGGATCGTTTACACCGTAAGGGTCAGAGGAACGCAGGACTTATGGATCGTAAATCGTGATGGCACAGAAAACCGACAGTTGACCTTCGATTCGCGGAATAATTTTTCGCCCGCTGTCTCGCCTGATGGCCGCTACATAGTTTTCGTTTCAACCCGGGGGGGAGATCCAGGTGTCTGGAGAATGAATATGGACGGCAGCAATCCTGTTCAATTGACTGATGGTTCAGGCGGTGAACAGGAGCCGAGCATTACACCCGATGGCAAATGGGTTGTGTACCACGGCACGGACGGCAAAAACATTGCCGCTCTCTGGAAGGTGAATATCGACGGCGGCACCCCGGTGCAATTGACAAATGGCGGCTTTAGACGCCCAATCGTCTCGCCGGACGGAAAATTTATCGCGTGCGAATTTGTCGAAGCCGCGGCGGATCGTACGATCAAGTTTGCGATCATTCCGATCGACGGCGGGCAGAGTGTACGGATACTCGATTTGCCCCCGGTGCTAAAATCGAGGACAATTCGTTGGGCTCCGGACGGAAAAGCGTTAATTTACTCCGACAGCCGCGATCGTGCCTATAATCTGTGGAGCCAATCTTTGGACGGCGGACCGTCGAAACAATTAACTGATTTTACAGCGGAACGGATCTTTCGGTTCGACCTGTCACGCGACGGGACGCAATTTGCGTTTGCACGAGGGAACGAAACGTCGGACGTGGTAATGATCAATAATTTTAGATAGCCTAACGTTGCGCCGTTGCGTTGTTATCGACGGCGAGCGAAAATAACAAAGCAAAACGGAGGTTCAAAATGGGAAATGGTGTTCCACCAGTAGATTGCACGGGAAACGATTGTGGTTACGGTGTGGTAAACGGGCGGGTCGGTTGCGTGTCGGGAGACGGGAGCTGCGTATCGAGCCAACTTCTCGAAGCGAAGGTGTCGGATTTTCACGATCGGTATTTACAAGACGCTACGCGTGATATTAAGGCGATCCTTGATGGCATTCCGCCTGATTCGCGGGGGCGCAAGCTCTCGTTCCTTCGCACTCATTTGGGAACCCTGCTTGCTTGGGTCGAACATCCTGAAAATCTCGCGGAAGACGCGGTAACGATAAATAGTGGCGATGCGGAGATCATAAACGCCTTGGGCCTGATCCTGGATTCGGAGCAAACCTCGCAGGCCTATTGATCCTTTAAACCGGCAGTCAGACATTTTGGCTAATTTGGGCAATCGCGGCTTTTTTCGCAATTGTCTTTTTTTGTCGTACGCGTTCGTATACTAAATGAAAGCCGGTAAAGCTTGAACGACAGATTATTGCCGCATGAAGAACCGATAGATTACTCACGGTTTTCCGCCGTCTCAAACATTCTGAAGGTTCCTTCAGCTCCCGAAATATGCTAATAACTTAGGTTGTGCATTTGTTGCTTTTCGCTCTCCGCTGTTCTTGAGGAAGTTTTTTAATGAGAAAGTTTTGCCTTGGTTCCTTTTGCCTACTTGCGTTTGCTTTTTGCTTGACAGTTGAACCGAACAAGAGCTCGGCCGTTTCGCCTCACATTGTAATCAGCCAGTTTCAGACGGGCGGCGACGGTGCCGGGACCTTCAACGACGAATTTGTCGAGATTTTCAACCGCGGGGCTGACCCTGTCGACCTGAACGGCTACCGGCTGGTCTATCGCTCCGCCACTGGATCAACCGATGTCGCCGTTCCCTTTGCGACTTGGACGGCGACTACAATAATTCCGGCAGGCGGATATTATCTGATCGCATCGACGTCGTACAACGGCGCCGTCGCGTCAAATCTTCAATACGATCCGACAACTTGCCAATGCTCGATGGGTGGCGCCGGCGGCGGACTTGCTATTCGTCTTGGTGCAAATAACACCGGAGCAATAATTGACTCGGTTGGCTGGGGCACTGCCACAAACCTCTTTGTCGAAGGAGCGGTCACGGCAGCACCGGCCGCTAACAACAGCCAATCCAGACAGCAGAATGGATGTCAGGACACCGACAGCAATTCCGCGAACTTTGCCGGCACGGTCCCATCATCTCCGCGAAATGCTTCCACAACTCCGTCTCCGTGCGCGGGCGGCGGCACAACGTTGTTCGCCGCGATCTCAGCAAGCCCGAACGCAGTTTCGCCCGGTGGTAATACATTGCTGACGGTTACCGTAATTCCCGCGACAACGCCGCCAAGCACGGGCATTTCGGTCATCGGAAATTTGAGCGACGTTGGGGGTCTGGCGTCGCAAACATTCTTCGACAACGGCACGAATGGCGACGCGGTTTCGGGCGACAATGTGTTTTCGTTTCTAGCAACCGTTCCGGCTGGATCTAGTGGGGGCATTCGAAATGTCACGGCTGCGGCGTCCGATGCTCAGGCACGCATCGTCAATCTCAATCAGAGCATCACGATCAATGCTCCGCTGCCCGGTGAAGAACCGCTTTTACTCGGAAACCCAAGCAACGCGACGGCAGATATCGCAAACGAGAACAATTATCTGATGGAAAAGCCGCCGTATTCGCTGTCGTACAATCGCGGCAAAGGAACAGCAAACTGGACAGCATGGAGGCTCGACAGTAGTTGGATAGGCACGACCAACCGTCAGGACGATTTCCGTCCTGATCCGTCGCTTCCGGCGGGTTGGTATCAGGTTTTGGACTCCGACTATTCCGGTTCCGGGTACGACCGCGGCCACATGTGCCCCTCGGGCGACCGGACAAATTCGGTCCCCAATAATTCGGCGACGTTTCTGATGACAAATATGGTTCCGCAACTCGCCGCAAATAACCAGGGACCGTGGGAAGAATTTGAAACGTATTGCCGAACGCTGGCCGGTCAGGGAAACGAAATCTACATAATGTCAGGGCCATCTGGAAACATAGGCACGATTGCACAGGGGCGAGTAGTAGTACCGGCCGTTACGTGGAAGGTTGTCCTCGTTATACCCAACGGAACAAACGACCTGCAGCGTGTCAGCAAATCGACCCGTGCTTTCGGCATCATCGTGCCGAATCAGCCGCCGCTCGACATCAACGCTCCATGGCGTAACTTTCGCGTGACGGTAGATGCCGTCGAGAATCTGACCGGTTTCGATTTTCTGACGGCGATCCCCAAAAATACGCAGGAGTTGATTGAAAGAAAACGGGATATTCTGTAGGCTTAGCCGCATCGAAGTAGAGCGAACCGCCCCGCGTCTCGCGAAGACATGAAAATAATCAGCCTTACCTTCAGCTTGTTATTACTCGTTTCGAACGCCCTTGCCCAGAAGGACCTTTCAATCGCGCAGGCCCAGGGCGAAACGAATATATCGCCTTTCACCGGCCAAAGCGCACGCTTGACCGGAGTGGTCACGGCCCGCATCCGAACGGGCTTTTTCCTGCAAACGCCTGACGACAAAGCAGATAGCAATAAAAATAGCTCGGAAGGTATGTTCGTATTTACGAGAACCGAGCCGCCTGCGGAGGCCGAGGTTGGCAGCATCGTCTCGGTCACCGGCACTGTCGAAGAATTTCGCCGTGACAACGAACCGTTTGCCCTGACAATTACCGAGCTTTCAATGAGAAAGGACCGGGACGAGCTAAAGGTGATCTCGAAATCGACTCCGCTGCCAAAACCGGTGGTTTTGATTCCGACCGATTTAATGTCGAATGCCGTCGACAATCTCGAAAAATATGAGGGAATGCGCGTCCAGATCGATGAAATGACTGTCAGCGGCCCGACGGGTGGACGTTTCGATATCAAAAATTTCAGTTCGGTTTCCGACGGTGCGTTTTTCGGCGTGCTCAAACCCGTTCCGCGTCCGTTTCGCGAACCAGGCCGCGATGTGCGTGAATTTGTGTCGGCAGCGGATAAAGACCAATTCAAAATAGATTTTCCGAAAGCGGCATTGTTCGACGCAAACCCCGAAGTCGTCCGCATCGACTGTAATGAGCAACTCGTAGCCGCGCCCGGCCAAAACATCGTTGGACACGCACAGAACCGTTGTGACGTGCCGGCAATGGCCGACGTTAAAAACCTTGTCGGCGTGCTTCATTATTCGTCCGGAAAGTACACCCTGTTCTCAGATTCCGACAATAAGGCAACCGTCACGACATCGGCAAAAGCGAACCCGCTGCCCATTCCGCCGGCCCGGCAGTTTGTCGTGGTCGGAATGAACCTTGAAAACTTTTTTGACGATAAGGACGATCCGGCGATCAAAGAAGACGTGGCGACGCCGGAGGCATTTGCCCGCCGTTTGCAAAAGGTGTCTTTCGCGATTCGTGATTTTATGCAGTCGCCAGATGTGATCGGCATCGTTGAAGCCGAGAATTTGGCGGCATTAAAGCGGCTTGCCGCAAAAATAAATGCGGACAGTGTTGCAGCCGGAAAGCCCGACCCGAAATATGAAGCCTTTGTGATCGAGGGAAACGACGGCCGCGGAATCGATAATGGGTTTTTGGTAAAGACTACGCGTATCAAGGTTTTGGAGACGAAGCAGCTAGGGAAAGATGACAAATACAAAAACCCGAATACGAAAGACGACAATTTCGTAAACGACCGGCCGCCGCTTCTGCTGCGGGCTTCGATCGACGACTCCAAAAGTGGTACGCCGTTCGAATTTACGGTCGTCGCCAATCATCTAAAATCGTACCTCGGCTATAATGATGCGAAACTACAGGACAATGTCCGGCTGAAAAAGAAGCTTCAGGCAGAGTTTCTCGCGAAACTCGTTCAGGCGCGGCAGACGGCAAATCCGAAGGAACGCATAATTCTGCTCGGTGATTTTAACTCCTATCAATTCAGTGACGGAATCCTGGATGTCATCGGTACGATCAAAGGAAAACCGGCTGGAAAGGCTGAAGTTCTCAATCCTTCGGAAGATCTCGTAAATCCAGATTTGATCGATCTCGTCGATGTCATCGCCGCCGGGCAACGTTATTCCTATGTTTTTGATGGGAACGCGCAGGCGCTCGACCACATAATTATCAGCGAAACTTTGCGAAAGCACACGACCGGCTTCGGCTACGCGCGGATCAATGCGGATTATCCTGAAACTTATCGCAACGACCCGAACCGTTTCGAACGGTTTTCAGACCACGACCCGGCGATCGCTTTTTTTACGATGGATGATATGACGGCCGGACAGAAACCGTAGACTGCACCGCCAGAAAACGCCCTGAATAGACTGGGTTGCCCTCAGATGTCTCTTGTCCCTTCTTCGTTCCTCTTATTCATCTTGTTCAGTGGTTCGATTTTTTGACCACAGAAAAAGATGAAAAAGAAAGAAAAAAAGAAAGAATAAGAGGAAAAAAATCACTGGCGTTTCTCGAGGATTACTTGGGCGATCGCATGTTCATTGGTGTGTGAAATCGAAAGATGGGTATTGGTAGCTCCCGTTTGCTCCATAAGCCTTGCCGCTTCGTTTGTGATGTGCAGTGACGGGGCACCGTCCGCATCGGAAAATACCTCAATATCCTGCCATGTGATCTTGCCGCGCCAGCCTGTTTTCAAGGCTTTCAGAAACGCCTCCTTTGCCGCAAAACGCCCGGCGTACGATTGAGCCGAAGCGACACCTTTTGCTTCGCAGTAGGCTCGTTCGTTCTCGGTAAATACGCGAGCAGCAAAACGCGGCGTTCTCGCCATCGTTTCGCGTATACGGTAAACTTCGATTATGTCGATGCCGATGGATAAGATCATTGAAGATGAACAGATTCTAACCGATAGCGGCTTCTATTGGCGAGAACGCGGCGGCGTAAAAGTGCTCGTTTGCCGGCCGCTGGAGGAACATGGCTTTGCAAACGGTTTTTCCACACGCCTCGGCGGCGTCTCTCCGTTTAGCTCCCCTACTATCTTAGGAGGGGTGGCCGAAGGCCCGGGTGGTGCGGGCGGGTCTCTTGGAAATGACCTGAATCTCGCCGGATTCGACGAAGACTCCGCCGACAATATTTACGAAAACCGCCGCCGTTTCCTAAATACGTTTGATGGTGATTTTCAACTCGCATCTGTCTGGCAGGTTCACCGCGACGGCGTTAAGATCGTAAAAACCATAGATGAGGCCGCAAATTCCGAAGGGAAATTCGATTCGCTCGTTTCGAACCTGGATCACATTCTCGTTGCCGTAAAGACCGCCGACTGCGTTCCAGTTCTTATCAGCGACGCAAAAAACAAAGCCTACGCCGCCGTCCACGCGGGCTGGCGCGGAACGGTTCGGTCCATAGTCCGTAAAACGGTCGAGGTCATGCAGGAGACTTACGGCACCGAACCGCGAGATCTAATTTGTGCTGTCGGCCCCGCGGCCGGGTGTGAAAATTATGAGGTCGGCGACGACGTGATCGAGGCTTTTGCGGAAAATTTTGAAGACAGCGCTAAGTATTTTACGGCAACTCGCGAAGGACACGCCCTGGTTGACCTGCCTCTTGTCAACAAGGATCAACTTATCGGACTTGGCGTGCCGCCCGGCAATATCTTCAAAGCGCCTTTCTGCACGATGGAGCGCACCGATTTGTTCTTTTCCTATCGCATTGAAAAGAAGCGTTACGGGAAGACAGGCAGGTTGATGTCAGTTATCGGGGCTAGTCTGACGACAGAATGAATGCTCACTGTACCCTTGCAGTGATGGTTACTTCCTTATTTTTTGGCGGATAGCAAACCTCGTTCGTACAGGCCTGATACCGCACAACAGCACGAACCCTGACGGTACTTCCACGAAAATTAGCAGGAACCGTTACGGTAAACGGGATAGTAACGCGGCCCTCATATACATTTATCACATTCTCGGAAAACTGAAATTTCCGGTTTCGCCCACGGGGATAGCTGATGCCGCCCGTGCGTACACCCTGGCCGATTATACGGACCGATGTTGGGATTGCGTACTCGCTGTTCGGACGGCTCGAATTGACATGAAGCCCGCCCGGAATGCTCAAAACAATTGAACCCTTCACCTTCGAGCCGCGAGATACTGTGCCATTTCCCAGCGAACCGCTGACCGTTTGAGCACCGACCGAGCAAACCCCTGCCGTAAAAAGTAAAATGATAGCGAATAGAGATAATGTAAAAACCCGTACTTTCATAAATTCTGTTCTGTTTCTGGTCTATTTCAATATAAAGCTACCCAACAGCTCTTCTATTTTACGTGAATAATCCTCTTTGTGTTCATGGATAACCGTCGCGGTCAAGTCATAGATCTTCCCATTTCCGGTCATGACCTTATTAATGGCGTCCACAGTGACTCCGCTGCTGACTCTTTCTGTCTCGATAATGCAGCTTTTTACTCCATTCAATATACCGATATCTTCCGAAAGCACGCGAACTGAATCTACCTTCACCCGCTCGCAGATCTCGTCAAAATTCGCATCTTCAAAAACCCGGATTTCCGCGGATGCCTGCCGCACGCCGTCTGCCTCATCCCGGCCATATTCTTTTGAGTATGCAGCAAAAACAAGCTCCTCGTTATGATCGACCGGGCAAATGAAACCCTCGGGCTTCATGATCGAAAAATCGGGCGTTTCGACTGTTTCGCTTTTATAAGCACGGGCAGCGTTCCTCTTAATCTTCGTCGAAGCGTAGACCATCAACGCAACGAGTATTAGTCCGGGAATTAATAGTTCCATAAATTCTCGTGTCAGAACCGCAAGCGGTAGCGACCGGGTTCCTTTTACTCCCCGCGTGGGCCGCGGAAGTATGTTCGCGATCCGGTAGTGCGCGGTTTCTGAATCGTGGAGATGAACAATTCCGCCGGCCTCAGCCAAAGGCGCCGCGATTCTCCTGCCCAACGATCGATCGACAAAAAACTCGAACGGTTCAGGCGGCTTGGAGTTCGAATTCGCATCTGATCGCTTCTTCGATTTCAATTAATTCCCGGCGGTAGTCATCCGCAATTTCTGATATTGATTCCCCTGTTTTGTAACGTTCCGCTATGATTGAGGTGGTATGCCCGTCCCCGCGATTACGGGTTTTCCGAAGGCAATGCGGGGATTTATAGCCACAATTTTGGGATCGTCTAAATTGCCATTCGAGGCAATTCGCGTGAATGGGAAGAGCTGCCTGGCTAAGCCGTTTTCGTCACGTTCAATTCGCTTTAAATACGCCCGCAGAATTTCTTTCATCGCTAATTGTCCACCTTGACTCACATTGATTAGTTCGCCAAATTTCTCGACAAAAAGATCGACGCCGTCGGTTTCAAAGTCGTGTTCCGCCAATGGGTGCTTCGAATCAAATTTCCCGGAAAGAAAATCCAGTGCTTTGCGAACTCGCGGCATTGCGACGAAATGTTTCCGGCGAATAGCATTCAAAACATGGGCCTCGATCAAATTGGTAAAGGATAATAAGCCATAGTGCCCGAAACCGTTACCGCGAGCCGCGGGTGACGAGCATGGTTTTGGCCAGGTTTAGTTCGAGGACGCCGTCGGGGTTTAGGAACGGATCGAGGAACATGACGGTCTTTTCCACGCGGATATCGAAATTAAGGCAAAACGATGCCGCGTTTATACGCCGGTAGCTGCCTCTTAGCACCGGCTTTACCGGAAACGCATTATGGGCGTCTGTCCTGATCGGCTTTAAGCCGATTATGCCGTACGTCTGATCGAACATCAGCTCGACCGCCGCCGGCCGCCCTATCGCTTCAAAAGCCCTTCGGTTCAGCATCAAGGAACTTTTCCAGTTTAGCGTTATCCTTACCTTGTCCCGATAGGAATGGTTCGGTGTGCCGTTGAATCGTGTCCAATGTCTGATCATATCTGTGCCTCCAAAGCGAGAAGTGTATCACAGATAGCACACTGTTGCAACGATTATTTCACGATGGTAGTGGGTCAGTTTGATCAAATTGCTCCGTAGGAGCTAACTGTTTGCAGAACCCAGCCGTTCGAATGATTTTCAAGCTCCGTAGGAGCGGCCCGTTTACGAGCGGCTAAAATTTCAGGCCGCCCCTGCCGGGGCTTAAAACTATCACTTATTGCTTTTCTACAAACGGAACGCTTCTACGAAGCTAAGTAACTGAACCACCACGTCTCCGATTGCAAGTCAAATGACAGAATCGGCCGCTGGCCGCACTAGCGTCGAGAAAGGTGACGATTTTGCCGGATCGACAACGTGGAGAACGCGGTTTCCTGGGTCAGAGATCGACAATCTTTTTCCAGTTTTCCCTTTTTGACACGTTCTTGAGCTTCGGGATTCACAGCTTTTGTGCGGAAAATGGCTATGCCAAGGCCTCCACACCGCGTCTCGACCACTCCAACTCCCCTCCTGTCTTAGGAGGGGNNCTTCGGCTGACGGGGTGGTCGGCTGTGACGCCGGAGCTAAAACGCTCCCCCTCCTAAGACAGAAGGGGGGCTAAATCAAACTTGACAACGACACACTCAACTATTATCATCTCTCAAGGCTCAAGTCATTATAGTTATTTTAATAAACGAGCGAAGTAATATTGATAGTTGGAGAAAACAGAATGAGCAAAATTATCGGTATCGAT
>DLHV01000220.1:12915-14800 GCA_002483395.1 Chloracidobacterium sp. UBA7659 | reverse complement strand
GGAAAGCTGTTGCCGACAAACTGCAGATTTAGGCGGGCACGCCCGTCGGGACCTATTTTACGATTGCAGACCACCGCAATTCCCGAAAAGTCGTATTCTTCACTGATAAATTTGACCCGGTCGCCGACATGCACGTCCAGCCGCCCTACACGNNCCGCGGCCCCGCTTTTGCTGATGTTTTCGGTGGTAGTCCGCTCGCCCGCGATAGCCGCTTTCTTAGCGTCAACGACCGCAAGGTAGTGCTTGACCGAATGGTAAAAGCGAGGATCCCTTCGCGGCTTAAATTCCTTCTCTGCTTCCTTGATCTTCCAGAGGCCATCCTCGCTCATGCCGCAAATACGATAGCTTTGGGCCGGATCTTCCCGGAAACTCTCCGGCGGTTTTTTGCCGATAAAAGCAACTCCGACATGATAACCGGTGCGGTCTTCGTTCACCAGCATGTGGCAATGCTGAACCAGGCCAAATACCGCGTAAAGTTCTTTTTGATGATCGTAACATCTCAAATGGGGTTCGAGAGGGACAACCATTGCTACCAGCCGGCCGACCTGACATTCGCGGTTGATANNGGTGGACGATACGCTGACGACATCCGCGGTTTCTTTCCAGGAATCATTGTTCGATTCTATTACTTTTACAACCGCATAGAGCGTCGTCGACACCGAATCGATCGTTTCTTCTAAGACTTCTGCTCGTACTGACATTTAGCTCCTCCGCAAGGTAAAACAGGGTAGTTATTGAAAAACGTGGGTGCTACTCGATCCCTTCGAGTGGGAATAAGCGATCGATAAATTCCAAATGTAAACGGACGATACCGTCAGCTCCGATGTGTTTGCCTCGAATTACGGAGATAATGGTTACATCAAAGCGGTCGCTTCTAACACGCAGAAACGACCCGAGTTCGACGTTGAACGAGGTAAATACAGCAGCACCGCCGACACTCAAGTTTTCCGTTACGCTAACTTCGCTTGCAGCCACATCTCCGTTTTCATCCAATAATTCCAGCACCAATGGTTCTGGAATCTCAAAGCGCGTGTGACGCCGTAAGTAGGTCGGGATGTCGCTTTCGTCAGGCATCGGCTCCGCTTCGACAAGCTGCCACAGGCCGCCGTCGTCCCGGCTGGCAAGCTCATATATTTTCGACGGGTTATCGGTAAATGTCTGCGGCGGGTTCTTGCCGATGAATGCCACGCCGACAGCGTAACTTTCTTCACCGGGATTCGATGTAATTGGAACACACCGCCGAACAAGCCCCCAAATACGGTATTGCGGCTCAAGATAATCGTAGCAGCGAAGCTGCCGCGGCATTGGCACGCTGATCAAAATGAGTCGGCCTCGTTTTACGGGCCGTTTCAATATGAAGCCGGTGCCGNNATCCATTCGAGTGATCTCGTTCCACGAAAATTTGTTATCGACCTTTACTTCTACACGCGTCGGCAAAGACAGGGAATAGCGTTGGATACGGCGGTTTTCTTTCTGTGATACGGTTGTTGACATTATGGAGATACCAAAGTCCGAAACGGTGTCGTGTGCGAATTCACAATGGGAATACTTGAGGCGGCTGCAAGCGAGGCTTTGTAAGGTGTTACAAGTTGCGCATCAGGCCCGATGCCTGTAAAATAAGAATATCATCAATGCGTCTCTTTTTCAAGTTTTTTAATTCTCTGTTCCTACACCGACCCCGGAAAGCAACAATACACCAAACAGGTAATAGCTAGCGAATTTACATGGATTCAATCACAGACCGCAATCAGGTAAACATCGAAGATGAGATGCGTCGTTCTTATCTTGATTACGCGATGTCCGTAATTATCGGCCGCGCCCTGCCGGATGTCCGCGACGGGCTAAAACCGGTTCATCGCCGGGTGCTTTATACGATGCACGAGCT
>DLHV01000220.1:0-12889 GCA_002483395.1 Chloracidobacterium sp. UBA7659 | reverse complement strand
CCGCACGGCGATCAATCGATTTACGACACGCTGGTACGTCTCGCGCAGGATTTTTCGATGCGATACCTGCTTGTCGACGGGCAAGGAAATTTTGGCTCGGTAGATGGCGATAATGCGGCCGCCCAGAGATACACCGAGGTTCGTCTGCATAAGCTCACCAATGAAGTTCTTGCAGACATTGAAAAGGAGACAGTTGATTTTCATCCGAACTACGACGAATCGTTATCGGAACCGGCGGTCATGCCGACGCGCATTCCGCTGCTTCTCGTCAACGGCTCCGAGGGAATTGCCGTCGGAATGGCGACAAAAATTCCACCGCACAATTTAACCGAAGTCCTGAATGGGCTGATCGCATTGATCAACAAACCCGCAATTACGGTCGATGAGCTTATCAAGATCATTCCCGGTCCTGATTTTCCGACAGCCGGCTTTATTTACGGCCGTGAAGAAATTCACCGGGCATATCGCGAAGGCCGCGGCATTATTCAAATGCGTGCCCGCGCCGCCATCGACCGCATCGGCCGCGGCGAACGTGAAAAGGACGCGATCGTCATTACCGAGATTCCTTATCAGGTCAACAAAGCCCGGCTTATTGAAAAGATCGCTGAGCTTGTCCACGAAAAGAAACTTGACGGCATTTCGGAGCTTCGCGACGAATCGAACCGGCTTGGAATGCGTATCGTTGTTGAGCTAAAACGCGACGCCATCCCACAGGTCGTGCTCAACAAGCTGTACAAATTGACGCCGATGCAGTCTTCGTTCGGCATCATCAATATTGCTATCGTCGACGGCCAGCCGAAGCTTCTCACGCTCAAGCAAATCCTCGAGGCATTCTTTGAATTCCGCCGAGAAGTCGTCCGCCGCCGCACCGAGTTCGAGCTAAGAAAGGCCCAGGCCCGAGCGCACATCTTGGAAGGCCTGAACAAGGCGATCGACGCTCTCGATTACATCATTCCGCTTATCCGCAATTCGCGGGCGGTCGATGAAGCAAAGCTGTGGTTGACCGCGACCTTTACAGGGATCGACGAGATCAAAAACTGGCGCGGTGTTGCCTCGGATAAGCCGATATCCGACTTTCTGAAGGATTTGCAACGAATCATCGGCGAACTCGGTTTCAGCGACATTCAGGCACAGGCAATTCTTGATCTCCAGCTGCGCCGCCTGTCGGCCCTTGAGCGACAGAAGATCCTTGATGAGTACGAAAGCATCATCAAGCACATTGCGGAACTGGAAAACATTCTCCAGAACGAAAGCGTTCTACGGCAGGTTATCGTCGTGGAGCTTCAGGAGATCAAAAAGAATTTCGGCGACGCACGCAAAACGGAGATCATCGACGCTGGTGTCGATTTTACTATCGAAGATCTTATTCCCGACGAAGACGTCGTTATTACCGTGACCGTCGCCGGTTATATAAAGCGAACTCCCGTTTCGATTTACTCCCAACAGGGACGGGGCGGCAAAGGGCGTCTGGGTGCGACCGCTAAAAATGAGGATTACGTCGAGCACCTGTTTGTGGCATCGACTCATGCCTATTTGATGATTTTCACGGATGACGGCCAGGTCTTCAAGATAAAGGTCCACGAGATCCCCGAGGCCGCTCCGTCGGCCCGCGGCAAGGCGGTCGTAAATCTCGTGCAGTTGGCGTCTGAAAGAAAACTCGTGGCTGTAATGCCGGTTCGGGATTTTAACGAAAAAACTTTCCTGACGATGGTCACAAAGCACGGTGTCGTCAAGAAATCCTCACTCGCGGATTATCAAAACATCCGGGCGAACGGGATCAACGCTATCAATATCGACGAAGGCGACGAGTTACTTGACGTAATCCGCACCGACGGCACTAAGCAGGTATTGATCGCTACTCACGACGGAATGGCCGTCAGGTTTGAAGAAACCGACGTTCGCCCGATGGGACGGGTCGCCCGCGGTGTTCGAGGGGTCAACCTGAAAACGGGTGATTATGTTGTTGCCGTATGTGCCCTTTCGTCCGACGCAAGCGAAAAGATCCTTTCGATATCGGAACAGGGTTTTGGCAAACAGACCCTCGCGTCGAGTTACCGCCTCACAAAACGCGGCGGCAAAGGTGTCATCAATATGAAAACGACCGCGAAAACCGGCAAGGTCGTGGCGTCATTCCCGGTCGATCAGGATTCCGAGGTGATTATTATCACCCAACAGGCGAAGCTCATTCGACTCGATGTCGATAAGATACGCAAAACCGGCCGAAGCGCCCAGGGCGTGATGCTTATTCGCACCGGGGCCGACGATCTGGTAACGAGCGCGTCGCTGATCGAACCGCAAGGAGACGATTCCGGGGACATCGGTGAGATCGGTGAGATCGACGAATAGAGAAATAGAGGGTGTCTGAAAAGTCGATTTCGTATCCGCAATCTCCGCGAATGCCTCAGCTGCCTCTGCGTTAAAAACTATTTAAACGCAGAGAACACGGAGATTTACGCGGAGAGTGCGTACTTCTGAATCTTCAAATCTAGGGATTTTAGGCACTCCAAATCTCACTTTTCAGTCATCCTCTTTTTGATTTAAGGACCAAGCAGTGACTATCCGCTCTTGCAAATCCTAACAATCAAAGAACTCTTGTCAGGCAAACAAGTAGACATGCCGCCGTCGTCGATTACATTCAAACAAGCCGAAAAAATGCCTTCGGACGAAGCTGGCCAGAATACTTTTGGCGTTTGAATGAAGAACCCGGTCGCTACAGCTCCCGGAACTGACAAGCGGCGGCGGACGGGAGAATCCTACGGTAGCGGCGGTGGCGGGAGAGGCGGGAGCGATGGCGGTGAAAATTTGGCGAAAATCGGCATTTTTCTCTATTGTCTAGCCGTTTTTCTTCCTGTCACCAAGTCCGTTTTTTCCGTCAGCAGAGAGCGAAAATTGCATCACCAGACCCCATTTTTCGCGCACCAGCGGTGTTTTTCCCGTCACCAAAAAACGACAGTTTTTTCTCTAAAATCGGTAAAACTACTTCCAATCTTCTCTCTGAACTTTATCCTTTATCCTTTATCCATTATCCTTGTAGAAATGTCCTATCAGGTAATCGCAAGAAAGTGGCGCCCGCAGACCTTTGAAGAGGTCACCGGGCAGGAAAACATTACGCAGACGCTGCGTAACGCCCTGGAATACGAACGTCTGCATCATGCGTACCTGTTTTCCGGTGCCCGTGGAGTCGGTAAAACCACAACGGCGCGGCTTCTGGCAAAAGCCCTGAACTGCCACAAAACAGACAAGCCGAACCTTTTTCCGTGCAGCTCAACCGACCCGACGGCCTGCCCGTCGTGCCTCGAAATTTCCGAAAGCCGTTCGCTTGATGTTTTTGAACTCGATGCCGCTTCGCACACGGGTATCGACAATGTCCGCGAGACCATTCTCGACGGCATTAACATTAATCCGGCCCGCGACCGGTACAAGGTCTTTATCATCGATGAAGTCCACATGCTGTCAAAGTCCTCGTTTAACGCCCTGCTGAAAACGCTTGAAGAGCCGCCGCCGAACGTTGTTTTTATTATGGCGACGACCGAGCTGCACAAGGTCCCCGAAACCATTCTTTCACGCTGCCAGCAATTCGAATTTCGCACGATCCCGCTGCAGAAGATATTCGACCGGCTAAGGATCATCGCTGATGCGGAAAAGATCGATATTTCGACGGATGCCTTGCGTGAGATCGCCCGCTCGGGCGAGGGCTCGATGCGCGATGCCCAGTCGAATTTCGACCAAGTAATAAGCTTTTCGGGCGAAAAGATCGCTGTCGCGGACGTCTCGAACGCGCTCGGCATGGCGAGCGTCGAAATGCTCACAAAGGTGATGACAGCCATCGCCGATAAAAACGCAAAACTGACACTGGAAGTAGTGGACGACCTGGTTGCCCGCGGTCGGGACCTGCGGAATTTTTCGCGTGATCTGCTTTCGCTGTTTCGGGATCTGCTCGTCTTCAAGATAGCCGGAAACGACGGAAATTTGTCCGAAACCTCGACGCTTAGCGGCGATGAGATGCAGGCCCACGCCGCACCTTTTTCAGAATCGGACCTCGTTCGCTTCTTCAATTCGCTCTGCGAAACCGAGACAAAGCTCAAGGACGCAACCCAATCGCGATACGTGATCGAGGTCGGCCTGATAAAGCTCGTCGAAATGCGTCGGGTTGTCGAGGTCGAACGGCTTATCGAGCGGATCGGAAGTCTTGAACAAGAGTTGAACGGCCGCTCCGTTAGCATTCCAGCGGTCGAACACGCTCCTCGCGAAGAGCCTAAACCGGCGGCCTTCGAAAAAAAAACTCTAATTGACGATTCGAACCCAGCTGAACTAGCTATCGAGGGAGTTCCCGCATCGATTCCTGAAGAACATCCTCATTTTTTGGACAGTTTTTCAGACGAAGAATCTTTCGCATCGGCAGATCCCGTCGAAGAGCCTGCGGTCGCCGTAAAAGGCTACGATCTGAGCTTTCTCGATTCGATCAACCTGCCTCTGCCGGACATCGATTCCGAAGAGCTCGAGCATGTCGAGGATTCGTGGCTTGATACTGCATTCGACGAAAGGCTGCTTGCCTCAGGCGACGATCTGATGCCGATACAAAATGCGGCCCAGCTTGCCGCGGCGGCTATCGGACGATCCCGCGACGCGATCGCCGCCACTAACGGCCGCTCGAACGGGAGCGGAACCGCGGCGGCTCCCGCGCGCGAAACGCCTGTCTATACGCCGCCCGTGTTTGACGACGAACCCGTCGGCGAATTGCCCATATTGTCGGACGATCCGACCGAGGACGAGTTGCTCGCTTACGCGAACGCCCATCCGATTGTAAAAAAGGCCCTCCGCATATTCGGCGGCAAGATCCTCGAGGTGAAAAAGCGCTGACGGAACATTCAACCCACGACTTTCGTATTTTCCATAGATTTGGCAAAATCAGTTCATACTGAATGAAAATTAAATTTGCTTTGGCAAAAATAAAATATTCACAGGCTGTGCTGGTTCTGCTTTTCAGCACCCTTGCGGCCTTTGCGCAAGCCGACGCTCCTTTCTCGATAAACACATCACCGCTGCCGGCCCCGACGAGCCCGGTCAACGACTATGTAGGCGTTTTCGATCCGGCGGCAAAGCAGCAGCTTGAGACGCGCATTAAGGATTTCCAGAAAAAAAATGGTGTGGAGCTTGCGGTCGCTGTGGTGAAAACGACCGGAGAACGGCCGATTTCGGAATACTCGCTGGCGGTTGCACGCGGTTGGAAAATTGGTTCAAAAGCGGACGACAACCCGAGCGCCCTGCTTTTTATAGCGATCGACGACCGTAAATATTTCACGCAGGTCAGCAAGGACCTCGAAGACGAACTGCCCGACGGTGTCGTCGGCGGCCTACAGCGGCAATACCTCGTTCCTGAATTCAAACAGGCAAATTATTCAAAGGGAATCGCGGACACGATTAATGCGTACATCCGCACGATCGAATCGAAGCGCAGCGGCGGCGACGCTCCGCCCGCGGCAAACACGGAAAGAAATAGAGGTTCGACCGGTACATCTGGTGGGCTTTACAGCATATTTTGCTGTCTCGTGGTGTTCGGCGTGATCGCCCTTATTATTTGGTCCAATCGACGCGGCGGCGGAAAATCGGGTAATGACAACGACCGATGGGGCGGCGGTGGATTTGGCGGCGGGGCAAGCGCTTTGCCCTGGGTGATCGGCTCAATTTTGACCAGCGGGTCAGGTAGTTCGTCCTCATCTTCTTCCAGTGATTGGGGCGGTTCATCAGGGGGAAGCGACTGGGGCGGATTCGGCGGCGGCGGCGACTTTGGGGGCGGCGGTGCCGGAGGAGATTGGTGAGAAATGAGTCGTGAGTCATAAGTCTTGAGTCTTGAGCAGGAAGCTCGACTTAAGACTGACGACTCAAGACTCACGACCTTTAAGAAACTTTAAGAAAGATGAAGAATCAATTTGAAGCATTTATCGATGATCTTAGGGCGACGCACGGCAAGAATCTGGCGTCAGTGGTTTTGTACGGCTCGGCGGCGGCAGGTGATTTTGTTCCGCAGAAATCGGACTACAATCTGCTGATCGCCTTGCACAAGATCGCGCCCGACGATCTTCGCAACGCCCACGCTTGTGTGCGCGAATGGCACAAGATGGGCCATCCCGTTCCCGTATATTTTACTGTATCGGAACTGCAAAACGCGGCCGATGTCTTCCCGATCGAGTTTCACCAGATGGAGAAGGCCCGTAAGGTGCTGTATGGTACGGACGTGCTTGCCGGACTGAAGATTTCGGACGCATTTCTTCGCCACCAGACGGAATACGAACTGCGAAGCAAGCTGATACAGCTTCGACGCCAGTATATCTCGGCATCGGCTTCGGTCGATGGATTGAAGCTACTCATGGCAGAGAGTTTGGCAAGTTTTGCCGCTTTATTCCGGGCCGTCCTGCTGCTGCATGGCGTCGTGCCGCCGGCAACTAAGCATGAGATCGTGGCCCTGACAATTCAGCACCTGAAACTGAACGGGGCTTTGTTTGAGAAAATATTTAATATTCGTGAGAGTAATTTCGCAGGTAAACTGGACGACGTAGAGGCAAATCGGCTCTTCGGCGATTATATGGAGCAGATCGAGAACGTTATCGATTCGGTTGATGCATCAGGAAAATCGTAAATCGTAATTGTTGATGGTTAATCGTTTTGGCATGTGAAAGCGCGGTTAACAATTAACGATTACCACCAAACAATTAACTTTTTATGAGGAGAAGAACAATGAAAAGATCAATATTATTAACAATAGCAATGTTTGCTGCAATCGGCCTGAGCGGATGCAGCTATAACGAACTTACGGCAAAACAGCAGGGTGTGAAGGGAAAATGGGCGAATGTTGAAAGCTCATTGCAGCGACGAGCCGATTTGATCCCGAATCTGGTCGAGGCCGCTAAAATGGTGAGTGTGCAGGAGCAGGAAGTATTTGGGCAGATCGCGGACGCACGGTCGCGACTTCTCAATGCCCAGCAGGCTCCGGGCGCAGGCGAGGGCGGCGATAAAACGCCGGAACAAAAACAGGCGATTATTGAGGCCAACAATAGCTTTGGCGGAACAATCGGCCGCCTTCTGAGCCTACAGGAGAAATATCCGGATTTGCGATCAAGCGAGGCATTTATGAAGGTTCAGGATGAGCTTTCAGGTACGGAGAACAGAATCAATGTCGCACGGCTGGATTTCAATCAGGCTGTTACGGACTACAACACGACGCGGAATTCGTTCCCTGCGGTATTGACGGCTGGCCTCCTTGGCTTTAAAGAAGAGCCTTTCTTCCAAGCCGAACCGGGAGCGCGAACAGCCCCAAGCGTAGGCGATGCAAATTCGTTGAGAAAAACTACAGCTCCTGCCGCACCGGCGGCTCCAGCAAATAATGCACCGGCTGCGAACGCTAATAAGTAGTTCAGAAACCTCGGGAACTGCACATGGAGCAGTGATCACAAGGCTTGCCGTTCGGTTCGAACGTGCAGGCCTTTTCTTTGTTCAGACCGGCGACGATCTCATCGGCGAACGCTTCGATAATGGAGAACCGCTCTGTGGATGCGTGAGTTTTCCCCATCGAAGGAGAGACGGGCGAGAACGGCGGTTTTGATTCGATCTTATCGAGCCTTAAATTGATCTCTTCGATGCTCGTCTGGATCGACGAAAGATCACTGGGCCGGGAGTCATTTTCAAGGATTCTGGCGATTTTTTCGGCCAGGTTGTTATTATTTCCCGTTTCCATACAGGCCGAGGCTCGCTATTTAATTTCAGCGGGTAACAAATCGATATAATCGACTACGCCGACGATCGCCGAATCTATTGCGGCCCCCGGTTTTCCGGTAGCGGCAGTTGATGCGGACCATCCTTCCTGGGCGATAATAACGATGTCTCCTTCGCCTGCACTGACGGAGTCGAGTGCGATACAGGTGTAGTCCATGTCCTCACCTTCAGGTGTTACTTGCCGGCAAAGCATTGCGCTCGTTCCTTCGTAACGCTGGTTTTTTTGCGTTGCGACGACATTTCCGATGACACGGGCTATGAGCATAGTGAATCGTGAATCGTGAATCGTAAATCGTAAATCGGCTTCTCTAATCAAGATTCACGATTTTCGATTCACTTCTGATAAACATGTGCGTCCGAATCGATTATTCCAACGATAGTACAGTCGGTCGGCGTTTCGTCGCGTTTGAACGGAAACGAAGCCTCCTTGCCGCGGCACCAAAAGACCAGTTCCCCAACACCTGCACCGACGGCATCGAGAGCAATCATCGGGCTTCCCTTCTTTTTTAGGTTGGCGTCAAGCGTTTGGACAATAAGAAACTTTCGCCCCTCCAGGGTTTCGTTCTTTACCGTGGAAATTACCGTTCCGATTATGCGTGCGATCTGCATCCGTGGACTAGTTCTGCGGACTTGTAAAATCAATCGTATCTATTACGCCGATAATCGCGGAATCAACCGGGCAATCCTTGTTGCCTTCGGCCATGCGGGCCGACGAACCGCCGACAACGATCACCTTTTCATGAAATCCGGCTCCGACCGTGTCTACCGCGACGACATAACCGCTTTGATCGGTGCCGTCCAGATTTACGGGTTTTACGATCAGCAGTTTTTTCCCGAGCAAACGCTCGTCTTTTTGGGTCGACACGACGGTGCCGAGTATGCGTCCGATTATCATAGAGAGTTGGCAGTTGGCCGATGGCGGTTGGCAGAAAAGTGGGCGTTACCGCCAACTGCCTTCCGCCTACCGCCTACTTCATAACTACCGGCAGGCGTTCATCAACACTCGAATGCGGACGGGGAATGACATGAACACTGACCAGTTCACCAACCCGTCGGGCAGCCGCAGCGCCAGCGTCTGTCGCGGCTTTGACGGCCGCTACGTCCCCGCGGACGATCGCCGTTACGAAGCCGGCCCCTATCTTCTCATAGCCTATCAATTGGACGTTAGCGGCCTTTACCATCGCATCGGCAGCCTCGATCATCGCGACAAGCCCCTTACATTCGACCATCCCTAAAGCTTCTTGCATTTAGTTTTGCTCCTGTGTGTTTCTTGTAAAACTAATCTTTTTTCAAATTTACGGCGTTTTGTGCCAGATCGCCAATAATAAAAGTATGCTTACCTTTTTCGGCAATTTTCGTAATGGTTTCGAGCATTTGCACAAACTTAATATTTTCGTCGCCTTTCATCAATTCCGAAGCATTTTTTAACGCACGCGCCATCGCAACCTGTGTCCTCGCATTTTCTAAATCAGCCTTCGATCTGATCTTAGCTTCAAGCTGTTTGGCAAACAAATCTTGGATCGATTTGGGAAAGGTCAGATCTTTGACCAAAAGTCGAACGATTTGAATTCCGCAATCCCTTAATTCTTTCTGTAAATCTTCAGGAATCTCCGTTAAAATCTCATTGCGTTTTTCGTTTAATTCTTCGCTTTCGATTTGCGAGATAGTTCTTCTCAGATAAATCTGCGAGAGATTATGAATAAGCTGTTCTGCAGCCACGAAGATGTTGTAAGAATTGGCAAAAACATCTATTTTTTCAAGAAATCTATCGGTATCACTAATTTGATATTCAACGAAAAACGAAAATCTCAGAGCAACATTGTCTTTGGTCAAAACTTCCTGATTAACAATATTCTGAANNCAATCTTAAAACTTTCTGATAGTCGAAGTAATCATAAATTCCGGCGTCGAGTTTCTTTTCGAGTCGATTTTTCCTGTAAAGATAGCCGACTTCGTTTGGTGAAACGAAAAACCGCACACGCCAAAAACTTCTTCTGTGTTCATTTTGAATAGGTTGAAACATATTAAAAAAGCCGCCGATCGAAGAAGGAAACCAAAACCGGGGAAAACCCATTAAGAAGGCGTCCGTAAACGCCATCGGTATCCTTGGTTTTACAAACCGATATTTGGCTTGCGTCGAACGCCATCCTTCTTCTCTCGACAGCGGTTACACGATGTTCAGTCGTATTTGCTACCAAGCAAATGAGGAGTCGAACCTCTTGGGATTTGCGCCGCAATACCCTGCAAATGAAACAAACCCCAATTCTTACAGGTGGCGGTTGACTAAAATATACAACGTTGCGTTTATTTTGGCTATCCCAATTTTGCTGCCTGGCTCAAAAGCTCGATCAATTCTTCTCGCGTAAAGGCAACCTTTGCTCCGTTCGATTGTGTTGTCACTTCGCAATTAGGAGGTGCGATACCGGTGTCGTGCAGGTATCCGCAGGACTGGCACCGTGCCGATTCGCCTAAGAATCCGGCCTTTTCGCGGATTCTGACCAGTTTTTCGATGGCGTCGGCCGGAAGATCATTTGCACCGCCGAGAGCCTTGGCAAGAATCGCTATCTTCGCCGTGTGCTCGAGCGTTTCCAGTCGGTCGAATGCCTCCCACAGATGTTTGCCGTAGGCAACAGCCCCATGATTTGCCATAAGCAGGGCGTTGTGATGCGGAACAAACGGCTTCATCGCCTCGGTCAACTCGTCGGTCGACGGCGTTCCGTAATCTGTCAGCGGAACGCAGCCGAGCGTGAGGATAACCTCAGATAAAATAGGTTTGTCGATAGCAAGTCCGGCGACGGCGAAAGCCGTCCCGTGCGGCGGGTGAGCGTGGCAAACCGCGTGAATATCCGAACGCATTTTGTATATCAGCAAATGCATCGCAAGCTCGGACGAAGCCTTTTTATCGGAAAGCGGTTGTCCATCCATGTCCGTGACGGCCAGACAGTCTTCGGTCATGCGGCCCTTGCACGTCATCGTCGGCGTGGCAAGAACACGGTTCTGGTCCAGCCGGATGCTGACGTTTCCGTCAAAGGCGACAACATAGCTTCGCTCGTAGAGCAGCTTACCGATCTCGCAAATGAGTTTTCGGGCTTGGGCTTCATCCATAAACAAGAAACCACAGATTAACACATCACTTCATTCAGCGTTAACCTGTGGCTTAATTTTAGAGAAAACTACCTGTCGAATCTCGGATGTCTCGGAGCCTTCGGCGGTGGAGGCGGTGGCGCATCAATTGGAAAGACCGGATCCACGTAGTCAACCGCAATTTCCGACGAGTTCCTGCGGAGTTCCTCCATCTGTTTGCGAAGTTCGAGATTCGATCGCTTTAATTCCTGGTTCTCCGATCTTAACCGCTGCATTTCCCTATATCTTTCGCCGCGACGAAAATTGAACGACGGCGTGGCGATCGTTACAAAAAAGCTTGCGATGAAAAGCCCGGCGGCGAACGCCAGGAAAAACGGTACGATCCTTTTAACTAGTCCTTTGCAACACATGTAATTTACCTCTTAAAAGCTTCTACTATGCATACGGCGGATTATCGAATTCAGTTTCAACAATCTTGCTGGAACTCCCGCCATAAGCCACCACTTCTATTTTATATCTTTTGACGAAAGGCGCAAAGCTTTTTTGCGCCGAAACGCTTTCTTTTTTTCGATCTCGCAAATGTAACGTCGACCAGATAGAAAAACATATTGGTTGACAATCCGATAAGATGGATGCGGAAAACGATTTACCCCGTTGCCCTTAAATGATTTATCGACTACAATCTGTGTTTCAAGTGTGAAACAACTTTGTTAAAATGGCAATTCTTCTAATTGAATCGAAAGCTATTCGGGCCAAATGAGTAGTATGTTGGAATCACTCGAAACCTATATCAAATTGGCCGTAGACGTAGAACGAGGTATTTTGGTTGGGGGAGGAAAACTGCATTCGGATTGTGAAGCAGTTTTGCTCGATAACGGGAGTGTACAAGAAAATGTTTGGGGCGCAGACTGGCTGCCTTATACGCGCGAAGTAACATTCGAGTCGCTTATTAATATTCGACCAAGGCAAAATAATTTTTCTATGGAAATCGCTGACTCGAATTTGCGTGAAAGAATAGTCCCTATTGTGACGAATCTATTGGAGAGTATTGACTATGAATAACTTAGAGGAACGTCGCATCCGTTACATGCAGGATGGATTGCCGATCCGGCTGGGCGGGCTGGCAGCCAATCTTGCAAGGATCGTTTCATTTTCCAGAAATCCGGCAAACAAGGACGCAGTAAACAGCCTTATTGAGGAAAGTAAGTATTTTATAGAATGGACTGCCCCGGAAGCAGAATTGCAAACTTCCGCGGAACTGGCCGAGATCCAAATAAATTTGGCGATTTGGCAACAAAATTGGGATGCAAATTGGAACGATAGTATGAAGCGCTCTGAAATTGTCCAGCAAGCAAAACACTATTCCAACTCCATTCTGCAGAAATCTGGACTTTTGGATCAAAAATGATCGCCTTTCTTTCCGGAAAACTGCTCGAAAAACACGCGAATACCTTGATCCTGGATGTCGGCGGCGTGGGATACGAGGTGACGATACCGCTGTCGACGTTTTATGAGATCGGCGAAATCGGATCGGATGTTCAGCTGCGCATCTATACCTACGTTCGGGAGGATGCGATCCAGCTTTTCGGCTTCAAGACCGCCCGCGAACGCGAGCTTTACCTAAAGCTGATCTCGGTACAGGGAATAGGAGCAAAATCGGGGATAACGATGCTGTCGGGAATGAATGCCGACGAGATAGTAGCCGCGATCCGCACCGACAATATTGCAAGGTTGACCGCCATCCCCGGTGTTGGTCGAAAGACAGCGGAANNGGAAAGGTTGATTATCGAGTTGCGTGACAAGGTCGATCAATTGGCTGCTGGCGTCTCGTCCGAAACTTCAATGGCAGCCGGTGCGGCCATCGGTGCAGACAGCATTTTTGACGATGCTTTATCAGCCCTCGTAAATCTCGGCTACCAAAAGAATGCCGCCGAAAAGGCTTTGCAACAGGCAAGACAGGAAGGCGCCGAAATGAATGTCCAGAAGTTGTTGAGAGCCGCGTTGCAGCGGCTGGCTAAGTAAGGAACGCAGACAT
>DLHV01000107.1:6164-25380 GCA_002483395.1 Chloracidobacterium sp. UBA7659 | reverse complement strand
ATACCGGATTGAATCCACCGAGAAATGTTTATGTAATACATCAACTTCTATTACGTTACCTAAGGTTTTACCCATCTTACGGCCATCGATGTCGAGCCACATTCCATGTGCAAACACCGTTTTCGGCAACTCCAAGCCTGCCGCTTTCAGGAACGAAAACCAGTAAACCGTGTGGAACCTCAGAATGTCCTTGCCGACAAGATGCATAGCATTCTGCCAGTATTTTTCGAATCCGACGGCGGCACGTTCCGAATTGCCGTATCCAGTGGCGGTGATGTAATTCGAAAGCGCGTCGAGCCAGACGTACATCACATGATTTTCGTCGTCCGGCACAGGGACGCCCCACGAAACAGACGACTTTTGCCGGCTGATCGACAAGTCCTGCAATCCGCCCTTTACAAACGAAAGCACTTCATTACGGCGAGATTCGGGACGTACAAGTCCAGCATCGCGTTCGATCGACTCGATCAAAAATTCGTCATAATCGGACAGCCGGAAGAAGTAACTTTCTTCGGACACTTTGTCGAGCGAGCGTTCATGGATCGAACAATACGGAATATCCTCGCCTTCAGGAATGTAATACTCACCTTCCAACTTAAAGGCAGCACATGGAGCACAAAACCAGCCTTCGTAGAAACCCTTGTAAATATTGTCGTTGCCCTTCGGCGTCTTGTTTTTCGCGATCTCCCGCCACAGATGCTGAACGCCTTCGTAGTGAAACGGCTCGGTCGTTCGCATGAAGATGTCGTAGCCACCGTTTTCGGTGTCGAGGCCGAAATCGTGAAACATACGCTTCAACTCGCCCGAAATGTAATCGACCTGTTCCTTCGGCGTCCGGCCATTTTTTTGGGCCGCTCGCTGAATATTGACGCCGTGCTCGTCTGTTCCGGTCAAAAAATAGACGTCAAAGCCGCGCTGTTTTTTGTAACGGTGTATTACGTCTGCAACAATCGTCGTGTAAAGGTGCCCGAGGTGCGGAAGGCTGTTCGCGTAATAAATTGGGGTTGTAATGTAAAAACTATTGCTCATTCAAAAGAAAATGCGCCGTTGTAAAATTTGGCGCAAAGTAAACCTAGACGATAACACAAGACGCAGTTCCTCGACGCACCATTAAGTAACAGGTCCCAAGGGCGAACGTCGGTTTACTTCATTGATCGGTTCAATCCTTACGGCCGATAAGCCGTCTCTGATCACAATTAGTTCGCCATCTTTGGCGCGCTCGATCAGTTCTTCGAGAATCGCCTGAGCCTCTTCCACGTCAAAAAAGGTCGGCTGCGGCTTGCTCATCACTTCACTCCCATGCGTTTCTTATCCGCCGCGGCGAACTCATCCGTATCCTTATACCTGGGCAAAGACGTGGTGTTTGCCAACTTGATACCTATCGCGAGTCCGAGCTCGGCGTTCTGGATCATCGCCGACGAGTCCCACCAATCCCGATATTCGTCCGACGGCTGGTGATAGTGCTTGGCCTGATAATCGCGCTTGAAGGCGGCCGCCTCGCCGGTTAGCGGTGGGACAAAGATCTCGCCATAACGAAGAGATATTGCCGGTACGCCGACCTTTGCAAACGGGAAATGGTCCGAGCGGAAGAAATAGCCTTGTTCCGGCAGTAAATCGCCTTTGAGCGCCAGGCCCCGTTCCTTTGCAACCTCGTTGACGATCGTTTCCATCGTCGAGCGCTCGGCTCCGAGCGCCGAAAAGTCTGAAACCTTTCCGTAGAAATTAACGCCGTCGATATTTACGTTCCCGGCGGTTTTCGCGAGCGGAACGAGCGGGTTATGCGAATAGTACTCGGCACCGAGCAAGCCCTGCTCTTCGGCCGTCGGAAACAGGAAGAGGCTGGAACGTTTTGGCCGGATTTTCTTTGGCATTTTCGCCAGAACTTCCGCGATACCGATAACTGCGGCGACGCCCGAGGCATTGTCATACGCTCCATTATAGATCTTGTCGCCTCGGGCGTCGGGTTCTCCGATGCCCAGATGGTCCCAGTGGGCCGAGTAGATTACATACTCGCTTTTCAGCTTTTTGTCACCGCCTTCGACTGTGCCGACAACATTGGGTGAGTCAAAGGTTTTTATCTCGCTTTTGAGATCCAATCTGACTTTCAAACCAGTTTTAACGGGCTTGAATCCACGTCGCTGCGCGGCCGCCGTCAGGTCCTTGATGCTCAGATTTGCCGACGCAAGCATCTTCCGGGCAGCATCGAATGTAACCCAGGATTTGAACTTCAGAAATGGCGTCGTGTCATCAGCAGTGCGGGCGATCTCATAACGCCAATTCCCGTTCGATGTGCGGACGACATTCCAGCCGTATCCGGCCGATTCGGTTGTGTGAACAAGAATGACGCCGGCTGCTCCGCGACGAGCGGCTTCCTCGAATTTATAAGTCCATCGGCCATAATAAGTGAGAACTTTCCCGCCAAACAAGTTGGGTTCGCCTTCGGTCGCTGGCGGGTCGTTTACCAGGATCATGACGATCTTGCCCTTGTAGTTGTCGGGAGAGCCGCTGTAGTCATTCCAATTATAGAGCGGCGCGTTGATGCCGTAACCGACAAAAATCAATTCACTATCGACCGACACCTCGGCTGTCTGGGCACTTGTGGTTGCGACAAACTCGTCGGCGAATTTATAATAGGACGTTCTAGCCGCACCCGATACCTCAAGCGAAGTGTTAGGGTCCGCTTTTACCCCGACCAACTTGACGTTCTGAAAATAGATCTTGCCATTGCCCGGTTTCACGCCCGCCGCTTTCATCTCATCAGCGATATACTGGGCCGCACGCTTGCCGCCATCGGTTCCCGGCCCACGGCCTTCGAAGTCGTCGGCCGAAAGGCGTTTTACGCGTTCAAGGAGCCTTGCTCCGTCAAACGAAGTGGACCGGTCTTGCCCAAACGCCAACGAAACGGTAAATATGCACGCCAACAGAACGGATGAAGTTACTCTCATAGTTAAAGTAGTTTATTAGATGTCTGAGGCCAGACAGTTAAAGTATTTTATCAAGGGCTATTAGGAGACATTCATCCCTTGATCAAGCTGATCGCCTCGGATCAAGTCAGTAGCCCGCACGTAAGTAAGGGCTCATCCTTGCCGCCGAGAGCCCTTACTCACGTGCGGGCTACTGACTCAGGCTATCCTTTTATCAGCGACATCGCCTCGGCCCGCGTCCGCGAATCTTTTCTAAACCCGCCGAGCACGGCCGAAGTAACTGTCATTGCTCCCGGCTTTTTGACGCCGCGGAGCGTCATGCATGTATGCTCGGCCTCGATCACGACCATCACACCGAGCGGCTGAAGCTCGTCAAAAAGCGTGCTCGCGATCTGCTGCGTCAGGCGTTCCTGCACCTGTAGCCGCCGGGCAAAGATCTCCGCGATGCGTGCGAGTTTTGAAAGGCCAACGATCCGGCCGCCCTTTGGAATATAGGCGATGTGACATTTTCCGACAAATGGCGCCAGATGGTGTTCGCAAACCGAAGCGATCGAAATGTCCTTTACGATGACCATTTCGTCATGCGAATCGCCCGGCAGCGGCACGATGTGCTCTTTCGGGTCCTGCCACATTCCCTCGGTCAGTTCCAAATAGAAATCCGCAACTCGTTCGGGCGTGTTCCGTAAACCATCTCGGTTCGGGTCCTCGCCCATTCCCTCGAGCATCAGCCTGACGCCGGCCGCGATCTTCTGCAGATCAACTTTCTTTTTTACTTTCTTTGCCATAAATTACGGTTCAATTCTACAATCCAACCGATAACGAAAGACCCTTAAAATTAGCAAGCACGGCAGCGTGAACAACCCTGAATGGAACATTATTGTCGATCGCAAGGTTTCGCACATGATCGTATTCAGGCATCACGTTTATGATCTTCTCTCCGAAACGGGCGATCTTAACGTCGACGGTTCCGAATTCCGTTTCGACTTTTACCGTTTCTCGCGGCAGCGAATTTCGCTCGACATTGACCGAACGTATGCCGAGCGTTGTTGTTTCGACATAAAGCATTTCCATGATCGATCCTCTTTTGTCCGCCGAGCAAAGGACCGACAGCAACGTCGCCGGCCGGTTTTTTTTCATCTGGATCGGCGTGAACCAACAATCCAGAGCACCTAATTCGAGTGAACGCTCCATTACGAAACCGAGAACCTGAGGTGAAATATCGTCAAGATTCGTTTCAAGCAAGGTTAGTTCGTCCGTTCGCGTAATGTTGACAGTGCTTACATCCGTTGTGCGGTTTTTTGCCCGATCCGACACCGTTTCGCCCACCATCATTCGCAGCGCATTTGGAAATTCCGTGTATTCACGCGTTCCCGCACCGTAGCCGATCTGCTCAACCATAAATTCAGGTAATGCACCGTAACTATCACATAATGAACTAATTATCGCCGCACCCGTTGGCGTTATCAACTCACCTTCGACTTCCGACGAATAGATCGGAAGAAGATTGAGCAGTTCAGCGACCGCAGGCGGTGGAACCGGATACTTTCCGTGGGCCATTTGCACAAATCCGCTGCCCACGTGGATTTTCGAACAGACAAACCGCTCCACACCAAGAAGTTCAAAACCGATGCACGAACCGACCACGTCGATTATCGCGTCCATCGCACCCACCTCGTGAAAATGGACGTTCTGAACATCGATGCCGTGTACCTTTGCTTCGGCATCCGCCAATCTCGTGAATATCTTGACAGATCGTTCTTTAACACGATCCGACAGGCTTGAGTCGAGTACTATTTTTTCAATATCGCGCAAGTGACGATGAGCTTTCTCGTTGGGAACCAAGACTTTGGCGTGGATCGCCGAGATGCCAGCTCGATTCACCTGCTCCATTTCGATCGTAAATTCCACGGTCGACAAACGCTTTAGCTGACGAATCAACTCGTCCTTGTCAACACCCAGAGCGATCAATCCGCCGAGGATCATGTTGCCGCTTGCACCCGCGAAACAATCGAAATAGAGCGTTTTCATAGAAACAAGCAGTTTAGTCTTTTTTGGCCGGAAATGAAAAATGGCGACGCACGCGGAGAACGACGTTTTGCCATTGCCGCTTCAAAACCCTTATAATCTCTGTTCGATTTCGTAACCAGGGCTTTATATCAGAATGACTATTTTCGAGCTTCAAGAAACTTTGCGCCAAAAGGTGAGGGAAACAGCACAGACCGCGTTCGGTATCGATCTGAAACAAGTGGTTTCGGAAGTACCACCCAAGATCGAGCTTGGCGATGTCGCCTTCCCTGCTGCCTTCGAGCTTGCAAAGCTAATCAAACAGCAGACGGGCGAGAAAAAGAATCCGCGCNNGCGAAACTTTCAAGGCAGAACTTGAAAAGTTCGATTTTGTCGATCGTATCGAAGTCGCCGGCCCCGGGTATTTGAATGTTTTCTACGACCGGGCGAAGTTCATTGGTGAAAATGCGGAAGCAGCACCGCTGCCGAAGCTCAAGCTGTCCGAATCGGATGATTCGCCAAAGATTTGTGTCGAACATACATCGGTGAATCCAAACAAAGCCGCTCATATTGGCCATGTTAGAAACTCGGTACTGGGCGATACATTTCAGCGAATCCTGCGGGCAAACGGCAAACGTGTTGAAGTTCAAAACTACATCGACAACACAGGAGTTCAGGTAGCAGATGTGGTTGTCGGATTTATATATCTGCGAGAATGGAATTTAGCGATACTGGAAAGTTTCACAAATATATCGAGCGACTCTAGTGTCAGCAAACCTAAACTCATGGGTAAGGATTTTGACTACTACTGTTGGGATCTGTACGCGGAGGTTGGTCAACGATATTCAGCTAATGAAGAACTGAAATCGAAACGCGCCGAGGTACTGCATCTAATCGAAGAAGGCAATAACGAGACCGCTATACTTGCGGATTATGTGGCAACTCGAAATGTCGAATGCATTCTGAGGACGATGGAGCGGCTTTCGATTCGGTATGACCTACTTCCGCGCGAATCTGAGATACTTCACCTGCATTTTTGGAACAAGGCATTCGAGCAGATGAAGGAACGCGGCGTTATTCATCTCGAAACCGAAGGCAAAAACGCGGGCTGCTGGGTTATGGGCTTTGACTCGCATACGGGCACGGACGAGCATGAATCGGACAAAATTCTCGTCCGGTCTAACGGCACCGTAACCTACACCGGCAAGGACATCGCCTACCAGATGTGGAAGCTTGGCATTCTCGGAATGGACTTTTTCTATAGGCCGTTTTTCAAATATGCAGATGGCAAGGAGGTTTGGATAACCACGGCCGAAGAGCCCGAGCATGTGGCGGGCGGGCCGGTTTTTGGCCATGGCGAAACGGTATATAACGTCATCGACACGCGACAATCTTACCCGCAAGAGGTTGTCAGAAAAGGTGTTGCGGCCATCTATCCCGAAAAAGGCGAGGCGGCAAGCGTCCATCTTTCGTACGAAATGGTTGCGCTTTCACCCGCGGCGGCCGAAGAGCTTGGCTTCGAGGTCAGCGACGAGGACAGGAAGAAACCGTTTATCGAGATGAGCGGCAGGAAAGGCCTTGGGGTTAAAGCCGACGATCTGATAACCCGTTTGGAAACAAATGCTTTGGCTGAGGTCGAGGCACGGCACGGGGAGCAGCCGCTGGACCAAAAGCAGTTGGTCGCTCATCAATTGGCCGTTGGCGCGTTGCGGTATTTTCTGTTGAAATTTTCTCGAACTACGATCATCGTGTTCGACTTTAAGGAAGCTCTTTCGTTCGAGGGCGAGACCGGGGCGTTTTGCCAGTATTCCGCCGTGCGGGCGAATTCGATTTTCCGAAAATTGGATGAAAGAAGCGAATCGATCGACGATTTCCGTACAAAACTCAGCGACTGGCTACCACTTTCCGAGATTCTGACAGGCGAATCCGGCGACGATATCTGGTCGCTGATAACACTTGCTTCGCGTTTAGACGAAACGGTTCAGCAGGCCGCCGCACAGAATGAGCCCGCGATTCTCGCAAAATACACGTTCAATCTCGCAAAGGCATTCAACCTTTTCTATCATCATCATAAGATATTGATAGAGGAAAATGTCGTAAAACAGGCAGTTCTGGTCGTAACAGCCGACTTGGTAAGAAATGCTCTCACGGCCGCTCTACAAACGATGGGAATCGAAGTCCCGGAAAGAATGTAATTGACACAACGAATCGTATTTTGATACAAGTTGTACAGATGAAACCGAATTTGGCAATAACTTTGATCTCCGACAATTGGGCTTGGAGCTGGCAGCTTTTGAGCTGCTGCGCGGTGCCCCGTCTGGACACGGAAGTCAATTTTGGCCATTAGGCCCGATCAAGATTTCTAGATTTATGAGGATGCCGCCTGAATTTATGGGCGGTATTTTTGTTTTGAGTAGATGATGAATTTCGACGATTTTTTGAGCAAAGCCGAGCGGGCAAACGTAATACCGGTGATCGATACGCTCCCAGCGGATCTCCTGACGCCGTTGAGCGTTTATTTGAAACTGGCCGAAGGCTCATCGAATTCGTATCTGCTCGAATCGGTCGAAGGCGGCGAGAGTCTTGCACGATATTCGTTTATCGGCGTCAACCCACGGATGGTCGTGAGCGGAAATGAGAATTCGGTAATTGTCAGCAACGAAAGCGGTGAAACCAAGATCGCCGCGGCGATGTGGGAATACTTGCGGGAGCATTTTCGTAAATACACGGTTGCCCATGGCAGCGATATGCCATCGTTTGTCGGTGGAGCGATCGGATATTTCGGCTTTTCGTGTTCCGGGTGGTTTGAGCCTTCGGTGAAGACCTCTATGGCTGACGATGGTCTGCCTGAATCGACATTCATGTTTTTTCGCTCGATTGTGGCGTTCGATCATGCTAAACAGTCGATAAAAATTATCAGCCTCGTGTTTACGGATGAGAGCGACGACGGTTTGACTGGGCTTCGGACGCTTTTTGATAACGCCGTGTCAGCGAACGCCGCGATTAAAGAAATTCTAGAAAATCGGGCTGTGTCGATTCCACCATCGAATGCAGGCTTTACGAATGGCGAAGTTCGTTCGAACTGGCTGCGGATGGACTTTGAAAACGCCGTCCTGGAAATCAAGGAATTGATCACCGCGGGCGAATGCTACCAGGTCGTTATTTCGCAATGCTTTACAAAGCCGACTGGTGCTTCGGCGGTGTCGATCTACCGGACAATGAGATCGCTAAATCCGTCGCCATATATGTTTCTGCTCCAGATCGGCGNNACGATTATTGGGGCATCGCCGGAAATGCTTGTCCGCAGCCGTGGAAAGCAGCTTGAGTATCGGCCGATCGCAGGCACCCGGCCGCGCGGTAAAACGGATGAAGAGGATACGAGATTGGCCGAAGAAATGCGAGCCGACATTAAAGAAGTGGCCGAACATCAAATGCTTGTCGATCTCGGCCGCAACGATCTTGGCCGCGTTGCCGAATACGGCAGCGTGAAGGTCTATGGGCNNCATCTGGTGAGTTACCTTTCCGCCGATCTCCGCGATGGATTCGACCGATTCGATGCCTTGGCTGCCTGTTTCCCTGCCGGTACAGTTTCGGGAGCGCCGAAGGTGCGGGCGATCGAAATAATCCAAAACCTTGAGCCTACGCCCCGCGGCGTTTATGCGGGAGCTGTCGGCTATTTCGATTACGCCGGGAACATGGATACATGCATCGCGATCCGCACCCTGGTGCTTGAAAACGGCAAAGCAAAAGTGCAGGCCGGGGCCGGTATCGTGGCTGATTCAGTGCCGGAGCTTGAATTTCAGGAGACGGTCAATAAGGCGGAAGCATTGCTGAAAGCCATCGAGATCGCCGAAGACAATGCCGTTTAGATATGGATATTTTGCACGATAATCTTGATTCATTTCGTTCGGGCAAGGAGATTGCTGCAAGTGATGCCGAACCTTTTTTTGACGCATTAATATCCGAAACCGACGAACAGCTATTGGCGGATGTCCTGATGGCCTGGGAGCAAAAAGGGACCACCCAGGACGAGTTGTTCGCCCTTGCCTCAATTATGCGGAGCCGCTGCATCCGCGTAAATACTAAGCATGATGTATTTGTCGATGCGGTAGGCACGGGCGGAAGCCGAGCTAAGACTTTCAATGTATCAACCGGAGCTGCGTTTGTCGTGGCCGGAGCCGGAATACCAGTGGCGAAGCATGGAAATCGGGCGGCGACAAGCAATTCCGGCAGCGCCGATGTGTTGGCGACGTTAGGTGTAAATCCTGCGGTCAATGCGGCAAAAGCCGGGCATTGTCTTGATGAGATCGGCATTTGCTTTATGTTCGCTCCAAATTTTCATTCGCTGTCACCGATGCTTGCAAAAGTCCGCCGGGGTCTCGGCTTCCCGACAATCTTTAACAACCTTGGGCCGCTATGCAATCCCGCAAACGCACCGCATCAGGTGATCGGCGTTTGGGGAGAAGACTTGGTCGAAAAAACGGCGAATGTGCTCGCGAGGCTTGGGACAACAAAATCGTGGGTCGTTCACGGAAGCGACGGCCTGGACGAAATAACATTGAACGGCACGACGAAAGTTGCCGAGATTGACGGTGAATCGGTGAGAATTATTGAAATTTCGCCGAGTGATTTTGGACTGGAGCAGTCCGATATGCAAAATATTCGTACATCGACGTTAGACGAAAGTGTGACGTTGATCCGCAATGTTTTGAGCGGAAAATCAAAGAACCGCGAGGCCGTCGATCTTGTCGTCATGAATGCGGCAGCGGCAATCCATGTGGCATCCCCGGATTCGGACATTTTAGCCGCTTTCGAGAAAGCAAAAGAGTCGATCACGAGCGGAGCGGCCGCTGAGAAATTGCGGCTTCTGGCCGAATTAACGAATGGATGAGCGAAACGATCCTGAACAAAATATTTGCGGCAAAGAAGCTGCGTGTCGAGTCGGCAAAACGCGCTGTCGGCATTGAACGCATGGCGGAGCTTTCGATGGAAAAACGCGCCTCGGTGCAAAATCATCGATTGCGGGACGCACTTGAAACTCGCAGCGGTCTAAATATCATTGCCGAATTTAAGCGGGCTTCGCCGTCGAAAGGCACGATCAATTACGCCGTAGATGTCGCAACCATTGCTCAGTCGTACAAAACAGGCGGGGCGGCGGCGATCTCGGTATTGACCGAGGAAGATTTTTTTAAAGGTTCGCTCGATGATTTGCGAGCAGTTCGCAAAGCGGTCGATCTGCCGATCCTGCGAAAGGACTTTATCTTCGACGCCTTTCAGATCTACGAGGCCGCCGAGGCCGGTTCAGACACGATCCTGCTTATTGCCGCGATGCTGGATGATAGTGTTTTTGCGGAACTCTTTCGTGTAGCAGAACACGAGCTTGGCCTCGATGCTTTGGTTGAAGTGCACACGCTTGAGGAACTAGAAAGAGCCGCAAATATAGGTGCGAAACTAATCGGCGTTAACAACCGCGATCTGCACTCATTCAATGTTTCGCTCGACGTTTCNNCCCGCCGATGTATTGATGATCTCCGAAAGCGGGATCACATCGCGCGAAGAGATTTTAGAACTCACATCACTCGGTTTCGACGGATATTTGATCGGCGAAACGCTTATGCGGTCGGGCGACCCAAGAAGCGTATTGGAGAGTCTGGCGTGAATAAGCCGCATTTTCGTTATAAAGATCAGACGATCAAAGAGCGTCATTGGACGATCCATATAATTTCGATCTTTAAATTATTGAAAGGAATTTTGCTCGTTATCATCGGGTTTAAGTTGCTGACCTTGCTCGACCGGGACGTGGCCCAATGGTTTGCGGATTTTATCAATCGTCACGGCATCAACCCGGAAAACACGATGGTGCAGGCGAATCGAGGAAAAGCTTGTCGGAATAAACAATAATAATTTAATCCGATGAGCGTCGGTTCATTTGGCTATTCCGCATTGCAGCTTACCGAAGGTGTCGGGCTTTGGTTCGAAAAGCGTTGGGCCGAATACCTAACAGTGATCGCAACGTCGTTTCTGGTTCCTGTTGAAATCTATGAACTTTATGAGAAGTTTACCTGGATTCGTTTGGTCATATTGATACTGAATTTGTTCGTAGTTTGGTATCTGGCAACACGTCTGAAAGACGAAAAAATATAAGCCGCCGGTGAATAAGGAATTATGACAAAGGTCAAAATTTGTGGAATCACGAACCTTGAAGACGCCCTATTGTCGGTTAATTATGGAGCGGACGCTCTCGGATTCAATTTCTATGAAAGAAGCCCGCGATTTATCACGCCGGAAAATGTCAGGGAAATAATCGAGCAACTTCCCGCAGATGTTTTGAAAGTCGGCGTGTTTGTGAATGAGGAATTACAGAAAATCGTAGAAATTGTAGAGACGGCAAAACTCGGCGCTATACAACTTCATGGAGATGAACAACGTGAATCAGTGAATTCGCTTAAATGCTTGACGACAGCGGAAATAATTAAAGCCGTTCGCATAACACCTGAGTTTAGTTGTGATGATGTGTTGGATTTTGATGCGCATGCCATTCTATTAGACAGCTTTTCAAAGGACCATTACGGCGGCACGGGAAAACGTTTCGACTGGCAAATCGCACGACAGGTTTGGACAATGACCGAGCGTTTGTATCTGGCGGGTGGAATGTCGATTGAAACTGTTCGGGAAGCGATACGGGTGGTTCGGCCACACGCGGTTGACGTTTGCAGTTCAATCGAATCGTCACCGGGAAAGAAAGACAAAGAAAAGTTACGATTGTTTATTGCTGAAGCAAAACGTGATGAATAGCTACGATCCAAACGAAAAAGGCTACTGGGGCGAGTTCGGCGGACGCTTTGTCCCCGAGACGCTCGTGTCGCCGCTTGATGAACTGACGGGAGCGTATTTTTCCTCGCGGGACGACTTCGGGTTTCAATATGAATTTCAGACTCTTTTAAAGGATTTCGTCGGACGGCCGTCGCCTCTTTTTCATGCCGAACGGCTGAGCGACAACCTGGGTGGTGCAAAGATCTATCTGAAGCGCGAGGACCTTAATCACACCGGCGCACACAAAATAAATAACTGTATCGGGCAAATTCTACTTGCCCGCCGAATGGGCAAGAAACGTATTATCGCCGAGACCGGAGCCGGACAGCACGGCGTTGCGACGGCGACGGTCTGTGCTCTATTCGGTTTGGAGTGCGTGGTTTATATGGGCACCGAAGACATGCGGCGGCAGGAAGTTAACGTCTTCCGAATGCGGCTATTGGGTGCGGAAGTCCGCGGCGTCGATTCCGGCTCGCGAACGCTGAAAGACGCAATAAACGAAGCATTGCGTGATTGGGTAACGAATGTCGATACGACATATTACCTGCTCGGTTCGGCTCTCGGGCCGCATCCGTATCCTCTTATGGTTCGCGACTTTCAAAGTGTTATAGGCAAAGAGACAAGACATCAGATATTGGAAAAAGAAGGCCGACTGCCCGATTGCCTGATTGCCTGCGTGGGCGGCGGTTCAAATTCGATCGGACTTTTTCACGAGTTTTTGAATGACGAGGGCGTAAAAATGATCGGCGTCGAGGCAGGCGGGCGAGGCAGCGCTTTGGGCGAGCACGCAGCCAGATTCATGCATAGTGGTAACGTCGGCGTGTTGCAAGGCACAAAGAGCTATCTGCTGCAAGATTCTGATGGACAGATCGCGGCGACTCATTCGGTCTCCGCCGGGCTGGATTACGCCTCGATAGGGCCGGAACACGCATATTTGCATGACATTGGCCGAGTAGAGTACGTCTCGGCGTCTGATTCTGAGGCGTTGGAGGCTTTCGCAACGCTTTCACAGACGGAAGGCATCATAATGGCTCTCGAATCGTCCCATGCCATCGCGCACGCGATCAAGATCGCTCCCGCAATGGGCAAAGATCGAATTCTGGTCGTGAACCTTTCGGGCCGCGGCGGTAAAGACATAAACACGGTCCGGGAGGAGTTGGCAAAAAGGGATCTATGAGCCGAATTTCCGCGAGATTTNNTAATGAAATGCGAAAGGACGGGCGCAAAGGCTTTATACCCTTTGTTACCGCGGGCGATCCGGACCTTGAAACCTCACTATCGATTATTCTGAAACTCGCCGAAATGGGCGCCGATGTGATCGAACTCGGCGTTCCCTTCAGTGACCCGATGGCGGACGGGCCGACGATACAGCGCTCGTCGCAGCGGGCGTTGAACGGCGGAACCACTTTGGCTAATGTATTGGGACTAGCTACGCAGTTTCGGGAGCATTCGGATGTTCCGATTGTGCTGTTTAGTTATTTCAACCCAATAATGCGTTTTGGGATCGAATCTTTTGTCACTGCGGCCAACGCTTCGGGTGTCGATGGCGTCTTGCTCACCGATGTGATCGAGGATGAAGCCCAGACAATCTCGGAACGCTTCGCAGCGCATGGAATTGACCTGATTTCTCTCATTGCCCCAACGACAACCGACCATCGGCTTGAGAAGATCTGCAAGAATGCGCGGGGATTTATCTACGCCGTGTCACGTGCGGGTGTAACGGGAACGCGGAATGAAATGAGTTCCGCAGCCGAGACCCTAGTAAATCGTGCCCGAAAATTTACCGATCTTCCCATCGCGGTCGGCTTTGGTATTTCGACAGCCGCACAGATAGACGAGGTATGGCAATATGCGGATGCTGCGGTTGTTGGGTCGGCCATCGTCGCGGAGATCGAACGGGTTGCCGATTCCGGGGTTGCAGCGAAAGCGGTCGAGGATTTTGTCGCCAGGTTATTGCCGCCGTTTGCAAAAGATGGAGCCAGAATTTAGAGTTGTAGTTTTGCAATTGTAAGAGGTTAAAGCAGACATGTTGATTGTAATGAAACCTGACGCAAGCCGCTCCGATATTGATCGGGTTGTGGAAGTGATCGAGGGGCTTGGCCTTCGCGGCCACACGTTGCCGGGAGAGAACCGTACAGCCATCGGCATCACCGGAAACAAAGGGGCGGTCGATTCCGCCCATTTCGAGAATCTCCCCGGCGTCGCCGACGCCATCCGTGTTACAAAGCCATATAAGTTGATCTCAAAGGAACTTCGGCCCGAAAAATCGGTCATCAAAGTGGGAAACGCAGTTATCGGCGGGGCAGAACTCGCGATCATCGCTGGGCCGTGTGCGGTTGAAAATGTCGAACAGGTGTTCAAGGTCGCCCAAGATGTGGCCAAATCGGGGGCGAAATTCTTTCGCGGAGGTGCATTTAAACCGAGAACATCGCCTTATGCATTCCAGGGAATGGGCGAGGACGGGTTGAAGATATTGGCCGAGGTTCGCGAACAGTACGGCCTGAATATTGTCACGGAGGCGATGGACGAACGCGGTATAGATCTCGTCGAAAAATATGGCGACTGCATACAGATCGGCGCCCGCAATATGCAGAATTTTTCGCTGCTGAAATATGCCGGCCAAACGCGAAAACCAATCCTGCTAAAACGTGGCCTGTCCGCGACTCTTGACGAATTCCTGCTCGCCGCCGAATACATCATGTCAGAGGGCAATTATGACGTCATCCTCTGCGAACGCGGCATCCGCACGTTTGCCGACCATGCCCGCAACACGCTCGATCTTTCAATCGTTCCGGTGGTTCAGCGGATGTCGCATCTCCCGATCATCGTCGATCCGTCTCACGCAACGGGCCATAACTACATGGTGAACCCGATGGCCCGCGCGGGCGTTGCCGCCGGAGCTGACGGATTGATCATCGAGGTACACCCGTGTCCCGAAGAAGCTTTATGTGATGGAGCTCAGGCACTTACGCTAGCCCAATATGGCGAGTTGGTCGAACAGGTCCGAAAGATTTACGAACTTGTTAACGAAAACACGTTCGCGGTCGTTTAATAAGTACGGTTTAGTTTTCGGGCAATGAATAGAGTCTTTCCCGAAACCAGCCTGCAAGATTTTCTTCCGTGATTGAGCCTTCTGCAAGCCGCAGAAATGTAATATAGGTCTCTTCTCCCGGCGCCTCGAAATCGTATCCGTTGAGATTGAGGAACGCCACGGCCACAACTAATGCCGTTCTCTTATTTCCATCCAAAAAAGGATGATTTTTCGCTATACCGAACGCGTAACTGGCGGCCAGTGCCGCTAAGTCAACATCCTCCCCATAAGCATGCAGATTTTCCGGTCGGGCAAGAGCCGATAGTAATAATCCTTCGTCGCGCACTCCCTCCGTACCGCCGTGCTCAGCGATCTGGCGTTTATGCATCGCCAAAACTGCATTCGGTTCGATCCATTCAAATGTCATAATCACTCGGCGAGTTTGCGAAGCACGTCACGGTGTTTTCTCATTACCCGTTCCGCAACCTCCATTTGCCGAGCGAATTTGGCGTCGTAAGGTGTGAGTTCGATTCCATTTGGTGTTTCGACCGCAAATATCGTATCTCCTTTCGAAGCACGAAGCTTTTCCAATATGTCCTTTGGTAATATTACTCCCGTAGAATTACCGATTGTCGTCAGCTTTAGTGTACTAGTCATATATCCTCCTATCTCTATATAACATATGTTATAACTCAATGCAATGAAAAAATCCGTGCGCACTCCAGATGTACGCACGGATCTTGCTTTTCGCTTAGCGCCTTTTGCCTATTTGGCCAAACGAAATCTTAAGAGGCCGTAGAATTGAACATAACCGCTGATCATTGCAGCAACGATCAAAAGCGTGAACGGGATGAACCGAAACATTTCGGGCAATATTACGCCAAGAGCCTGATGGAACATTGCCCCTAGAACTATCGCGAATGCGGCGATAACCACTCTTCCGAACAGCCAGCGTTCAAACTTAGGCTTTTCGCCCTGAAACGGCAAGAAATAAGGCAGGACAACAAACATTGCAAGCGTTACAGCCGACAACAATCCGTCAATCCCAAACGTGAACCGCTGGCCGCAGTCAACGGCCAAAAAGAAGAGAACGAATGTCGTATCGACCACAAAACCCCGATGACGTTTCGTCTCCCATGCATGCGTTTGCTGTAATTCCATCATAGTCTTTATTTGACGTACTCCTGTTAAATCACAAAACCGCAAAAAATTCCCGATTCTCTTATTTCTTGCCGGGTTTACTGAATTGCTTGTACGCGACGCGGAAAAGTTCCGACAAAGCCTTGGCTGTTTCCGGCGTCAGCTTTTTATCGGCCCGCAGGTGTGCAGCGACGATCTCAGGCGTAGCTTCGTGCGGATAATAGATCACCGGTTCGACGTCGTTGACGGTCTGTTTATTCATCACGCGGTCGATCGGCATGTCAAGCCAGCCGGTAAGCCGAGCAATGTTGTCGGCGTCCGGCTTGCCGGTCCCGTTCTCGATACGCGAAAGTGTCGAGGCAGAAACGTTCGTCACGTCCGCCACATCCCTAAGGCTAAGGCCCAACTCTTCCCTTCTGCGTTTTATCGCCAGGCCGAGTTCGACGGTGTTAATAAAGTTGTCATACTTAAATGCCATATTCTCCTCCTACATCCATGATCTGCATAGTGTCATAGGTGCTAATTGCATTTCACACATAAAACATAACACAGTTTTTTTTTGAATGCAACACTAAGTTGCACGCTTGCAACAAATTTATTTTTCGGCTATTTTGCTCGGAACACACCAACCGGATGTAGCGAGCTATGGATTTTCGGCAAACGGAGGCAAAACTCGCAAGGTAAAACAAAATCTCGATCTATGCGTAATAAATGGTATTCAGCAAGAACGTAGAATATTTTCTTAAACTAATACAAGGAGAATTGAAAATGGCAGAACAAGCAAGTGAAATGGCCGGTATGCCGGTCCCCAAACATGGCTCGTTTGTCTGGACGGAGATCGCCAGCAATGACGCCGACAAATGCAAGGCTTTTTATAGCTCGATTTTCGGCTGGAAATTCAAAGAAAGCAATGCCGCCCAGCCCGGTATGGAATACATTGAATTCTCGACCGACGGCAGTGAAAACCCCGTCGGCGGCATGTATCAAATCGATCCCGCCTGGTTCGGCGGAAATCCACCGCCGCCGCATTTTATGACCTACGTCGCCGTCGATAACGTAGATGAAAACGCGAAGCTCGCCACAGAGCTGGGAGCGACCATAATCCGTGAGCCGATGGACATTCCAAATGTCGGCCGCATGTGCATTATTCAGGACCCAACCGGCGCGATGATTGCGACGTTCAGGATGCAACAATAAGGAGGAGGAGGAAAATGGCTGAATTCAAAGTACCGAGTCACGGAACGATCTGCTGGCGTGAGCTGGCGACCAAAGATCTTCCCACCGCGTTGGAATTTTATTCAAAGCTCTTCGGCTGGACGCTCGAGCAGAGCAAAGTCACGCCGATGGATTATAAAGAAATCGTCATGGACGGCACCGCCCATGGCGGAATGATGGCGATCGACGAAAATTGGGGACCGGAACCGCCACCTTCGCACTGGAGCACTTACTTCGCCGTCACAAATGCTGACGAAACAGTTGAAAAAATCGTCGCGAAAGGCGGCAGCGTTCGCGTTCCGCCCTTTGACGCGCCGGGCGTCGGGCGTATGTCGATGGTAGCCGATCCATCCGGCGCAGGCTTCTCGATCATTCAGTTTGTCCAGGCTTAAGAATTAGCCGCAAAGAGGCACAGAAGGCGCAAGGTTAAGATTGCGTATTTTGTGCCTTTTTTGCGGCAATAAATTCGGTATTGGTCTGAGCACATTTAGGATCAACACCCGTCCGTTTCGTCCCGTCTCGCCATTTTGCATAGTCACGACAGTTTGGGAAATTGTCTCACTTAAGTGTCACGAAGTGCTGAAAGTGAGACAGCTTAAGTCTCCCAATTACAATCGGTTACAGCCATAAATTGTCTCATTTTGTTTTTACACAAACTCTTAAGTGAGACAGTCGTGGTTTCCAAAAATCGTTCCACTTAGGTGTCGAAAGTGGAACGGCTTAAATATTGCAGCCATGCTGGTTACAGCGAAAAATCGTTCCACTATGTTTTAACACTGCTTCTTAATGGAACGATTTGTGCCAGCCTGCGCACGACCTGAGCAAATCTGTTCGCGTCCGAATCTCTAATTGTCAAAGACCTGCCCTGGCCGCACCGAGATGCGTGGCTGAAATATTGTCGCATAGATGCAATGTTGTGTCAAGAGTTTCACGGCTTTGTAGTGGTCCAGTTTGAAAACAGGGAATTCTGTTCAGATATTTCTGGTATTCTACTATTAGCGAATAGCTCCGATAGGAGCGGGCCTGTTTGTAGAACCCGTGCCGACAGTTTCGAAGCCCTGTAAGGGCGGCCTGTAAAATCTCAATTAAGAACGAACAGGACACTCCTTCGGAGCTCAGTTCTCATATTGCTCGCCTTCTACAAACAGAACGNNACGGGGCTTTTCGGAACTCTTTCCCTGCGCGAAATTTCGCTCAAATTGACCCACCACCATAAATTGGTTTTGTTTCGATATCTTCCGCGATTCGAAAATCCCAGCGATTTGAACATCACCCGAATTCCCCTGTCTAAAAAATTTTTATCCAACACGTCGTTTCACGCTTGCAACACATAAGATTAACTGATACACTGTTGCATAGATGATACAGATGCGTTGTTTCATCCTTTGAAATGCTAATTTGCTGAGTCGCGAAATGTCTGATGCGCGGCGAACAGGAACCGATTCAAGCAGCGATATGTCCCGGAGATCAGACACCGGGACGAGAAGTCGAAGCGGATAGGTTAGATCAACCAATAGGAGACGAGAAAAATGAGACAGATTAAAACGAGCGAGCAAATGACGGCCATGGCGGAAACAGCAACGGACAACATTTTGGATTTTGGCAGCACGCTGCGCGAATTGCGAAAAAACGTGGACCCGAATCTGGTCCGCCAACGCGAAGGCTGGCGTGACCGTAACGGCAACGTGCAAATGGTTGAATATGTCGAATGGCACACGGTTGCGGACATCTTGGACGAAACCGCACCGAATTGGGCACACACCGTAAAAGACATCCGGCAGGTCGGCGACATCATGACCGTAACGGTTGCGATCAGCATCGGCGGTGTTACCCGCGAAGGCGTCGGAACCGGCGTTGCCCACAGCGAAATGGGGATAAAAAAAGCGGAGCACGATGCTTTGAAGCGTGCGGCCGTCAAATTCGGTATCGCCCGCGACCTTTATAAACGGGAATTTGACGCGATCGAACGCGAAGCAGCATCACCGGGAAATGGTTATTACGAATTCCCTGCCAACCCCGTGGCGGCAAGCCTTTCCGATCTTGTTACTGCCAAGCAGCTTGGCATGATCCGGGCAATTTCCCGCGAGAT
>DLHV01000107.1:854-6154 GCA_002483395.1 Chloracidobacterium sp. UBA7659 | reverse complement strand
GCGAATTATCGAAAAAAGCCGCTTCGGCCTTTATTCAACATCTGCAGGACATGCAGAAACAAGTCGATGCGATAGCCGTACCGCTTCGCAGAGCGGGTTAATTTTTTGTTCCACCCAAATGTTTTGGGTTGTGATCTCCCCGGAAATGTCCCGTTTAATCAATTCCGACCTCACTCACAACTCAAAACACCCCTTTCTTCGATTTTCTCTTTGCGTAGTTTTGCGAGCTTGGCGTGCAATCATCTCACGCAAAAACGCAAAGTACGCAAAGTGGAGCGCGAATCTTCCGTTACGCCATGCTTCGATAATGCGAAACCCGGTGATATTCTTTTATCAAACCTGAGGACCAAAAAAATGAGCATAAATGAAGACCTGGCAAAATATGTCGGTTCGTGGGCCGGCACGAACAAGCTTTATACACCATGGATGCCCGACCCGTTAAAAGAATCGGAATCGAAACTTGAGGTTTCTTTGAAGGCAAACCGTCAGTTTGTCGCATTCGAATACACCTGGGCCTACGAGGGCGAACCGCAGGAAGGACTGATCCTGCTTGGGTGCGATACAAAATCGAACGCCGTTCAGACGGTTTGGACAGATTCATGGCACAGCAGCCACACGTTTATGCTTTCGGACGGGACGGTCGCGGAAGACGGTTCTATTTCTGTCAAAGGTTATTACAAAGTTAAGGACCATCCTGATTGGGGTTGGCGAACAGACATTGTTTCCGGCGGTGATTCGCTAAGGATAGTGATGTATAATGTATCACCCGACGGCGACGAAGAACTTGCGGTGGAGACGGATTTCACAAGAATCTGAGCAAATATCCGTCCTTGCGGCCGNNTGATCTTTTTGGCGACGCTGTCTTCGTACGCTTTCACCCAGCTAAGCCTCCTTCCTGACAGAAGTGCCGATGAGAACGAGATACTGCTGTCGATAGCTGAAATATCCAAAGCCTACGTCGCCCGTGCCTCCGAACCGTTCGAACGTATCTATCTCGAAAATTACGTCAGCATTCGCGGCAACCCCATATACAATACGCGAGAACAGCTTATCGCGATGATGAAGGCCGATTCCGGGCCCGTCAGAGCCGGTAAGAAGCTCGATTATGAAACCCTCTCCTATGAAAGCGAGAATCCGCAGTTTCATTTTTACGGCCAAACAGCCATCGTAAATATATCCAAAAAGAACTTCTGGCGATATCGGGAAAGCAAGTGCCTGACAAGGACGCAGGCCACCGAACTGTGGTTGAAGCGTGAGGGGGCGTGGCACATTGCAGCGAGCCACGTAACTACGTTTCAATGCGATCCGAAGCCGTTTTACCCGATCCACAAGGCGGTTGCGGCAATCCCGTCAATAACTAAAGCTCCGCCGAATACCGGCATAGAAGCCGAAAGCAAAGTTCGGGCAGTTGTAAATGAATTCGCAAATGCGCGTGCATTTGGTCCGGGTGCCGTGTCCGAAGTTCTCGACAAGTATCTGGTAAAGGATTTTTTTGTTACGAATCTTAAGGGTGAGGTTGTACGTGACCGTTCTGTTCTGGCCTCATTGCCCCCGTCACAGCCAAGCCGGGTACCGGGCCTCCGCAATCAAGACGATGCGATACTGATCTACGACGATACCGCGATATATACTTTTCGCATCCGGCCGGCCGCAGTGCCCGCGGGAGCTGCTCCCGAGGCTCCACAGCAATGCACAATCGTTCTGGTCGAATTACAAGGAAAATGGCTGATGGCGGCCGCTCATATCAGCAAGATCGGGGCCGACTGATCACTCGTCTTTCGCTCTTGTACCGGTAAAGGCAAGCGGCTCGGGCACGATCGGAGCGGAAATGGTGCCATTCATCAAATCTCCATCGACCGAACCGGTAATGACGAATTCCATCGAGTTTCCCTGCATTTCCGTAGTTGCCGTCGCCGATATCTTCTTACCGTTCACCTTGCCCGAAGCTATCTTACCGGTCCCAAGCATCGTCGATAGCTCGCCCGTTACAGCATCGCCGTCCTGCGCCAAGACCAGAGTTATCGGGAGCTCTTGACCCTGAAAATCAAGGGCGAGCGACCATTCTCCGGTGACATCGGCGGCAGGTTCCGACAATGTTTGACCATAATCGGACAATTCTTTGCGCTTTCCGTCTGTGTCGAATATTTCAATATCGGCGGAATACAGCTTTGCCTGCGTCAAAATCTCTTCGGCGTCTCCGACGATGATAATCGCCATTTTATCCGGTGCGATGTATTTGTTCGCGGCCCGAAGAACTTCATCAACCGTCACGGCGTTCACAAGGTCGCGATACGTCTGCAGATAATCGCTCGGCAAATTGTAAAGCTCTTGCGAAACGATCAGATTGGTCAGCCCTTCCTGCGTTTCGGCGCGGATCGGGAAAACGCCGGTGAGAAAATTCTTTGCGTCGGCCAACTCGTCATCCGTGACTTTTCCGTCGCGGATTCGATTCAATTCGTAAAAAAACTCCTTCAGCGAATCGCCCGTAACTGCCGTCCGGACTTCGGCGGTCGCTTCAAAATCACCGGCAAGTTTCCTGGCGTCGATCCGCGTGTATGCACCGTATGTATAGCCTTTTTCCTCGCGCAGGTTCATAAATACACGCGACGAGGCTCCGGCTCCGAGCACCTGATTCATCACCAACACCGCAAAATAATCCGGATTGTTGCGGCTCAAAGCAAGATTTGCGAGCACGATATTAGATTGCGCCGAACCCTGTCGGTCTACGATTGTCAGCGTCGTTTTTTCACGCGAAGGCGGCTTCGGGAATGCCGTTTCCGGCGTCGTGCCCTGTTCCCAGTCGCCAAAATGGTCCTCGATCTCTTTCAACAGTGAATCGCGTTCGACATCACCGACGGCGATCAGCACTGCGTTGTTCGGAATAAATCTTGCGTCATGAAACTGTGACAAGCCTTCCGACGAGAGTTTCTCGATGTCTTTTGCCGATGGTGACACCCTCGAATACGGATGTTCGCCGTAGATAAGCCGGGCGGTCTGCTCATTCGCAAGAAAGGTGGGCTGTGAGCGCTGAAATTTGAGGTTTTCGATCGTATTTCGTTTATAAAGGTCGAGTTCATCGGCCGGAAACGTCGGACGGAAAACGATCTCCGACATCAGATGAAGGATCTCCGAATTGTACAAAGCCAACGCGGACGCGGCGATGACCGTAAAATCATCCGACGAACTCGTTGAAATACTCGAGCCGAGCCGTTCGATCTTTTCGGCCAACGCCAAACTAGAATAATTCTCGGTTCCTTCGGTCAGCATTGACGCCATCGCCGAGGTCAGTCCGATCGAATCCGCCGGGTCATTGACGTCGCCGGACATAAACGCCAGCCGGTAGCTGACAAGCGGCAACCGCTGGTCTTCGAAGATTACGATACGCAGACCGTTCGCCAAAGTAGTTTGGAACGCCTGTGGAATATTGAACGGAACTGGAGCAAGAGCTTCGGGTGCAGTTTTACGAATAGCTGGTGTCATAAAAAAAGAAGATATCTAACGCAAAGCCGCTAAGACGCAAAGAAGCGAAATAAGGAGTTTTCAAAAGCGACCAATTAAACTCAAAAAGCGCCAACGGTTACGATTCTTCCTTCGCGTCTTGGCGACTTCGCGTCTTTGCGTTGAATCAGCCCTTACCGGCCGGGATCACATCCAGCAACGCCCGGTTGTCGTTATTCAAATATTCATTCACTGTTGCCCGAATCCGTTCGGGCGTAACCGACATCAATGTTTCCAGCTCGCTGTTTATCAGCGTCGGGTCGCCGTCGTATAACGCAAATTCAGCGATACTCTGTGCCCTGCTTTGCGAAGACTGCCTTTGACGAACCGAGTCGTTGATCAATTGATTGTGGAGTTTCTGCATTTCATCGGCTGTCGGGCCGTCGGTTGCGATATGGTGGATTTCATTCATGATCGTCTCGCGGATCTTGCCGAGGTCCTTTTCCGGTTTTGGGATCGCCCCGACAAATATGCTCGACGGTCCGCGGCGTTCGTCCGTAAAGCCGAACAACTGGATGATGGATTCCTCGCCCTTCACCAATTTCTGATAAAGTCGCGAGCTTTCGCCGTCGTAAAGCAGCTTACCGGCGAGATAAAGCGCGTTGAATTCGGGCGTGCGGCGCGGCGGGATCTTCCACCCGAGCAAAAACGCCGGGAATGGCGCGAGCTTGTCTTCCCATTCCTTGAAATTTACCGCCACTTCTTTAGGCTCGCTCACGTCCAGGGACGGGGGCAAAGGCTGCGATGGGATATCGCCGAAATATGTCTCGATTAGTCCCTTCGCGGTTTCCGTATCGAAGGCCCCCGACAAAACAAGCACCGCGTTGTTCGGGGCGTAGTAAATGCGGAAGAACTCTTGCACATCCTCGACCGACGCCGCGTCAAGATGGTCCATCGAACCGATGGTCGAATGGGCGTTGGCAAAATTCTTATAGATCATCTCGGCGATCAGGTCGAAGATCTGCCCGTACGGCTGGTTGTCGTAGCGGAGACGCTTTTCTTCCTTGACAGCTTCGCGCTGGTTGTCTAGGTTCTCCTGCGTCACCGCGAGCGACCGCATCCTGTCCGATTCCAGCCACAAAGCAAGCGGAAGCTCGCTGGCAGGCAGCGTTTCGTAATAATTTGTCCGCTCGCTCGACGTGGTGCCGTTCATGGTGCCGCCGGCCTTCATGACGTACTGAAAATGCTCGGCCTTTTTCACGTTCTCCGAGCCCTGAAACATCATGTGCTCGAATAGATGGGCAAAACGCGTGCGATCTGGGCGCTCGTTGCGTGATCCGACATCGTAATAAACCGCCAGTGCAACGACCGGTACGGCATCGTCGCGATTCAAAACGACGCGGAGGCCGTTTTTGAGCTTGTATTCCTCAATATGGAGCGGCGTAAGTTTGAATTGTTCGGACATAATTGATCTTAGCTCCCTTCCTGTTTGAGGAGGGGTGGCAGCGGCTTCCGCTGACGGGGTGGTCAGGCACAACGGTAACTCTCAACAGCTACTCAATCGTGGCGGAAATGTCGGGTGAAGTTGTGCCTGCATCCCACAATTGTGGCGTTTCGATCGCGGCCTCGTCTTTTTGTGCCTCAAGCGCAAATTTCAACACCTCGTCTATCGTGTCGACCGTATGAATCGTCAGGTCCTCGCGTACTTCTTCAGGAATGTCGGCCAGGTCCTTCTCATTTTCCTTGGAAAGGATAAGCGTTCTCAATCCAAATCGATGCGCCGCAAGCAGTTTTTCTTTGACGCCGCCGATCGGCAAAACCTTGCCGCGCAGTGTAATCTCGCCGGTCATCGCGACATCGCG
>DLHV01000107.1:0-810 GCA_002483395.1 Chloracidobacterium sp. UBA7659 | reverse complement strand
CCCTTCCGGCACGTGAATGTGAAGGTCCTTCTCTCTGAAATCACGCGGATCGATTCCGAGCGATTCGGCTCGTGATCGGACGCACGTCAGTGCGGCTCGCGCCGATTCCTGCATAACCTCTCCAAGTTTTCCGGTTAGCGTTACATCGCCTTTACCTTCGACAAGCGTCGCCTCGACCTGCAAAACATCTCCGCCGACTTCGGTCCAGGCCAAGCCGTTGACAAGCCCGATCTCGCTTTTGCGTGCGATGTCCTGTTTACGGAACCGGATCGTGCCAAGTAGCTCACGCACCTTTTCGGCATCGACAACCACACGAAAATCGTCCTTCGCCTCTGATATTACGTATTTCCGTGCGATCTTTCGCAGGCACGAGCCGATCTCGCGTTCAAGATTTCGGACGCCGGCTTCGCGTGTGTAATGACGAATGATCTCAAGGATGCCGTCCTCGGTAAATTTGACCTTCTCGGCATCGATTCCGTTATTCTCGGCTGATTTTTCGATCAAATGACGTTTCGCGATTTCGGTTTTCTCGCGTTCCGTGTAGCCGGAAAGATGCAGGATTTCGAGCCGGTCCTGTAATGCCGGAGGAATCGTGTGCAGCACGTTTGCAGTGGCAATGAAGAACACATTCGAAAGATCGTAATCGACATCTAAATAGTGATCGCGGAACGTGTTGTTCTGCTCAGGATCGAGAACTTCCAGCAACGCCGAACTCGGGTCGCCGCGAAAATCGCGTCCGAGCTTATCTACTTCGTCGAGCAAAATCACAGGGTTTATCGTCCCTGCCCGCTTCATCAACTGCACGATCTG
>DLHV01000201.1:27917-33375 GCA_002483395.1 Chloracidobacterium sp. UBA7659 | reverse complement strand
AAATCCCAAATCCCAAATCGAAAAGCGTAAAGATTTCTCCGCAAAAAACCCAACACGCAACGTCCATATTAGGTATAATACGGGTGGCTAGAGTTGTAACAACCCTTCATTAAATCTTCGCGAGGTGGGCAANNCAAAGCACTCTTTTCATTAATAGTTTTTGTTTCAATCAATTTGCAGGGATTGGTTGTCAAGGCAACCGACATCGTCGCAACTGACGATGTTGTCAGCGGAGCAAGCGTTTTCGTGTTTCGAGAATCGCGAAAGAAACCGCAGGAAAGGGCCGGCGGCGGCGTCAGCCTGGGTGGCAGAAGCAGGAGTTCTTACCGCGAGAAGCTTAACGCGCAGATCGCGGCTGCCCGCAAGAAGAAAGCCGATGCGGCTAAGGCCAGGGCAGCGGCGGTAGCGAAGGCGCGTGCCCGCGAACGCCTTGCTAAGCTCAAACTCTCCAACACTTTGGCTGCGGCGGCCGAGAAAGACATGGAAGCGGGCGATATCGCGGCAGCGACGGCCAATTATAGAGCTTCGCTCAAGGCGAACCCGAAAAATGCCGAAGCGATCAGCGGTTTGAGCGAGGCCCTTACCGCAACCGGCATTACGACCGCCGAACAGAATTTTGGCGAAGCGGCCATACCGCTATTTGACGAGGCAGTCAAATTGAATCCGAAAAACGAGATCGCGTTTACAAAACTCGGCGAAATTCACGATGCACAGGGCCGCAATGCCCTCGCGATCACAAATTATGAAAAAGCGCTTGCGATCGATCCGCAGCTTTCATCGCTCTATTTGCCCGTCGCTCTGGCATATGTCGAAGCCGGCAACGCCGTAAAGGCTGACGTTTACCTGACAAAGGCGGAAGCGGCCGGTGCCGACGGTGCCGATGCGCGATTTGCACGCGGCGTGCTTCTATACAAACAAAATAAGAACACGGAAGCGTTGGCGGTTTTCGATCAAATCGTCGCCGCCGATCCGCAAAACGGAGCGGCAAATTACCAGCGAGCGGTAATTTTCGAAAAGCTCGGACAGACCGACAAAGCGATCGAGGCTTACAAAAAGACGACGAAAATTGACCCGGCATTCTCGCAAGCGTGGTTCGATCTCGGCGTGATCTATTACAACAAGGGTGATTACGGCAAGGCGGTAGAGTCGTATCAGGAAGCGATCAAGGCCGATTCGGGCAATGCAAGAGCACATGCCAATTTGGCGAGCACATACCGCCAGCTTGAACGATATCCGGAAGCGAACGCGGAATATAAGATCGCTGCCGAAACGATAAAGAACGACGCCGATCTTTACAGCGAATGGGGATTTTGCCTCGGCAAGGTCAACGAATGGGACAAGGCGACCGCACGGCTTGAAGAGGCCCGCGGCATGAACAAGAGCGCCGTCGATGATACGAACGTCGGCTGGGCCTATTACAACGCCGCGCAGGCCGATAAAGCTGCCAAAAACGACGAGGAAGCTAAGATCAAACTCGAAAAAGGCAAGACCTCACTGCAGGCGGCAGTTCAAAAAGACCCGAATCTTGACGCGGCGTATATGAACCTCGGTTCGACGCAGAACAGTCTCGGCGAGCATGACGAGGCAGTTGTCACTTTGAATCAGGCGGTCAAGCTGCACAATGATTGGGCCATCGCAATGAACCAACTTGGCTTGGCGTATCGTGGAACGAATAATCTTCCGTTGGCTCTGGCGCAATTTAACCGCGTTGTTGTCCTGGATGAAAATAATGTGTCCGGCCTCTTTAACCTTGGCTCGGCACAATATGCGAGCGGTGACAAGAAAGGCGCCCAGAAGACACAAGGCCGGTTGAAAAAACTGCGGCCCGATCTCGCGAATGTGCTCGGCAATGTGATCGCCGGAAAAGCCATCGACTTCGGTACCCAGAAGATCAGGGAAAAGATCCGGATTCCGGGAATTCCGTTTTAGTACGGAAAAGCCAAGTTCTATAAAAAAAATTAGGATGCTTCAATCTTAAATAATCGATTATTCATCCAGATAATGCGAAAGATAAAGTTTACCTTCGTAATCAACCATGCCGAGAATTACTTTATCGAGCCAACCGATGCGACCGAGAACATTGCGTCCAAAATTATCATCTTCGGCGAAGAAAACCATTGAATCGAATTCCAAACCTGCCGTGATAACAGTCACGCGAAAACCGTAGCCGTAAAACACGCCTGTCGCCGTACCGAAACGTTGACGCATTCCGCTTTCAATCTCCAAACCGAGTTCCGCGCCGAATTTTCGCTCAAAAATGTTGTAAGTCGCACCCGTGTCAATTTTTACATTGAGGTTGACCTTTGAATCGCCAAACCTGATTTCGACATCCAAACCGATGCCTTCACCGCCGACATCATAGGTCAGGAACTTTTCAAAATTGAGTTGATAAGGCAACGTTTATAAACCTGCTGAGATAATTGTTTCTTCCGAAAAAACACGCACTAGAAATGCGCTTTCCACGCCATTTTGTTTGGCTTGCTCATTCGCTTCACGAATCGTCGCGCCGTGTCCGACCAATCGGTCGCCGTCTAAAGCAACATATTGTCCGGCGTATTTTTCACGATTGTTTTTCATCCATTCAAGTTGGCGGCGTTTAGCATCATCATCGTCGAGATTTTTACCGTTTTTCGCTTCTGCTCTTTCTTCTGCTTGCTCCAAAAGGTAATTTGCCAACACAAATTTTTCCTGTTTGGTTAAAACCGTCGTCTGTTTTTTTATTGAATCAAGTACTTCGACCGACATTTCCAAAAGACCTCCGGCAAACATTTTACTACACTTTCACTTCAACCCGACGCGCCTGAGCAATTCATCAAAACGCCGGTCGTCGCGAAGCGAATCAAGCCGCGGCTCAACCAGAATGATAGATACTGCCCATTCGCGTCGTTGATACGCTTTTTCGAGACTTTCAAACGCTTTATCCTTGTTTCCTGTGCGGGCATACAAACACGCGAGTTCCGCGTAATTTGCATTGGCTTTTTCGTTTATTTTGATGCGTTCGCGCAAAAAACCCTGCCAGCCTGATGTTTGATACGCCGTTTTCAGAAGTTGGAGTTTTTCCGTGTTCACTCCTCTTCTTGATTCCTGCGCCTTGATGTATGATTCAAAGGCTTCCGCGTAATTGTCCTGCATTTCCAACGAATTCCAAAGCGAAATTTGCGCCGAAGCTAAATCGGGTTTCATTATCAGCACTCGTTTTAACTGCTCGACAGCTTCCGCATAACGTCGGGCATAATACGAATTGACTGCCAGATTTCGCTGCGTAAAAGCCGATGACGGGTCGAGATCTACCGCAATTTTGTTTTCGGCGATTGATTCATCAAAACGTCCGCGGGCATTTAGATAACGCGCATATATCTGATGCGCCAGCGAATTGTTGGGATCTGATTCGATTGCTTTCAGGCATTCGCGCTCCGCTCCGGCAAAATCGTATTCGTAAGCCATTTTGTTTTCGCACAACGCACTATGCGCCTCGGAAAGATCTTCGTCCAACGCCAACGCTTTATTTGCCGCTCCAATTGATTTTTGANNTTGCCCGACGCAATACGGGCATGAGCCATTCCCGCATAAGCCCGCGCGTAATTCGGGTCGAGCCGGATGGCTTGCTCGAAAATCTCAACCGCTTTCTGCGAATCAGTTATATTCCTGCCGTCATACAAATTCATACCCAACAAATAGAGGCGATAGGCTTCTTCATTGGTCGTCCCGCGCTTTGCCAACGGACTGCTTGAGGTGATGGCAAACCGCGCCTGCAAGCGGTTCCCGACTTCGCCCGCCACCGCATCCTGCATGGCAAAAACGTCGCCCGTCTCCTTTTCCATTTTGTAGGTGTCCTCAATCTGCCCACTTGCCACATTGAAAAGCTGGGCGGTAAGGCGAATGCGCCCGCCCGCCAATTGATAGTTCGCGGCGAGAACGTAATCTACCTGCTGTTCTTTTCCTGCCACGAGCGGGTCTTGCTCGACATCCGCGTATTTGCGCGTCGCGCTCAAGGGCCGGACGATAAATCCCTTCATCGAACCGAGTTTGATTATCAGAGAATCCGCGATGCCGACTTCGTAAATCTCGTCGCGGTTGGCGGAGTTGATTGGTTTAAGCGGCAAAACGGCAACTGATTTTTTGCTGTTCATACTGGAAGCCGTTTTTCCCGTCAAGAAAGAATAATATCCGAGTCCGATTGCGCTGATGAACAAGGCGATGAGTGCAAATGCGGCAAAAGGTCTTTGTTTGATTTGTTGGGAAATGCTGTTTTGCGTTTGGGCAATTGGCAGGTTTGCGTCGCCCGTCGTCGCTCGTAAAACTTCGGTGGCGTGTGCGCCGGGCGAAGCGGAGCGTTGCAATTTCTCATCAAGCGTCAGATTTTCGCGCAGATCTTTGAGATCCGTCAGCAAGCCCTTCATCGTTTGAAAACGCTCGTCCTTGTTTTTTCGGAGCATTTTGGCGACGATACGCTGAAGTTCATCCGGGACGTTTGATGAAAAGCGCGAAAGCGGCAAGGGCTGTGCATTGATCAGATTGGCAAACGTTTCCGACATCGAATCCCCGGCAAATGGCGTTTTTCCGGCAATCATTTCATATATCACCACACCGAGGCTGAATAAATCGGTTCGCTCGTCAACGTCTTCGCCTTTTGCCTGTTCGGGCGACATATAGTTGACCGTTCCCATTATCACGCCTTTTGCCGTACGGTTTTTAATGGCGGTTGGTTCTTCCAACCCGAGAAACGATCTGTTTTTTTGCTCGATGAGTTTTGCCAATCCGAAATCGAGGATCTTCACATAACCATCGGGGCGGATCATGATGTTTTCGGGCTTGATGTCGCGGTGAATGAGATGGGCCTTGTGCGCTGTGGAAAGTGCCCCGGCGATCTGAATGGAAATGTCCAGAACTTGCGACAATTGCAACGCCTTTTCCTGGCAGATCGTTCGCAGGGTTTCGCCTTCTACGTGCTCGCTGACGATGAAATGCGCGCCTTCGGCTTCGCCGATCTCATGAATGACAAGGATGTTCGGATGATTCAAGGCGGATGCGGCTTTTGCTTCGTGGATAAAACGGCTGAGATTCGATTCGTCGTTGCTGAATTTTTCGTTGAGGATCTTAACGGCGACCCGGCGATCGAGTTTTTGGTCTCTGGCCAGATAAACTTCGCCCATTCCGCCCGTGCCGAGTTCTTTGATTATTTTGTAATGCCCTAAAGACTCGCCTTTTTCGAGTTTATTGCCATTGCCTCCAATTGCGTCCGCAACTTCGGCAACGGCGGGCGTTTCCATGAAATTGTCAGCACTATCCAATGATGCCAAAAGTGATTCGACTTCCGCGAGCAGAGTTTTATCGCCACCGCAGGCTTTGACGAGGTAATTTTGACGCTCCTCCGGCTTGTGGCCCAAAGCGACATCAAAAATCTCTCTCACGTTTTGCCAATTATCGTCCGGCATTTGTGTTTTGAGTCCCTGCTTTA
>DLHV01000201.1:10420-27868 GCA_002483395.1 Chloracidobacterium sp. UBA7659 | reverse complement strand
CACCCCTCCTAAGACAGGAGGGGAGCTAAAACACCACCCCTCCTCAAACCAGGAGGGAGTTTAAGAAGCCGCCTGAAGGCGGGACTCAAAGCTCCTTACCGCGTTAATTCCCGGTGCAACCAGGCCTTTGCCATCTGCCAATCGCGTTTTACGGTGGATTCTGAAATGCCCATTACGTTTGCCGTCTCAACTACATCGAGGCCGCTAAAAAACCTCAGCTCGACAACCTTGGCCAGCCGCTCGTCCTTTTCGGCAAGACGGGTCAAGGCCTCGTCAAGTTCCAACAGATCAAAATCCGTATCGCTGACCGCGACGGTCAACGCATTTTCAAGCGGCAGATCGCTGTGAACACCGCCGCGTCGAACACGGTGTCGTGTCTTAGCATAATCGATCAAAATCCGCCGCATCATGGTCGCGGCTACGGCAAAAAAATGGGAACGACTTTCCCATGAGACATTTTTTTGTTTGGTGATTTTCAGATAGGCCTCGTGAACCAATCCAGTGGTTTGCAAGGTATGTCCGACGCGCTCTTTTTGCGAATAACGATGGGCCTGCCGATGGAGTTCGTCGTAGACGAGTTTGAGCAGAGCATCAGCCGAATCCCCGCGTGGATTGTCGCTCCAATCCCGCAGCCTCTCCGTAATGTCGCTTGCAGGACGCGCTCTTTCGGCCATGCCAAAACCCTCTTTTTTCTCTTGAGTGACCTGTTTGTAATCACGAACTTATGCCGTTTTAGCGGAAAAGTCAAACTTTTCTTAAGAAAATGTGACCTCCGTTTCCAGGAACTGTCGCGTTAGTTAGCGGAGGGGATTCGTCGGTGTCTTCGTAAAGCCGAAAGCCGGGATCCAGTTTTTTTTTTTGAAATTTTGAGAAGGTTTCCCAAGTTATGTCGCGTTAATAAGTGAAAGGCAATTTACGGGGGTGGCAGATACCTTTAAAAATTCTGACACGTTTTTCCGAAAACTGTCGCGTTAATAGTTAGGAGACAAAATTCTTTGAAAAACGAATCGTGACATTTATCCGGACCGCCTGATCGGAACAGAAGTTTTCCGTCATGCGCGAGATTTGAAGAACTTCATGTTACCAACGGGCGAAGAGAGAACTCCGCCTTCCGAATAAACATTTACCAAAGGAGGTCGAAAAGTAAAGCAAATGAGAAAAACAATCCTTAGTCGTCTAACCACAATCGGCTGCTGTGCAGCATTGGTCGTAATTACACTTGCCGCAACTGTCTCGGGACAGAGTGATGAAAGCGGTAATCTTAAAGTCAGCATTCTGCCTGTTATGAATATGGCAACCGGTGCGAAAATTCCGTCTGCCGGATCGAGCATGAGCCGAAAGACCAAGGCAGTGTTTTTTACCTTGCACACCCAGGGCCTTACTCCGGGGCACGCGGTGACGGCGTGGATGGCGGTGTTCAACAATCCCGAGCAATGCGCGACCAGCCCGTGTACGCCGGCGGACTTTGCCAATCCGGCCGTGGACGGGACCCTTCTAAATACCGGCGGCCAGGTGATCGGGGCTGACGGCGCCGCGACGTACGGTGCGTTCCGGGCGGTCGGGGATGCGACCGGCGCCCGTCCAGGCGTCGGAACCGGAAACGGTTTGCTGGACGCAAGGGGAGCGGAGATTCATATTGTGCTGCGAAGCCACGGTCCCGCCATACTTGGCGACCCGGTAATGCTTGCCGAACAGCTCAGCATGTTCAACGGCGGGNNACACGTGTGTGAACCTGCAAGCGTCGGTCTTCCAACCGTAATAACACTTCGACGGACGGTGCTGTCTCTTCTAATCGGGAGGCAAGCACCGCCTGTTATCCGGTCAGACGGCTCGTCCGATTCGTGCAAGGCGGCGAACAGAATGGAGGTTAGCGATGAAAACTATTAACAAAATCTCGAATCCCGTTTTGATATTTATCACGCTGATTCTTTTCGGCGCGACGATTATCCAAGCCACGCCGGGCGATCTCGACCCGACATTTTCCGGTGATGGGAAGCTAACCGATTGGGCGGGTGCCGCAAGGGGGGTTGCTCTTCTGCCGGACGGAAAGATAGTTGTAGTTGGTGGCGACGCCAGCAACAGCGCCTTTACGGTCGCTCGCTACAATTCGGACGGTTCACCTGATACCCACTTCGGGGGCGNNGGTGCCAATGCAGTCGCCCTCCAGTCGGACGGGAAGATCGTGGCTGTCGGCACAACCTGGGACGGCAGCGGGAGCCAATGGGGACATTTTTCACTAGTCCGTTACAATCCGGATGGATCGCTCGATCTGACATTTGGCGGTGGCGACGGAATTGTTGTGACTGAAAATTTAGGAACTGGTTGGGTTGCAGCCAACACAGTCGCTATTCAGGCCGACGGAAAGATCGTCGCTGCGGGGCGGACCGACTACTTACTCTATGACTTTCCGGAACTGACGGTCATCCGCTACAACCCGGACGGCTCACTCGATCTGCCATTCGGCGGGGGCGGCGGCAAAGCGAGAATTCCTTGGGGAAATGCGCCAGCGGTCGAGGATGCCACTTCCGTATCCATTCAGCCGGACGGAAAGATCATCGCCGCGGGTTACAGCTACGGATTCTGGGATTTCTCCGCACTGATTCGTCTGGACTCGAACGGCTCGCTTGATGGGACGTTTGGCGGAGGCGACGGCATCATGTTCACCGATATCGGACCGGGAGCCGACGTAGGCAATTCCGTTGCGATCCAATCGGACGGAAAGATAGTGACAGCGGGCTCTAGCTACAACGGCTCGAACGATGACTTTGCCCTCGTTCGTTACACCCCAAACGGTTCCGTCGATACCACATTCGACTCCGATGGCAAGGTCGCCACACCGATAGGTTCTGGGAACGCCGTGGCGCGAACTGTCGCAGTTCAGTCGGATGGAAAGATCCTGGTGGCAGGTTATTCCGATAACGGCCCGAACGATGACTTTGCACTCGCTCGTTACAACTCGGACGGCTCGCTTGACACGACATTCGGAGGCGGTGATGGCGTGGCAATTGTAGACTTCGATGGCGCGAACGACGGCGCTGCCGGAATGGCGCTCGACATCGCCGGGCGGGCGGTGGTCGTCGGAGAATCAGACGGAAGGTTTGCCATCGCACGTTTTCTCCTGGACCCTAGGTGGGCAAATGCCGATTTTGACGGCGACGGCAAAACCGATACATCTGTATTCAATTCATCGGACGGCGTTTGGCGGATCAGAAACGCCTCTGGTAACCATAACTACACTTGGGGAATACCGGGCGATCAACTGGTTCCCGCCGATTACGACGGAGACGGCAAGGCGGATGTCGCCGTCTGGCGGCCTTCGACCGGTGAATGGTTTGTGATCAACAGCGGCAACGGGGCTTTTTCGAAATCGACCTGGGGCGTATTGGAAGACCAGCCGGTTCCGGCCGATTACGACGGCGACGGTCGCTCAGATCTTGCCATTTACCGTCCGTCGAGCGGCCAATGGTTCATCGTGAAAACGTCAGGCGGTTTTGACGTAAGAAACTGGGGTGAACCGGGCGACGTTCCCTTGGTCGGAGACTTTGACGGCGATCTTCAAGCCGACCTCTCTGTTTGGCGGCCGTCGAGCGGTGTTTGGTATTTGAATCGTTCGACCGCCGGAATCGGTGCCGTGACGTGGGGCGTGTCAACCGATCTCGTCGCAAACGCCGATTATGACGGTGACCAAAAGGACGACGTCGCCGTATGGCGGCCATCGACCGGCGAATGGTTTGTTATTCGAAGTTCCGACGGAGCGATCTCAGTTTCGAACTGGGGCGTTTCCGGTGATATTCCCGTGCCCGGCGATTATGACGGCGACGGCCGGGCGGACTTCGCCGTCTATCGAGGCGGAACATGGTACCTGAAACGCTCGGCGGCGGGTTTCGAAACGGTCAATTTAGGAACTGCGGACGATGTTCCGGTTCCGGCGGCGCTATTACGCTAGCGGGTTCAGATTTTCCCAGTTTCGCGGATTGTTGATGCTCGCGGTGGAGGTTGAGATGAATAAACGGCTGATATTACTTTTATTGATGCAGGTTCTTATTTGGTCATTTAAATCGGTTGGCCAAACAAGGTACATCGATACGGAAACAGCGGCAGTCGAAAAAGCATTTGGATCGAGTCTCATAAAACGGCGGAAAACGGATTCGAAACCCGCCGTGGAAAAAAGAGCCCAGCCCGCGAATTCGAACGATGACGGCGGCGACGTTATGCGTGTCGAAACCGATCTGGTTGTAACCGATGTCGCCGTACTCGACAAGAAAGGCCGGGCCATAAAGGGATTGAACCGAAATGATTTTCGAGTGGAGGAAAACGGTGACCGGCAGGAAATCGAAGTATTTGCGTTTGCTGCCGATCAGTCCGCGATACCGCGTTCCATAGTGCTGATCATCGATTATAGCGGAAGCCAGCTTCCTTATATCAAAACCAGTATTGAAGCCGCCAAGGTACTGGTCGCGATGCTGCACCCCAACGATAAGATGGCGATCGTTACGGACGACGTCGAACTTTTGGTAAATTTTACGTCCGACAAGGACATTCTGAAAGAAAAGCTGGAATTCCTAAAGACAAGAGCACTGGAAGGGAAAGTTGGCAAGAGCAGACAGTTTAGCGCGTTGATGGCTGTGCTGAACGAGTTGTTCCGCGACGGTGATCTGCGTCCAAAGATAATTTTTCAAACCGACGGGGATGAATACGCGACGTTAAATCAGGCCGGGCGAACCCAGAGCAGTGCAACGGAACTGAGATTCAGCTACGCCGAGATTCTCAAGGCCGCGGAAAAAGCGGGAACCACCGTTTACTCTATAGTTCCCGGCCCGGATCTAAGTGGTGAATCGGGCAAAAAACGGCTTGATCTTGCAAGAAACGATCTGGAAAATTCCAGAAGGAGTAATTCAATTCTAATGAAGATCGATTACATTCCGCTGGCATCCGGCTTCAATAGTAAATACGTTGAGCAATGGGCCGATGCTCGCGAACGGGACGCCTCCGCCGTGTCAAAAGTTGCAAATGCGACGGGAGGCTCGTACGCGTATCTCGAAATGCCCGAACAGGCGGGTGCCGTTTATTCGCGAATTCTGTCGGAAATGAACCAGCGTTATGTGATCGGCTATTACCCCGCAAATGTATTGCGAGATGGGAAACGCCGGACGATCAGAATTACCACGTCAGCCGGAAACGGGCACAAAATCCTCGGCCGGACTTCATATGTCGCGCGCGGCCCGGAGAATTGAGAGGGCCGAAAGGCAAATGTTGTTTGAATTTTTTNNTCAGGGCACATTACTCTGGCCGAGGGTCGGACGGCGGAGGGTTGAGATGAGGTTCCGGGGTTTAACTTCGCGATATTTTTTTCTTGTAGAACAGGGGGAGTTGAATGCTATAATCTGCCGTTCACAAAAACGATTGCCAACCGACATTCAAGCAGGGTGCAGTACTAGCGGCATTAACCCGGAGCTTTCAAAGCTCTCTCAGGGCTATCTCCGCATCTTTGAATTTAAAAACTAGAGAGGAGTTGAAAATGATGAACGAATTACCCCATGACATACATATCGCCGGCCGATCCGAACAGGCCGATAAGCCTGACAGGCGCAGATTTCTAGGTCACTTGACAAAAGGAGCAGCTCTTGCCGCTGTCGCGGTGGGAGCCGCNNACGCCCTTCCTGGGCGGCAAAGAATCGGTTGCCATAGCGGGCGGCCGGGACCCTGGGCCTCCAAACCGAATGAACGACTGCTTCAATTACCGCAAAAATATGGCCCTCGCCGAAAGGGTCAATGTCGGCGTTCAACCGGACAACGGCGATGCGGCAACGTTTACCGATTTCAGCGGCAGTTACAGCAAAGCCCTGCTTCACAGCTCGCTCGGAGTGCCGAATGCCGCAGCTTTTATCAGCCTGAGAAATGCCTTTAGGAGCGGCAATCAGGCCGACTTCGCCAACATCGTTGTCGGAACGCCCGGCGGCGGCGGGAACTCGAGATTGAACGGGCCGCAGGTAGCGCTCGCCTTTGACCTGGAGGGTCTCGATTCGCATTCCACCGTCATACCGGCCGCTCCGAGCGTGGCCGGCGCGCAGACGGCGGTCGAACAAGTGGAGCATTACTGGGCCGCTTTGCTGGCCGATGTCCCGTTCACCGAGTACGCGACGAATCCTCTGGTCGGCCAGGCCGTGGCCGACATGAACAACCTGTCATTCGAGGGCGTCACCGCGGGTAATCAGTACCCGTATCCATTCACGCGTCAGAATCTGTTCCGAGGACAGTTTGTTCCGGGTGACGGCAATGTCAAAGGGCCGTATGTTTCGCAGCTCATGGTCCAGCCGACTTTCTATGGCGCTCAACCGCTGAGCCAGCAGTACCAGACGTATCTTCCCGAGGCCGGCGGCGGGAGCGCTTATATGACCAACGTCAGCGAATACCAGCTTGTACAAAACGGCGGAGATTCGGGCCGGGCGTTGGCTTATGACCCGACTTATCGGTACGTGCGGAATGGCCGGGACCTGGCGGCATACACTCGAGTCGATGTGCTTTATCAAGGATATTTCACCGCCTTTCTCGTGTTGGCAGGGCTCGGAGCCGCACCGAATCCGGGCAATCCGTATAACAACTCTCTTACGCAAAAAGCCTTCGCAACCCTCGGCGGCCCGGATGCCGCGGGAACGCTCGCCGAAATGGCCACACGGGCACTTAAAGCCGCCTGGTTTCATAAATGGATCAAGGACCTGCGCCTGAGGCCGGAAGAATACGGNNCGGTGCACTGGTACACGCGAATAAGACGGGTGCCAGCCCAATGCCGCAAGCAGCCGCGGCGCTGCACAGCGACGTCCTGAACTCAGCCGTCCTGCCTCTGATCTATTCGAGATATGGCAGCTACTTGCTGCCGCTGGCATTCCCCGAAGGTTCGCCTACGCACCCGTGTTACCCGACTGGCCACGGAACGGTCGGCGGAGCGTGCGCCACCGTGCTGAAGTTTTTCTTCAACGGCGCGCAGAAGATTCGTCCGCTTCTCAATGCCGCGGGACGCGACATATTTGAGCCGAGCACCGACGGCCTCTCGCTAAACCCTTATGGCGGCGCGGACGCAAACACTTTGGACATCAACGGCGAGCTGAACAAGCTGGCATGGAACGTTTCGACCGGTCACGGGATCCACGCCGGAATCCACTTCCGCAGTTCGACCTATTGGTCGATCCTGCTGGGCGAGCAGGTTGCTCTCAGCATTTTGCAGGACAGGGCCAAATCGTATAACGAACCGTTCTCGATCAGCATCAAGAAATTCGACGGTACGACCGCTACGATCACCAATCAATGACCAAGATCAGGAAGGCGGCCCGATTCGCGAGCCGCCTTCCTGATATCAAAACAGGTTCGCTCCTATATTCCTTTCCCGCCGTCGTTGGACAACGACGTAACCGTTCGTGACCTCACAAAATTTGACGGCACGACGGTGACGGTCTGATTGTTTGCTTTCATTTTGTCTGTTTAGTATTGGCAGTGCTTCCGCCGAGCTAGAAAATAAACCTCAAGCCAACCTGAAACTGGCGGCTTTCTTGAAAGGACGATTGGTTACGCGCTTTGAAATCGGGAAGTGCTCCTACCAACTCTCCCGTGACCAGGCTCGTATTTACAGCAACGTTGTTGAAGCCGACAATGCTGTTCGTGTTGAAGAGATTTTGAAGCTCGCCGGAGATTCCGAGTTTATACCGCTCGCCAAAAATAAAGAAACGCGAATAACGAAGATCGACGTCAAATTGCGGCGGCGTTGCTCCCGAATTACGCTTGATGCCGACAGGCCTGTCGGTGGTCGCGATGCCGTCGCGATTAAGGTCCGTACCGGAGATGATGTTGAATGTTTCGCCGCTGTTTGCGGTGGCGATAACGCCGAATACATTGTGGTTGAAAAGATACCGAAGCACTCTGTTTTGAAACGCCGGCCTCGGATGGGCGACGAGGCTCATGACGAAAGTATGCCGCTGGTCCGCGAACGAGCCGCCTTTGTCGAAAGCTCGGTTCGTCGGATCGGACGAGACCAGACCTTGAATGCCGCCGGTCGTCATATTTTGTTCAGGCGAATCGTCGGTTGACTTTGAGAGCGTGTAGTTCGAGCTAAACTGCAACACGCTCGAAAATCGCTTGGTTAATTGCACCGTCAAAGCGTCGTACCGCGAAACACCGGCTGATTCGACCATCTGAATATTCTGAAACTGCGGAAAGACGCGATTGGTACACGATGTGATCGTCGTCCCGGATAATGTCCCGAAGATCGGCCGGCCGTCGGCCAGGGTTCCGCCAACCGGAAGACAGTTGATGTTGCGATAGATCGGAAGATGACGGCCGCCTGAATGGATAAATCCGACGGCAAGAGAAATTTCTTCCGTCAGCTCCTGTTCGAGTTGGACGTTTGAATGAATCGCGTACATGTTTTCGAAATCAGGCGCGATTGCGTCAATGCTTCGTCGGGGTAAAACCGAACCCGGCGGCAATGAGCCGAGCGTATTCGGGAAAGTCAGCGAAGTCGGCGAGGAGTTGACACGAAACGTGAAGAACTTCGGATTGCCGTTGTTAATCAAGGCACGCTGATACGGCGCCAGCAGCGGCGCGTCGTAATAAATTCCCGCACCGGCTCGAAGGATCGTCGGTCGGGTTCCTTCGCGCAAGGCATAAACAACTCCGAAACGCGGGGCAAAATTATTCTTGTCCACGCTAAATTTTTGCGAGGGCGGAAACGGCGATGTCTCGTCCGCTTTGGGGATTTGGTAGAGGTCGTACCGCAACCCATACGTGAATTTTAAACGTCGCGTCGCTTTCCAATCGTCCTGCAAAAACAAATTCCAGTAGGTTGCTTTATAGCGGATTTCCGGATCACCGAAAGTTTCGTCGTAAAAAGAATAACTGCGCGGGTTCGTTCCGGTTCGGGCGGCGACGTAATTCGCTATCGAAGAAAATGTGTACCGGCTAAAGATCGAAGCACGCTCGCTGTGGTCGTAGAAATTAAAGCCGCCGCCGAACTTGACGATGTGGGTTCCGCTTATCCGCGTCAGATTGTCCTGTATCTGCGTGATCTTTCTCGGCCGGAAAACAGTATCTAGTCCTTCGGGCGAACCAAAGTTTGCGATGTTTGTGATAGTGATCGAAGGCCCTGTGCCGGTAAACTCGTTTCTTTGTCCGATCCCGCCGGTCCCGATCCGGTCGGCGTACTGAAAGCGAAACTCGTTTACGACCGACTGCGTGTAAGAAGCCAGCTGCACGGCAATCGCGTGGTCAACATTGGGGCCGCTCGTACCTCGTTCCAGCGTATTGAGCATGCCCTGAATAAGATTAACCGAGTTGACGTCCGAATGGTTGTATCGGACGGTAAGCCGATTCTGGTCGTTTAACTGCAGGTCAGTCCGAATGATATAGAACGAACCCTTTTCCACGCTGGGAATGGCAGCCGGAAAGATCGATGCGGGCAAACCGGCGGCGATTAACTGTTCGCGGTTTGCGGGAGTAATGGTCAGCAGGCGCACGGAGGCGGCCGCATCGTTACGATACTGCCGTTCGTAACCGAAATAAAAATGCCAACGGTCTTTTATTATCGGTGCCCCAACCTTCGCCGAAAAATTATTGGCACTATTGTCTGCGAATTCAGCCGCCGAAAAAGAGAAAGGGCGCGAATAAAACGACGGTCGGCGAAAGTTGAAATTGACAGAGCCGCTGATCTTGTTGGTCCCAGACGGCGTGACGACATTCATTATCATGCCGGGCGTGTTGCCGAACTCGGCCGCAAAACCGTTAGTTAGCAATTGAACTTCGCTCACGTAAGTTTCTGAAAGAAGCAAGAACCGCAGAGTTCCCCGATCGCCCTGCGTATTGGTATTGCCGTCGATCTGGAAATTGACACGCCGCAAATAGCCGTTTGCGTTAATCGTGGTAAACGGAAAACCGCGAGCCGGGCGGCCGGTTACGTTCGCTTGCAGGAAAGCAAAATTGTATGGGTTACTCGTGATAAGAGGAAGATTTTGCACTTCGCGCGTATTCATCACGCGTCCGAGATCGGTCTTGCCCGTGTCGGCAACCGATGAGTCGCCCGAGATCGTAACAACGTCGTTTATCTCGCCGGCTTGTAAATTCAGATCAAGGGTTACGGTTTGCCCGGTTTCTAATGTAATGCCTTCGCGGACAATTTTCTTAAAGTTTGAGGCTTCGGCGGTGATTCGGTAGGTTCCAAGCGGCAAAAGCGGAAAGCGGTGAACGCCGCTTTCATCGGTGGTCACGCTTCTGGTCGCGCCGGTTTCGATGTTCGTGACGGTGATAGCGGCATTTGGCACCGCTGCGTTATTTTGGTCTAACACCGTGCCTTCGATTTGCCCGTTCAGAGCTTGCGACTGGGCGAAAGCTGGCGAAATTGAGGCGGCTAGCAATATGCCAATGGCAATGAAGCAAATCAAAAGGTGCAAAGCCGTTTCTTTCATTATTATTCAAGGTGTCAGGTTCATCTTACGCAGCAATTCAACGTAACGCGGGTCCGAGCGCAAAGGGTCGAAGATCGGTCGGGTCTTGAGGTGATAGATGATCATGATGCGCTGCTCAATACATTCTGCTAGTTGCTCGAAGGCCCGATCTTTATCGCCGAGACCGGTGTAGATGATCGCGAAGTTATAGGGAGAGACGTAGCGCTCATTCGCCAGTTTTTGTTGCTCGACGAGTATTTTCAGTGCTTCGTCGCGCCGGCCCGCCGCAGCGTAGGCGTAGGCCAGCAGCGGGTATCTGTCCCAGGGGGTCTTGCCGAGAGTCTTATCGAGGGCCAAGCCCTGTTGTATCTCCGCGACGCCGTATGCAGGCGTCCCGTTCGCTACATATGCCTCACCAAGCAAAATCCGCGCGTGAGCATTATTCGGATTTTTCTCCAGGTTCTTCCGGTACAATTCAATTGCTTTGTCATACTGCCGCGCCATGTAGTAAGCAAAGGCAACCTCCCCGCGGCCAGGCATTGATTCCAGTTCCCCAGCTCGTATCGAGTAACGAAGAAACTCATCCGTTCGCCCAATCCCCAGCAGATAGTGCGCATACATTGAGTTCGCTTTAGAGGAGTTCGGATCAAGCTCCAACGCCCGCCGGATATCTTTCTCGGCGCCCGCCCAGTCGAAATTGATTATCTTATAGGCGCCAAGAGAAGCATGAGCTTCGGCGAGCGTGTCATCAAGCTGCAACGCCTTTAGCGCCGCCCACTCGACCTTTTGGTCGTACTCCTTCGGGGGCAGGAAGCCGCGCGACAGCATGAACTGATACGTGCCGGCCAATTCGGTGTAAGCGAGAGCGTAACTTGGATCTATCTTTATCGCCTGCTCGAAAGATTCGACGCCTTTCTCAAATCCCTCTTTTGTCATCTGGCGCGATGAATATTTGCCCAAAATGTAAAGCTGATAAGCCTCGGCACTGTCCGTGTACCTTTTCGTAAGCTGCTTCTGCTCGTCACCGGTGAGCCGCAGCCGCAGCCCTTCAGTTATCTTGCGTGCGATCTCGTCCTGAACGACGAGGATGTCCGACAGTTTGCGGTTATATTGCTCGCCCCACAACCGGCGGTTGTCGCCGACGTCAACCAACTCCACGCTGATCGTCACGTCGTCTCCCCGCTGCGTCATCCTGCCCATCAACACTGAGCGGACGTTTTGCTCGCGCCCAACCGTCTGCGGATCTACATCCTTCCCCTTGTAACGCAAGACCGAATTGAGCGATTTGACTTTCACGCTTGGAAGCCGAGAAAGACTGCTGATGATGCTGTCGCTGATACCGTCCGAGAGATATTCGCTTGCCGCATCGCCGCTGACGTTCACGAAGGGCAGAACCGCGATTGACTTTTCATCGTCCGCACCCGATGCCGTGTTTCCCGTCGAGAAAGAATAATAGCCGAGTCCAACCGCGCCGATGAGCACCGCGACAAGCGCAAATGCAGCGAGCGGTTTGTGCCGGTTGATCTGGTGGATGAAGCTGTGTTCTATGTCGGCGCTTTCAAGGTTTGTTGGTGCTGCGGTCTCAGGCACAAGTGCGGGGACTTCTGCGTGACTCTCGTCTCGCCGCCATTCGGCTAAATTGACGATCGCGTGTGCGCCCGAAGGTGTCAGCCGAGCCTGTGACACGTGCGCGGGAAAGGAACTCGCTTCTTTCGAATTGGGCAAAACCGTCAATCGTTGGCTGTGCTCGATTCTTTTTACATCGGCGATAAATCGATACCCGCGGCTCTGGACGGTTTCGATAAACTGCGGCTTCTGCGCGCTGTCGCCGAGAGCCTTGCGAAGCATCTTGATATTGAATGTGAGATTGCTTTCCTCGACAAAGCGGTCTTGCCAGAGTTTTTGCATCAACTCGTCCTTCTCGATCAGGTGCCCGGCGTTTTCGACCAGCACGCACAGCGTTTCAAAAACCTTTGGCGTGAGCGGAACAACGCCGCCGCCGCCCTTCAAAGTCTTCTCGGTAAAGTCTAAACGGAAATCTTCGAACTCGTAGATGTTATTTGTTTGCAGGGACATACAACCCTCTCACAAATCTCTCACCGAAATCTCCGCTAATTCTCAAGACAAGTTTGCCGGGCCGATCTAAAGTCGGGTTATCGAATGATTAGAGCGACTATAACACAGATTTTGAACGCTCAAAGAACTTCGAGAAAAAAACTTAGGAGAAAAAATCATGAAAATCAAACACAGTATAGTTTTCGTCGGTGTCGTCGCGGCATTGACATTTGGTTCGGTAATGTACGCACAGCATTTCGGCGATTGGGCAGCACCGGTCAGTGTCGAAGCGATTCCCGGCACGAGTTCGGATCTCAATACGACATTTAACGACGTTTGCGCGATTCAGTCGCCCGACGGGTTGAGTCTGTTTATTTCCTCGAATCGTCCCGGCGGAATGGGCGGTTTGGACATATGGGTTGCCCGCCGCGCCAACTCGGACGATCCGTTCGGCGCACCCGAAAACCTGGGCGCGCCCGTCAACGGCACGGGTAACGATTTTTGCCCGGCGCCGGTGCGCGGAAACAGACTTTACTTTAACAGCAACCGCGCCGGTGGTTGCGGCGCTTTGGATATTTATTTTACGCGCCTCCACAAAGGCGAATGGACAGAGCCGGAGAATCTCGGCTGCGACATTAACGGTTCCGCCAGTGATGGCTACCCGTCGTACTTCGAGGACGATGAAGGTAATTCTTATCTTTACTTTTCGAGCAATCGGACGGGCGGATTCGAGCCGGGCGGTTCCGACGTAGATATTTATTTTAGCGTGAATGGCGCTGCGCCAAAACTAGCTCCGGGACTGAACACCGCGGGCGACGATTTGCGAACGAGTGTTCGAAAGGACGGACGCGAAATTGTTTTCGACTCCAACCGTTCGGGAACCCTCGGCGGATCGGATATTTGGACANNTTGGACAGCAACCCGCGAAAGCATCTTTGACGATTGGGCCGCGCCCATTCATTTGGATGCGACTATCAACAGTCCGGCGAACGAAGTTCGGCCAACGCTCTCGTGGGATGGCTTGACGATGTATTTCGACTCAAACCGTCCGGGTGGCGAAGGACTGAGCGACAACTATGTGACAACCCGTGAAAAACTGAAGGGAAATGAATAAAAACGTATCAATGCGGCGGATAATCCCGCCTGATTATTGCGGCGGCGTTTGTTTTCGGGCAAACGCTGCCGATTCAAAACGGATCGCCGTTGGATGCAAACCGGCGGCATGGAAAACGTAGGTACGAAGTAGATTTGTCGAAAACCTTGTCGTCGAGTCAGAAGAGACAACCCTGGAACAATAAGCCAGTCGAAGGAGAAAAGAAAAATGAAAAGATTATCTATGGCGATCATGATCTTGGCGGTATTTATCGCCGCGGGAATGCAAAACATCAGCGGACAAGCGGGCGCCGGCGACAACGCCAAGCTTGAAGCGGAGATCACCAAAGTTCTGCGCGGCTACTACGACGCTTTTAGCCGTCGAGACGTCGCCGCAACGGTCAACGCTTGGGCCGACGTCGGATTTTCATACGAGGGTGGATATTCAACTAATAAGGAACTGAAGGAAGCGTTGCCCGCTTATTTACGGTCAGCGGCTGCGAATTTGAATGACCGCTACGAAATGGAAGACCTAAAAGTGTTTCCGGTTACCGGCGACACTGCAATTGCAAATTACATCGTGATCTCAAACCTTGAGAAGAACGGCAAAAAGACGGTTCAGCGAGACGTCACGACCAATTTCCTAGTCCGCCGCGACGGGCGTTGGCAGATCGTCGTCGATCACACATCGTCGCTGCCAAAAGCGCTTGAGCCGACCACGAGCGGAATGCCCGTGGGCTGGACGCGAATGCCCGCCAATAGCAGCAGCGGCTATCTGATAACTGTTGACAAGATCAGCAAACACGGAAACGGCGTGAGCGTGTCGATCAAATTCGGCTGCGGGGATGAGAACGGCTTCGGCTCGATCGGACAGTCGATCGCGGCCGATAATTATCTGGGTAAACGAGTACGTCTGACCGGCTGGCTGAAAACTGAAAACGCCGATTCCGCCGTCCTGTGGATGCGAATAGACGGCAATCGCCGCACGCTCGGTTTTGACAATATGATGAATCGACCGGTTACCGGCACGACCGACTGGAAGCAATTCGAGGTCGTCCTTGACGTCCCGGCCGAGGCAATTAATGTCGTCATCGGTTCGTTTATTCAAGGCAAAGGCCAAATGTGGGTGGACGATCTGAAACTGGAGATGGTAGGCTCCAGCGTCGCATCAACCAACCAACTCTCGCCCGAACAGACGCGTCTCGACAATCCAAACCGAACTGGGAAAAAATCGGATATCAAACAACCCGTAAATCTCGGCTTCGAAGATGGAATAGTTCCCTAACGCCGGACGAAGTGGCAAATAAGTTGGGCATCTACCGCTTAAACGGATGCGGCGATAGATTCGTTGCCGGTCAAAGTATCCACTTCAAACAACAGGAGAAAAATAAAATGAATTACAAACAACTTCGGAATTGTCTTTTTACATTGGCAATTTTGCTTTCCGTCTCGCCCCATGGTTGGGCGACAGGATTTTCAACATTTAGTGTGCCGCAAAACTCAGGCATGCCAATCAACTCGGCCGATATGGACCAACTACCGGACATCGCGCCAAACGGTTTGAGTCTTTACTTTTCAAGCAATCGCGCGCTTGGGTTTGGCGGACAAGATATTTACGTTTCGCAACGCGCTACGCTCTCGTCGGCTTGGGGCGCGCCGCAAAATCTCGGCGCGACGCTCAACACGGCCAGTAACGATACAATTTCGCACTTGTCGCCCGATGGACGCGAGATGTTTATGCAAAGCAATCGCGCGGGTGGAAGCGGCTTGGTGGATATTTACATTACAACACGCTCGAACGTGAGCGACGATTTCAGTTGGACTGCGCCTGTCAATATCGGCACGGTCATCAACACCGCTTCAAACGACTACTTTGGAAATCTTTTTATTGATCCGGCAAGCGGCAACGGCACGCTTTATTTCAACAGCGACCGCCCGGGCGGACTCGGCGGCAATGACATCTACCAAAGCACGCGCAACGCCGACGGTACATTTAATGCGCCCGTTCCGGTTCCTGAATTGAACAGTTCGCTCAACGAAGAACGCACGACTATCAGCCGCGACGGTTTGGAGATGCTTTTTAGTTCGAACCGTTTCGTCCCGACAACCAACCAAGCCGTCTTGATTTCAAAGCGCGCCTCGACTTCCGCTTCGTGGAGACCGCCTGTATATGCCGCCGAATTCAACACAGTTGGCAGCAACGCGCAACCCGCGCTTTCAAACGACGGCAGGGTTGTCTTTCACGTTTCGAATCGCGCCGGCGGCTCCGGGCAAGGCGATATTTATTCGGCGATGCGCGTCAGCGTCAATCGCAGTCCGGCCGCAGACTTTGACGGCGACGGACGCACAGACATCAGTGTTTTTCGGCCGAACAACTCAACGTGGTACGTTATGCAAAGCAGCGATAACACCTTTCGGACACGAACCTTCGGAATAAACGGTGACAAGATCGTTCCCGGTGACTATGACGGCGACGGACGCACGGACATTGCGGTTTTTCGCCCGTCGGAAGGGAACTGGTAGATCTTGCCGAGTGCGGCGGAATCATACTTTTCCGTAACGACATGGGGAGTGAGTACCGATGATCCGGCTCCCGGTGACTATGACGGTGACGGGCGCACGGATATAGCCGTGTACCGTGAAGGAAACTGGCATATTGTGCAAAGCTCCAATGGGCAAATCAGGGTTCAGGAATGGGGCGTCACCGGCGACATTGCGGTTGCGGCGCAATAAGCGCTCAATAAATGGAGGCAGACAAATGTCGAGCTAACCTCAAGGGATGACGATAACCGTCTGGCAGTTTCAATTATTGATGAAAGGCATGGGACGCGGTTCGAAAGGCCGCGTCTTTTTTTGTATAATCAAGAGTTTACATGCCCAAAAGAACTGACATCCATAAAATTCTCATTATCGGCTCGGGCCCGATTGTCATCGGCCAGGCTTGCGAATTCGATTATTCGGGGACGCAGGCGTGCAGATCGCTTAAGGAAGAAGGTTTCGAGGTCGTGCTTGTAAATTCAAATCCGGCGACGATCATGACCGATCCAGACATCGCCGACCGCACCTATATCGAACCGCTGACCGTCGAGACGTTGACCGCGATAATCGAGAAGGAGCGGCCCGATGCATTGCTGCCGACCGTTGGCGGACAGACGGGGTTGAACCTTTCGGTCGAACTGTACGAGCAGGGAATTCTCGACAAATTCGGCGTCAAGCTGATCGGCGCAAATATCGACGCGATCAGGGTCGGCGAGGACCGCGAACTTTTCAAAGCGGCGATGGACGAGATCGGTATTCCGTCGGCAAAAGGCGGATTTGCACACACGTGGGAAGAGGCCGAACGGATGATAGACGGCATCGGTTATCCGGCCATCATTCGTCCAAGTTTTACGCTTGGCGGCACGGGCGGCGGCACGGCGTATAATCCCGAAGAATTTGAGGAGATCGCCAAAAATGGACTTGCCGCGTCGCCGAATTCGCAGATATTGATCGAAGAATCGATACTTGGGTGGAAGGAATTCGAGCTTGAGGTGATGCGCGATCTGAACGACAACGTCGTCATCATCTGCTCGATCGAGAATTTCGACCCGATGGGCGTGCACACAGGCGATTCGATCACGGTCGCACCGGCACAGACGCTGACCGACGTCGAGTATCAAAACCTGCGTGACATGTCGATAAAGTGCATCCGCAAGGTCGGCGTTGAGACGGGCGGTTCGAACATCCAGTTCGCCGTAAATCCTGAAAATGGCGAGGTCCGCATTATTGAGATGAACCCGCGAGTCTCGCGCTCATCGGCTCTTGCATCAAAAGCCACCGGCTTCCCAATCGCAAAGATCGCGGCGAAACTCGCGGTCGGCTACACGCTCGACGA
>DLHV01000201.1:9783-10326 GCA_002483395.1 Chloracidobacterium sp. UBA7659 | reverse complement strand
GAAGTGATGGCGATCGGGCGGACATTTAAGGAAAGTCTGTTTAAAGGGTTACGTTCGCTTGAAGCTGTTAAACCATTGCGTTTACAGCATGTTCCTGATGAGGAATTGCAACGGAAACTTGCCCGACCGAATTCTCAGCGGTTTTCGTACATTACCTACGCCCTCCAGAACGGATATTCGATAGAAGAGGTTCACAGGCTGACAAAGATCGATCCTTGGTTTCTCGATCAGCTCAAACAGGTGATGGAGTTTCAGGAGAGCCTTGACGCAAAGCCGCTGTCGGAATATACGATCGACGAACTGCGGACGGCAAAGGAATATGGGCTGTCCGACCGGCGGCTTTCGTTTCTTACGGACTCACCTGAACTTGATGTGCGTAAACACAGGCTGTCATTGGGGATAGCTCCGGTCTATAAACGCGTCGATACCTGTGCTGCGGAGTTCGAATCGTTCACGCCCTATCTATACTCGACTTACGAAGATGAGTGCGAAGCCGAACCGGGAACACAGAAAAAGATAATGATCCTCGGCTCGGGGCCGAAC
>DLHV01000201.1:4512-9622 GCA_002483395.1 Chloracidobacterium sp. UBA7659 | reverse complement strand
GTGATCGTCCAGTTTGGCGGGCAAACGCCGCTGAATCTTGCCGACCGTCTGCATGAGGCGGGCGTGCCGATCATCGGAACATCGCCGGATTCGATAGATCTGGCCGAGGATAGAAAACGCTTTGGAGCGTTGCTGGATGAACTTAAGATCCCATGTCCAGAGAATTCGAGTGTTACTTCAGCGGACGAGGCTAAAATTGTTGCAAATCAAATAGGTTATCCGATCGTTGTCCGGCCGAGTTTTGTGCTTGGCGGTCGGGCGATGGCGATCGTTTACGATGACGAGTCACTCGAAGAATATATGCGGTCGGCGGTCGATGCATCGCCGGAGAAGCCGATATTGATAGACAAGTTTTTGGAGCGGGCGGCTGAGATCGATGTCGATGCCCTGGCGGATGAGACGGCGGTCGTCATCGCCGGGATTCAGGAACATATCGAGGAAGCCGGAATTCANNTTCATTCGGGCGATTCGTCCAGCGTTCTGCCCGCACAGAAAATAGCGGTGGAACATCTCGAAACTATCCAGCATTACACGGCTTTGCTCGCCAAGGCATTAAGAGTAAAGGGTTTGATGAATATTCAATTTGCGATAAAGGACGACCGTGTTTATGTTCTTGAGGTCAACCCGAGAGCCTCGCGGACCGTGCCGTTTGTAGCGAAAGCGACGGGCGTGCCGATAGCGAAGATCGCCTCACGGGTGATGGCCGGCGAGCGGACGCTGGCCGATTTCAATCTGCCGGACGTTTTGCCGGTGCCGAAAATATTCGTCAAATCGCCGGTCTTTCCGTTCAAAAAATTCGCTGGGGTCGATCCGATCCTTGGCCCCGAAATGCACTCGACCGGCGAGGTCATGGGCGTTGGCGCGACCTTCGGCGAGGCCTACGGCAAGGCGATGGAAGGAGCCGGTCTAACGCTGCCGCTCGGAGCGCGGACATTCTTGTCCGCAACGGACGCAGGGCGTCCGGACAAGGCCTTCATATCAGTGACCAACACCGACAAAGGCCAGGCCGTTATACTTGCCCGTCGTTTGAACAAACTTGGCTTTGACCTCGTCGCGACTTACGGCACGGCCAACCGGCTCCGCGAAGTCGGCCTGGAATGCGAAAGTGTCTTCAAAGTCAACGAAGGCCGCCCAAACATCGCCGACCTCATCCGTCAGGGCGAAGTATCGCTCATCATCAACACCCCGCTCGGCAAAACGTCCCACTACGACGAAAAAGCCATCCGCAAAGCCGCGCTGCAATTCAACGTCCCCTGCGTGACCACCATCACCGGTGCGGAAGCATTGGTCGAAGCGATTTCGGCGAAGAAAGGCGAAGGCAAGATCGCGGTGCGCAGTTTGCAGGAGATACATTCTCCAAAGCATCGGGAAGTTGAATCGACAGCCTAACGTCTATAATATCTTGACGACAAATATTAAAAGGAAATTAAAAGAAATTCCCGAATTTAAGAACGAGGACGAAGAGCGCGAGTTTTGGTGGACTCATGATTCTACGGAGTACTTTGATTGGGACAACGCTGAGTTGGCCATTTTTCCAAACCTGAAGCCGACAACCCGAACGATTTTGCCAAACACCGCATCGGCGAAAGAAGAATCCGTAGAAAAATGGTAAATGACAATTTTATTTACGGGATTCTAGCTTTGGCTGTTTTTATAGCGGTTATCGCGCTAGTTTCGCTCGTTCTACATATACTTGCTAATCGAGATTCTAAATCAACACGCAGCCAGGTTGATGAGCATCTGCGCTTGGGAAGATGTGAAGCCCAGGATTCAGCGAAAGCCCTCCGAGAAGAAATCTCGTCTGGTCTTAAGGGAACAAACGACACGCTCTTCAATACACTTGATGGTTTGGGGCGAACTCTTTATGGCCAGCTTGATGGAATGACAAAGCAGATAAAAGAGCTCCAGGAAGCAAACCAAAATAAGCTGGACGAGATAAGAAAAGAGAATGCCGAGGGCATGAAGGCGGCGAATGAATCCATCGCGAGAATTCTTGCAGAATTGGGAAAAGAGCAGAAAGAACAGCTTGACGGATTGGCAACACAGTTGAAAGTCCTCGCAGAATCAAATCAAAGCTCGCTCGATCGTATAAGAAACACCTTTGATGAACGGGTTAAAGAACTTCAAGAAAGTAACGAGAAGAAACTTGAAGAAATGAGAAAGACCGTAGACGAAAAACTACACGACACTCTTGAAAAACGACTTGGAGAATCGTTCAAGCTCGTTAGTGAAAGACTCGATACGGTTCACCAAGGCTTAGGCGAAATGCAAGCACTTGCAAGCGGTGTCGGCGACCTGAAACGCGTCTTGACGAACGTCAAGGCCCGCGGAACTTGGGCAGAAGTTCAACTCGGAGCATTACCTGAACAGGTACTGACCACAGCTCAATTCGAAAAGAATGTGATGGTCAAACCGGATTCCGGGGAAAGAGTTGAATATGCAATTCGACTGCCTGGACCGAACGACGATCCAACCATTAACGTTTGGCTACCAATTGACTCGAAGTTTCCCCAAGAAGATTACATCAGAATTCAAGATGCAGCAGATTCTGGGAATCCGGAACTGGTCCAGACAGCCGTTGACGCTCTTAGTAAGACGATTCGAAACGCCGCTAAGGATATATGTGGGAAGTATGTTTGTCCTCCACACACGACCGACTTTGCGATAATGTTCCTTGCCACGGAGGGATTGCACGCGGAAGTGCTACGACAACCTGTATTGGTTGACGAACTCCAACGGAACCACCGTATTATTTTAGCTGGTCCTACGACGCTCTCGGCGATACTTAGTAGTCTGAGGATGGGGTTCCAAACTCTCGCGATTGAACAACGGGCCTCAGAAGTTTGGCAAGTGCTGGGCGCGGTCAAAACCGAATTTGGTAAGTTTGGAGATGTTCTTGCGAAGGTTAAGCGTCAACTCAACACTGCAAGCAAGACAATTGACGCGACTGAGGTTCGTAGTCGGGCCATGGAGAAACGCCTTCGCTCGGTAGAGGAAATGCCAAAGATGCAAGCGGCGGAAGTGCTTGCGTTAGCGACTGGGGATATAGTTTCCGATTGGGATCAATTGGCGACAGATGCGGAAGAATCCGAGACTAACGAAGGCGGCCTCTTTGATACAATAGACAACTAGTGAATTGCTTGGACGGATTGACTCACTTCTTGGGTAACTACCATATCGACCACTTTCTAAACCGTCCTGCGAATGTGAACAGTAGTGGTTCGGCGTTCGCGAATTTCCACGCGAAACCACAACAGAATCTCGAAACCTTCCTGTTCAAAATGCCGGTCGTGAGTGAGGATTTCCTTGATGCCGAGTTTGCGGCAGACGTTCATTGAGATGCAGTCGGTCAGGCTGTAGCCCTTGTCGAGGCGGGATCTCTGTAACGCCGCGCTTTTTAAGAAGTTCATCTCTTCGATAAATATTGTGATTTTGGCGTCCCTGGAGTATCCTTTTCCTGATATGAGTACCGTAATTGCAGAAGTTGAAAAACTTGCCTTCAGTCTTTCCGAAAAAGACCGGGCAAAACTTGCCGAGCGTCTTCTCATTTCGCTTCGCCCCGTTTTGGACGACGAGGAGGATGATGGCGTCGCCGAGGCGATGAGACGAAGCCGCGAGTTGGACGAGAATCCCGAAATGGCGATCTCGCACGAAGAATTTGTGAAGTCGTTTGAGGAATATCGTCGCTGATGCGAGTAATTTACCATCCGGCCGCGCGAGTCGACGTGCGACGGATATTGGCATATTACACGAAAGAGTCGGGTTCCGAATTGGCGGCGGAATTTTTTGTGGAACTGCTTCGCGCCATAGATAAGATCGCGACTCGACCCGAATCCTTTACCATTTTTCGGGAACATCTTCACCGAGTCAACCTGCGTCGTTTTCCTTACCACATTCTCTTCGAGATTATCGATGAAAAAACAAGTCGGATATTGGTAGTTAAACACGACCATCGTGATCCGTCGTTTGGCTTAGGACGGCGATGAAAAGTTCCTTGTCGATTGTATAGCACGAAATCATTCGCATAATTAAGATTTGCCGCTGATTCTTGACCAATCCCGCCGATTACAATAACTTAGCTCTAGATTTCGAAACTAGATTTCTGAACTATGAACCCGGTCGCTATCGCTCGCGGTTCTGACAAAACAAGAACCCAGTCGCGGGACCACCCCGGCCTTCGGCCACCCCTCCTAAGATAGGAGGGGAGCCAGAACCCGGTTCTGACACAATTATGGACGAATTGCATGACCGCGAGATCATTGGCGGGTATTTGCTTGTGATCGGCGGGGCTGAGGACAAGTATAACGAGCGGCGGATACTTAAAAAATTCCTTTCGCTTGCGGGCGGGGCGGATGCCGAGGTGCTGATCGTGCCGGTGGCGTCGGACTATCCGGAGTTTGCGGCGGATGTTTATACGCAAGCGTTTCGCAATCTTGGGATTGCGAATCCGCGTGTGCTGCGGGCGACCTCGCGGCAGGATGTGGTGCAGGCGGATTTCGAGAAGCTGCTTGACGGCGTGACCGGTGTTTTTATGACCGGCGGCGACCAGATGCGGCTAGTCTCCTTGCTCGGCGGAACAAAATTCGCCGACAAGCTGCGTCGCATGGTTCGCGAAACGAATATCGTGCTTGCCGGGACAAGTGCGGGTGCTGCCGGAATGAGCACGTCAATGATCGTTCGCGGCGAATCGACCTCGCATCCGCACAAGAACTCGGTCAAGCTTTCGCCGGGTCTCGGATTTCTCAAAAACATCATCATCGACCAGCATTTTACCGAACGCGGGCGTATCAGCCGTCTGATCACGGCGGTTTCGTATAATCCCTATAATCTGGGCATCGGTATCGACGAGAACACGGCGATCATTCTGGACGGCAAGGGCGTGCTTGAGGTTTTTGGTGCAGGCTCGGCGACGATCGTCGACGGTTCGCAGATCACATACAACGAGATCGCCGAGGTCGATGACAACCAGGCATTCAGCGTATGCGGAGTGCAGCTTCACGTTCTGCGGGATGGGCTGGTTTACGATTATCTGGACAGGCATCCTTTTCAGCCGACGAATGAATTCCTGTTGCCGGACTTGGGGTGATTTTCACCGCCGAGACGCGGAGAC
>DLHV01000201.1:0-4437 GCA_002483395.1 Chloracidobacterium sp. UBA7659 | reverse complement strand
TCTTATGGAAATTTTAGAGATTCGAACGCTTCGCGGGCCGAACTATTGGAGCGGCTACTGGAAAAAGCTGATCATAATGCGGCTTGATATAGCTGATTATGAGGAAAAGCCGACCGATAAGCTTGACGATTTTTACAACCGCATGGTCGAGGTGATGCCGTCGCTCGAAACGCACGGGTGCAGTTACCAGGAGCCGGGCGGATTTCTGCGGCGTGTTCAGGAAGGCACTTGGGCCGGACACGCCGTGGAGCATTTTGCGCTTGAGCTGCAAACGTTGGCCGGCATGGACACAGGCTACGGACGCACGCGCGAAACAGAAGAGAAGGGCGTTTATAACATCGTTTTCAGTTACATGGAGGAAGAGGTCGGGCGTTTTGCGGGGAAATCGGCCGTACGGCTTTTTCTTGAACTGGCCGAAGGCACCCCGCTCAAAGAGATCAAAGAAAATATCGCCGCCGATGTGCAGCGGATGCGCGAGATCCGCGAGGACGTGCGCTTTGGCCCGTCGACGGGTTCGCTCGTCGAAGAGGCGGTTAGCCGGGACATTCCTTACATTCGGCTTAACGACCAATCCCTTGTCCAGCTTGGCTACGGCGTTCATCAAAAACGCATCCAGGCGACGACGACCGCCAACACGAACATGATTGCGGTCGATATCGCGGCAAACAAACACGCGACGAAAAAACTTCTCGGCGACATGGGTGTTCCGGTGCCGAAGGGATTTCGAATTCGCGATGAGGAAGAGCTTGAGAGCACGATAGAGTCGATCGGCTATCCGGTCGTTATCAAACCTTTGGACGGCAATCACGGCAAAGGAGCGACCGTCGGCATCAATTCGCTCGAAGATGCTCATGTCGCGTTTGGAAAGGCAAAAGATTACTCACGCTGGGTGATCGTCGAAAAACAGCTTGTCGGGGCGGACTTCAGAGCTTTGGTCGTAAACAACAGGCTTGTCGCGGTGGCAGAACGCATTCCGGCGCACGTTGTCGGCGACGGGAAGAAGACGATCCAGAAGCTGATCGATAGGACAAATGCTGATCCCCGACGCGGTTACGGGCATGAAAACGTCCTGACGCAGATCGACATCGACGGCCAGACGATGCGGTGCATCCGTGCAAATGGTTACGAGCTTGATACCGTTTTGCCCTTGGGCGAGATACTTCACCTGAAAACGACGGCGAATATCTCGACGGGCGGCACCGCCATCGACCGCACGGACGAGGTCCATCCACAAAATATCTTCCTTTTCGAGCGAATCGCAAAGATCATAGGGCTGGATGTTGCGGGCGTCGATGTTATCGCGCCGAACGTGTCGGAGCCTTTGACCGAGAACGGCGGCGGCATTATCGAGGTGAACGCGGCCCCGGGCTTTCGCATGCATCTTGCGCCCAGCGAAGGCATCGGTCGCAACGTCGCCGAGTATGTCATCGACATGCTGTTCCCACCGGGCACGCCGACGCGTATCCCGATCATCGCGATCACCGGCACGAACGGCAAGACGACGACGACGCTGTACGTGGCGGCTGTTCTGAAGGGAAGCGGCCGAACAGTCGGGTTTACGACAACGGACGGAACCTATATCCAAAATCAGCAGATAACCAAGGGCGACAACACCGGCCCGGTTTCTGCTCAGCTTGTTCTGAAGGACCCGACGGTCGATGTAGCGGTGCTGGAAACTGCCCGCGGCGGCATTATTCGGGCTGGCTTAGGTTTTGACCATTGCGATATCGGCGTTGTGACGAACGTCGCTGCCGATCACCTCGGGATGAAGGACATCAACACGCTCGAAGACCTGGCCCGGGTAAAGTCGGTCATTCCTCGTTCTGTGTCAAAGAAAGGATTTGCAGTGCTCAACGCCGAAGACCCGAATGTGTTCAATATGCGAAAGCTGGTCGACGGGTTTTGCGTGTACTTTTCGATGGAAGAAAACCACGCCAACATCGAACGGCAGGCGAAACGCGGTCGCATTTCGTGCGTTTATGAGAACGGCTACGTAACGATCCTCAAAGGCCGCTGGAAGGTGCGGATCGAAAAGGCGACGAACATCCCGCTGACCTATGGCGGACGGGCTGAATTCATGGTCCAAAACGTGCTGGCGGCGACGCTTGCGTGCTTTGTTCACGGCGTTTCGCTTGAAGACCTTCGGGTCGGGCTTGCCACATTCAACGCCGGTGTTGCCCAGACGCCGGGCAGGCTGAACTTTATCGAGGTCGGCGATGTGACCGTGCTTATGGATTATGCTCACAACCCGGCCGGGCTTCGCGGCCTGACGAGCTTTGTGACGAAAATGCCGTATAAATACCGCACGATTCTCTTGAATGTCGCGGGCGACAGGCGTGATGACGACATCGTCGAATTCGGCAAGATCGCCGCTGATGCGTTTGAGCGTATCGTTATTCGCCAGGGGCATTACCTTCGCGGGCGTACAGCCGAAAACGTCTATGAACTGCTGCAAAAAGGCATCGCCCAAAGCGAAGCAACACCGCAGGTCAGAATAATCGCCGACAGCCGCGACGCAATGCTCCACGCCATCAAAAATGGCCGCAAAGGCGAGCTTGTAGTAACGCTCGCCGATCGTGTGCCGGACGATATCGCGTTTCTGCATGATATCAGGGACAAGCTGCTGGCGGAAAAGGCGGGCTGACGGGATGAGATCGCAGTGTAACAGTTACAGGTGTTACAAACTGTTACGTTTGTTACGGTGTGAGTGTTACAGGCAGAACCGCTCGTGTAGGCGGTTGGTGAGTAACGAGGGCAGAACCGCCCCGCGTGAGCGGGTGGTGAGAACTGACTCTGAAAAGATACAAATGAAAGTCTGGGACGATAACGAGTTTCCACTTGCCTACCTCATTACATTCCGAACTTACGGCACCTGGTTGCACGGCGACGAGCGTGGCTCGATCGATCGTTACCATAATCGGTACAAGGGCGAACGTGTCCCGGCGAATGCAGTGATTCAGCAACAACACAAGGTCAAGCTAAAATCCAAGCCTGTCCTGTTAGACGCAAGCAACGAGCAATCGTGGAAGCCGTGATTCGCGATGTTTGTGCCCACCGTGGCTGGCGGCTTCATGCCATAAACGTGCGGACGAACCATGTGCATGCTGTTGTGGCTGCGGCTCGTGCACCTGAAACGGTTATGAAGGATTTCAAGGCTTATACGACTCGAAGCTTAAGAAAAGCTGATCTGTGGGATTTCGATCACAGCCCCTGGGTTGATGGCGGCAGTAAGCGGTATTTATGGAATGAGGTAAGTGTTGTGAATGCGTGCGAATATGTTGTGAATGGGCAGGGAGCGGATCTGCCGGACTCGTTTTAGACATATGCGTTTTTCGAAATGTCCTGCTCCACCACCTGCTAACGCAGGCGGTTCTGCCCGTAAATGTCAATTTCGACCTGTCCATCGGCCGTCATAAATCCCCGATACATCCCATCCGAATTGAACGGCAGTACAACATTTCCCTGAGTATCGACAGCTATGAGGCCGCCTTCTCCGCCGATTTGGGTTAGGTGTTCGATGGTTTCGCGGGCGGCGTCTTCCAGCCCTAAACCTTTATATTTCATCCGGGCGGCGAGGTCGTAGGCGGTGACGCAGAGCATGAAGAATTCGCCGTGGCCGGTGCAAGAGACGGCACAGGTCGAGTTTTCGGCATAGGTGCCGGAGCCGATGATTGCGGTGTCGCCGACCCGGCCGAATTTTTTGTTTGTCAACCCGCCAGTTGATGTGGCGGCGGCGAGGTCGCCGTTGATGTCGCATGCGACAGCTCCGACAGTGCCTAGCGATTTTGGATTGCTGGAAGATGGCACACTCCCTACCGGTCGTGTNNCCGCGTCTCGGCGTCTCTGCGGTGTGGTCCAACTGGACGCGGCCGGCGGCGATGGCTTCTTCGAGCTGTTTCCAGCGGTGATCGGTGTAGAAATATGAATCGTCGGCGAGTTCGATCTTCATTTCCTTGGCGAACTGGATCGCTCCGTCGCCGGCGAGCAGAACGTGCTCGGTTTTTTCCATCACTAAGCGGGCGAGTTTGACCGGGTTTTTGATATTCCTGACGAATGCCACGGCACCGGCCCGCATATTTTTGCCGTCCATTATCGCGGCGTCCATTTCGTTCTTGCCTTCGTGTGTAAACACAGAACCGCGTCCGGCATTGAAAAGAGGGAAGTCTTCAAGAGCGGCGACCGCCGCCTCGACCGCATCAAGCGAACTCCCACCTTTTTCAAGGATCGCCCAGCCAACTCGCAAAGCATTTTCAAGCCCGCCCCGATACTTGGCTTCAAGTTCCAGCGTCATATGAGACCTAAGAATCGTCCCCGCTCCGCCGTGTATTGCCAACGCTATCTTCGCCATACGTAAGATTTTACCGCAGAAGTGTAACAGTTACACCCGTTACAGACTGTTACATTGTTACAGGTGTTACGGGCGGAAACGCGAGTGTG
>DLHV01000118.1:20404-20637 GCA_002483395.1 Chloracidobacterium sp. UBA7659 | reverse complement strand
ATGAAAGCTGGACCAGCGATAATCGGCTGTTGATTTTACAAGCTTTGCCTTCAGCGGGTTTGAATGAATATAGTTTATCTTCTGCCAGATCATCCAATTACTCCACAGCGGCAATGCCTTAAAGCTTTCCTGCCAAACCTGATGCTCACCGTTCGTTTTCACAAACCAGCCTGCGGGGCATATTTTTACAAGGCTCTTTGCTGTTAAGCTTTTCAAGGTTCCGGCCCATTCTT
>DLHV01000118.1:17758-20375 GCA_002483395.1 Chloracidobacterium sp. UBA7659 | reverse complement strand
CATTCCATTTTGGCTTTTAGTTCCTGAAATTCCTTCAGAAAGGCTTTGCAAGCATATTCTTCTTTGAATATTGGCCTTCTGTTGTTCACATTGCCCGTAACAAAATGTAAAGCTCCGGGCAGGTTTTTGTTTGACCATTTTTGGGACATAAGGAAAATCTAAGAGCGGGTGCAGAGCAACCCTTCCAGACCTGTTATCTGATTTGGTTGAATATAATCACTTTTCTTGAATAAATGTTCAAGCTAAGATAAGACAGGTCAAGTTAAATTAGTTTGCAAGTCAGGAAGGGCTGCTCTGCACCCGCTTCTTAGTTAATATTTTTTAAATTGACCCGCCGACAGACCGTTTCAATGTGCTATAATCAGCCCGCTATGGGACAAATTGTAATAGACATTCCGACCAAGGCCAAAAGGCGATACGTTGTCACCGACAAGGCAAGAACCGCCGAATTACTAGCCTCCCTTGACGCCTCGGCCGTTCGAGTTAAGGGCGAGAAAGCCTCGCTCGAAGAATTGGAATACATCGAGGATGTACGCGACATTGAAAAAGCTCTCGCCGAGTATAGACGCACCGGCAAAACATATCGTTGGGAGGATATTGAAGCGGAAATCGGATTATGAGCCGGTATGTACTGGAAGTGCTGCCCGCCGCACGGCGTCAGGTCAAAAAACTTTCACCACAGGCTTACCGGCAGGTGCAGCCCGTCATTCGTTCGCTTGCGGAGAATCCACGACCCCACTNNCTACAGGGAAACTCAAAGGTTTTTACCGAATCGACGCCGGAAACTATCGCATTATTTACGAAATTCACGATAAGGTGTTAATCGTCGTTGTCGTTAAAGTCGGCGACAGGCGCGATATCTATAAGTAACTTCCGTCCAAATGTGTTAAAATTCTCCTGGCAGCTCCTGCCAGACTAATTCCCAAAAATTTTGCCTCTAAGGGAATCTTCAGTTGAAATGAACAACCTGTTTCATCGAATCCTGGTTATCGCAAAAAATACGTTCCGTGAAGCTATCAGAGACAAGGTTCTTTATAATCTTGTCTTGTTTGTCTTGCTGATAACGGCGTGCGCGATTTTGCTTGGCGAACTTACGGACGGCCATGAAGCTCGCACTATAGTCAATATAGGGCTTAACTCGATGCTTCTCTTCGGCACGTTTATTTCGATATTCGTCGGTGTCGGCCTGGTTTCAAAAGAGATCGAGAAACGGACGGTTTACGCGATTTTTTCAAAGACTGTCGGGCGGGGCCAGTTTCTCGTCGGCAAGTACCTTGGCTTGTGCGTGACGCTGCTTGTAAACGTGCTGATCATGGGGCTTGGTGTTTCGCTGGCGCTGCTTTACGTCCGCGGAGGAACGCTCGCCTATACAATATGGTTCGCAATATACCTGATCTTTCTTGAGTTCACAATCCTGACCGCGGTCGCTATACTTTTCTCATCATTTTCTTCACCATCGCTGTCGGCCCTGCTGACTTTCTTTGTTTTTATCATCGGCCACATGAGCTCGTCGCTCCGCGATCTGGCCGCCGGATTAAAATCGCAGTTTGCCATCTATTTTTTCGAATCAATCTATTACTTACTGCCCAATCTTGCTCATTACAGCTTTCGGACCGAGGCCGCTAACGGTTTGGTGCCATCGGGGGCAATGCTGGGCGGAGGATTTGTTTATGCGGTGGTTTACGTCATGATCCTTCTAACTGTGTCTATCCTGATCTTCTCGCGGCGCAACTTTAAGTAGTCAGAGCTTTTTTAACGCAAAGTCGCAGAGACGCAAAGCCGCGAAGTTAAAGCCAATTCAAAACATGCGACAAATATAATGAAATTTCCCTGTCTTACCTTTGCGGCTTCGCGACTTGGCGCCTTTGCGTTAAATAGATTCCGGATGACTTTGCGTTAAAAAATCTTATATGACAGAAAATGAGATCGCTAAAATTGTCGTTGATTCAGCTGTAGAAGTTCATCGCACATTGGGCGGGTCAGGTCTATTGGAAGGAGTATACAAGGAGTCGCTGTATTGGGAGTTGTCATCTCGGGGGTTATTTGTTGAAACAGAATTACAGGTCCCGATTCTATACAAAGGGAATCCTTTGGCATCTCCCTTGCGGCTTGACCTTCTCGTAGAGAAGAAAGTCATAATTGAAGCAAAGGCCGTAACAACTTACAACGCGATATTCGAAGCTCAAGCCTTGACCTATCTGCGGTTAATGGATCTAAAACTCGCGCTCGTCATCAACTTCGGAGAAAGACGCGTTGCGTCGGGAATACATCGAGTTGTCAACGGCCTGTGAAGATCATTTAACGCAAAGACGCCAAGGAACAAAGACGCAAAGTGGGGCCAACCAAATGCATTTTTGAAGTAACAACGACGAATGACACATAAAAGAGCATCAAAAGTTCCATCCTTTGCGTCTCNNGCGACTTGGCGTCTTTGCGTTAATTTTTCTTGCCGCATTCGGGGCGGTGTTTGCCGTGAGCAATTATCTCGAGCAACATCTTGTTTCCTTACCTGAAACATACGGAGACTCGGACCTTGCAATTCAAGGCAAGCGGTTCAAGGGATTTGCGCTCGGCTCCGAGGGACTTCTCGCTGATTGGTATTGGATCAGTTCGCTGC
>DLHV01000118.1:0-17738 GCA_002483395.1 Chloracidobacterium sp. UBA7659 | reverse complement strand
ATCTTCGTTCGCTGAATCCGAGGCTCTTATATCCATATCTCGACAATGCGACAGATCTCGACCCGACCTTTATGCCGGCATACGGATACGGTGCGACCATTTTGCCGACGATCGATACAAGGCTGGCTATTAAGTTGACCGAAAAAGGTATCGCGAACAACCCCGATGCCTGGCGTTTATATCATTATCTCGGCTACATCTATTGGAAATTGAAGGACTTCGATAAGGCGGCCGCGGCTTACGATAAGGGTTCTCAAATCGAGGGCTCGGCGTCGTTTATGAAAATGATGGCCGCCGCAATGAGAACGCAAGGCGGCAGCCGCGACACCGCCCGCGCGATGTATCAGCAAATGCTTGCTGAGGGTACAGATCAGCAGACGCGAAGCAACGCCGAGTTTCGCCTTAAGGAGATAGATTCGCTCGAAGAACGCGACGCGATCCGGGCAGCTCTGAAGGCCTTTAATGAAAAAACCGGCGATTGTCCACAATCGCTGTCGCAGATTCTGCCGCTACTGAGATCGGTTAGACTTCCAGGGGGCAAAGACTTCCGGGTTGACAACGCTAATAATCTTGTCGATCCGAGCGATGCTCCCTACATTCTCGACCGTCAGTCATGCGTGGTAAAACTCGACCCCGCGCGAACGAAAATGCCCTTGTTTTAAAGCCATGGAACGGACAATTAAGATCGGAAATTCGACTAAGGACTATGCCGCCAGCGGTTGGGTCCACATGTCGATCATCTTAGCGGTTGTCGCTGCGATCATGCTGCCGATAGCATTTGTCGGAATTCCGGACGGCTATGATCTGACGCAGCACATTCGTTTTGCGGCTGCGTATCATGATTCGATCTTAACGGGAGACTTTGTTCCAAGCTGGGCGGCGGACGATAATTTCGGATTTGGAAGCATCGGGATCAGATATTACCCGCCGCTGGCATATTACGTTCTCGCCGTTACGAAAATGCTGACCGGAAATTGGTACGACAGCTTTTGGATCGATTCGTTCGGCTGGATGCTTCTTGGCTGTTTAGGCGTTTATTATTGGGCGAAGGAATGGCTGAACGGCGCTCAGGCAACTTTTGCGGCCGTGATTTATGCTCTCGCCCCATATCACACTTTCCAGATATATCAGGCAGTATTATTTTCAGAATTTGCGGCTGCGGGCATCCTTCCATTTTGCTTTCTATTCCTTACACGAGTCTGCCGTCGCCAGGGGTGGGCTGACACAATTCTATTCAGCATTTCGTACGCGCTCTTGGTTCTGACACATATTCCATCGACGATTATTGCGTCGCCCTGCATGGCGATCTACGTGCTCCTGATCCTCGACAAGTCGCGACTGACGGCCATCGCAACAAGGCTTGGTTCGGCATTTGTCCTTGCGCTCTCCGCAACAGCTTTTCACCTCTCGAAACTGCTAACGGAAAGGGATTGGGTCCTGCATAATTCACCGCATTATTATTCGAACGGATATTACGACTTCCACCGATATTTTTTCCCGATGTTCTATAGCTCCTCGGCGGCAACCTATGGCCAAAGATTGCTGTGGCAACTGGATATTATAATTGCGTTGACCTTTCTACTCTTTCTGCCAGTCGCCGTTTATTTGATTGTTCATAAAACTTCTAAATCCAGAAATGAGTTTGGCCCGATGATAACCCGCGCCTTATTACCGACAGGACTGTTCTCGCTTTTTATGCTGACGGTCCCTGGTTCGTATGTTTGGCAATATATCCCGATATTGCAGAAAATACAGTTTCCCTGGCGGTGGTTGCTAGTCGCGTCTTTATTTGCGTCGGTGTCTTTTGCGTTCGTCATTCCTCATTTGGTCATCCGCACAAAAAAGATAAACCGGGCGGTTGCGTACCCGGCGATGTTGTTCGTATTACTCCTGATATTTGCGGATATTACGCAGAGCATAATTCCGTCTATCCCGCTGTCGAGACAGGCCTTTCAGGAAAAGATCGACGAAATAAAGAACGAAACCGGCTGCGAGTGTTGGTGGCCGATCTGGGCAAAAAACGCTGCTTTCGATAGCTGCGAAAAAGCAGACGCAGGTTTGCGAAATATCAAGATAGCCGATTGGAGCCCCGAAACGCGAGAGCTCGCCATAGACGCGGGCGATGAAAAACAAATACGTATCGCGACTTTTTATCATCCACACTGGAAAGCCACCGTGAATGGCCTTCATGTTCCCGTCGCAAAAGATGAAAATGGAGCGATCGTAATAACCCTGCCGAGCGAACCGGCAGCGCTTAGGCTCTATTTCCAGGAACCAACATATGTCACAGCGACTAGGCTTATATCGTTCGTAACGTGGATACTGTTTACAATATTTGTTGTGGGTTTAATTGCCTGCAAGTTACGACGGAAAAGTCTGCCGCGGTTGTCATAATCGCGGAAAATTATGCTATGGAAACGATTATCGAAATAAAGAATCTGTCGAAGGATTACGAGACAGGATTTTGGCGAAAGAAAAAAGTACGTGCGCTCGACGACCTTACCCTTTCGGTCGAGAGTGGCCAGATCTTTGGCTTCCTGGGCGGCAACGGGGCCGGCAAAACCACGACCATCAAAATCTTGATGAGCCTGCTTTTTTCAACGTCCGGTTCGGCAAAGATCCTTGGGCACGATATATCCGATGTAAAAATGCATCGCGAGATCGGCTATTGCCCCGAAAATCCGTATTTCTACGATTACCTGACCGCACGCGAACTCATGGACTATTTCGGCGAGATCTTCGGTATTGACGGTCCAAAACGAAGGGAAAAGACGGCGGAATTACTGACAAAAGTCGGCTTAGACGAGAAAGACTGGAACAAGCAGCTTCGAAAGTTTTCAAAGGGCATGCTTCAGCGCGTAGGCCTTGCACAATCGCTGATAAACGACCCGAAGGTCGTCTTTCTCGACGAGCCGATGAGCGGCCTCGACCCGATGGGACGCCGCGAGATCCGCGATCTGATCGCCAGACTGCGTGAAAATGGCACGACAGTTTTTATGTCGACGCACATCCTGTCTGACGTTGAGGCCCTTTGTGATGAGGTCGCGATCCTGCGGGGTGGAAAACTGGCAGCAACCGGCAAGCTGCATGATCTTCTTGCCAGCGGCGGCGAAGCTATTTCATTCGAGATAAACGCGACCGGTCTTTTGGTTGAAGCATTGGGGAACCACGTTGGCCGAATCACAGAAAAGGCGAGCGGATTGAGTATCGAAGTGAGCAGCGAAAAAGAGATCGACGTCGCGATCCAGTCGATCCGCGCGGCGGGCGGAAAACTGCTTTCCGTTCAGCCGATCAAACAATCTCTCGAAGAACTATTTGTTGAAAAAACGAAATAGCCCGTTTTCAATTTTCGGTTCGCAGCCCCGTCACCTTCCAGCGAATATTTGCACGATCGTCTTTTCTGTCGAAACCATCCAATGTGAGCGTGATCGGAATGATCTCGCCCGGGCTGATGCTTTCTCGCTGAGTGGGCACGACGAGGACGCGTTTTTCTTTGATAACCGCGTTTTGTTGATCGATCACCGAGACATTAACTTCAAGGGCATTTATTGTCTTCGTGCCTTTGTTACGGATCTTTCCGACGATAAACATCGAGATCCTTCCGAAACCGTTTGGCGATTCGACCGTCCTGTCGTCGGTTGAGATGACGATATCTTTTGTAACGGTATTAAATTCGGGCGACCCCTCTCGGAAAAGGCTCTCAACTATCTTCGCCTTTTGATCATCCACCGACGGGCGAAACGACAAAAGCCAGATTCCGGAGGCAATCACGATCAAACCGACGACGATTCCGACAACGAACCCCTTGTTGATGCCTTTTCTTTCCACTTTTTCACCCAAAAATGATTCCATAGTTCACATTTACAAGTGTTAGACAACACTTTTCTCATTAAGTTCCAATAGGTTATCATTTTAGCTATCGAAGCTAAAACATCTAAAATTGCCGAGTTTCAGTTCGTCGAAGTTGCAATTCCCCTGCCGCTTCGCCGGACTTTCACGTACCGCGTTCCGGTTGGTTTTCGCGATGCGATAAGGCCCGGCTCACGCCTGNNNCGCTCTCAGCGAGGACCTTGATCCGGAACTCGGCATTGAAGAATCGGCGGTTAAAGATGCTGTTGAGTTGTTAGACGACACGCCGCTTCTGACCGAAGAAATTTTACGGTTAACCCAATGGGTCGCCGATTACTACGCCTCATCCTGGGGCGAAATTTTGAAGGCTTCCCTTCCGGCGGGCGTGAATATCGAAACCGAACAAATTCTTTTCATCACCGACAAAGGCCGGGATGATCTGGCTAGACGTACCGCAAAAAGAGGATTGCGGCAGGAAATCTTGGCGTTTCTTGCTGAAAATGGCGAGACATCGCAGCGGCAGCTCGAAAAACAATTTGGCGAAAAACAAACAAAACGCTCTCTCCGCGAACTGTTTGCCGACAGTTTGGTCGACGCGTCAATTCGCAGCGTCTCCGTAAAGGTCAAAGCCAAGCTTCGCAAGGCCGTGCGGCAGCTGTTTCCCGAGCCGGATGAAACGCAAAAGTCGCTTACCGAACCTCAGCAAAATATCTTGCGCGTGCTTGCCGAGAATAAAGGCGAGATGATGTTTCTCGACCTGCTCGAAAAAGCGAACGTCGGTTCGTCTCCGGTCAATACACTTGCGAAACGTGGCTTTCTTGAGATCTTTGCGACCGAGGTTTTGCGCGATCCGTTGGCGAACACAGAATTGCCCGGTTTACAAGATCTGAAATTGAATGCGGAACAGAGTTTTGCGCTCGACGAGATCGTTAAAGGTCTTGAAAGTAATGAATATAAGGCGTTTTTGCTGCATGGGATCACCGGGAGCGGCAAGACAGAAGTTTATATTCGGGCGATGCGAAATGCCCTCGATCGCGGTAAATCCGCACTGATGCTTGTGCCGGAAATTGCGCTGACTCCAATTTTCTCGCGGCGCCTTCGGGCGATTTTTGGCGACCAGGTCGCGATACTTCATTCGAATCTCTCGCCGGGCGAACGTTTTGACGAATGGCGTCGAATCCGGGGCGGCCACGCCCGCGTCGCCATCGGCACGCGCTCAGCCGTTTTCGCTCCGTTGCAGAACCTGGGGCTTGTCATTGTCGACGAAGAACACGACACTTCATATCGGCAGCATGACGCACCGTTCTACAACGCCCGCGACGCAGCGGTAATGCGGGCTAATCTCGCCGGTGCAACGATTGTTCTCGGATCGGCGACGCCATCCCTCGAATCATTCCAGAACGCACGGGCCGGAAAGTATCAATACCTTCAACTACAGAAGCGTATCGAAGATCGGCCGCTCGCAAAGGCTGAATTGATCGATATGCGCGAGGTATTTCGGCAAACTGGCAAAGATGTGACGCTCTCGCCGCAACTGATTAAAGCTATCGAGGAAACCCACGCGAAAGGCGAACAGTCTATCATTCTGCTTAACCGTCGCGGATTCTCGCAGTTTGTTCTTTGCCGCACATGCGGTGAAAGCCTTCGCTGCAAAAACTGCGATATCACGCTCACCTATCACAAACGCGACGCAAAATTAATCTGCCATTATTGCAGCCACCGAGTCAAAGTGCCGCAAAAATGCCCGTTTTGTCTGAGCGAATTTCTCTATTTTATCGGCCGGGGCACCGAACAGCTCGAAACCATTCTCGAAAAGCGTTTTACCGGCCTGCGTATCGCCCGCATCGACCGCGACACGATGACAAAACGCGGCGAGATCGCAAAGACGCTGTTGGGCTTCGACCGCGGCGAAATAGACATGCTTGTCGGTACGCAGATGCTCGCGAAAGGCCACGATTTTCACAGTGTCACGCTCGTCGGAGTGATTTCGGTCGATACGGGCCTGGGGCTTCCCGATTTTCGGTCGGCGGAGCGGACGTTTCAGTTAATTACGCAGGTTGCCGGCCGGGCCGGGCGTGGAAATCTGCAGGGACGCGTCCTGATCCAAACATACTATCCGGAACACTATGCTCTTCGCCACGCCGTAAAGCAGGATTTTGAAGGCTTTTTTGCGGAAGAAATTCGTTATCGCGAGCGATTGAGCTATCCGCCGTTCGTAGCCCTTGCGTCGATCCTGATCAAACACGCCGATCTGAACGTCGCTTCCAAAAATGCTCAAATTCTGAAAGATTGTCTCGATAACGCGAACAAAGATAAATCGTGCCGCATCCTCGGCGTCGCTCCCGCGTCACTGTCGCGGCTAAAGGGCGAGTATCGGCTCCAAATACTCGTAAAATCCGCAAACCGCCGCAATCTTAGGGAAACCTTAGACATTGCCTTGGAAGAAGCCGGCCGCAAAGGCTGCGATCTGAGAATCATTCAAGTGGAGATCGACCCGATCAATCTCATGTAAAAAGGCGGAACGCAATAAAATCAGAACATTCCGCCTTAGAATTGACCACCCTGTTATTTTTAGTTTACTGCCTTCGACGTAAATTCAGCCTGTTTGAATTTGATCTGCGCATATATTTCGGCGACGGATACCTTGCAGTTGACCGAATCCATTGAAACAACGTCGTCGCGCTCGTTATAGATGCGATATATCCATTGTTTCGCGTTCTGTCGGGCATAATGTTCGACCCGCATTTCGTCTTCTTTGAGCAAAAGGCACTCTCGAATGCTCTCCATTTCAAGAAAGTTCTCAAGCTTTTTTGTTTTGTCCGACGAATTTGTCTGATTCGAGAATATCTCCACCACCACCGTCGGATTCAGCAGCAAATCGTAGTTATTATCCGTAAATTTCGGCTCGCCGTTCACAATCACGATGTCGGGGTAGCAAATAAAATTGTGGGCCAATTTCACACGCATATTGCTTATGTAAATTTCGCATTTGTGCCCATGCATTTTGCTGCCGACTGCGATCGACGTGTTTGCCACGATAAGATTGTGCCAGCGATTCGAGCCTGACCGGGCAAGCATCCTGCCATTTAGATACTCATTTTTGGTGGCGCTGGTCCTTTCGAAACCCATGTAATCGTCGACCGAACTCTTTTTAAGCGATTGATCAAGGCCTTTCTCATTCATAAAACTGTACTCCTGGAATATTAACTTCGTGGATTGGGCGAGTGGTAAAATATGGGACGCTTTGCTTGGGTAGCGTTCTCTGCTAAAAATAGTGTTGCACATTGACCAACACTTTTTCAAGAGTATTTCTATGAAACTTTCCGAACTCGCCGAAAGAACGTTATCCGAAATCGCGCAGGGATCTCCCGATCTGGATATATCCGCGGCCGCCGGGCTCGATATTGCCGCGAGCGGTGACATAACTTTTTTAGCCAACCCGAAATACACCGCACAGCTCGCCACGACCAAAGCAAGCGCTATATTTCTCCGCGAAAATTCGAAAACGGATCGGTCGGACCTCGCCGTTCTTCGGGCGAAAGATCCTTATCTTGCCTACACTCTTGCGTTAAGGCTCTTCCATCCGGCGATGCCGTTGCGCGCCTTCGTTCACGCCTCGGCTGTTATCGACGAAACCGCCGTTGTGTGGGCGGAGACGGAAATTCACGCCAATGTTGTCATCGGGCGGAACTGCCGCGTCGCGGCCGGCGTGACGATATATCCGAACGCGACGATCTACGACGGATCGACGATCGGCAAAAATACGGTCATCCATTCAGGCGTTTCGATCCGCGAAAACAGCGTCATCGGCGAAAATTGTATTATTCACAACAATTCGACTATCGGATCGGACGGCTTCGGCTACGCAAAGACGGATGAAAAACAATGGCTAAAAATACCGCAAACCGGCCGCGTCGTTCTGGAAGACGATGTTGAGATTGGAGCAAACACAGCGATCGACCGTGCCTCGGTCGGCGAAACACGTATCAAACGCGGGGCAAAGATCGATAATCTCGTTCAGATCGGACATTCCTGTACCGTCGATGAAGACGCGTTGATTTGCGCGCAAACGGGCTTAGCGGGAAGTTCGGTTATCGGCAAACGTGTCGTCCTGGCGGGACAGGTCGGCATCGCCGGGCATCTGAAGGTCGGCGACGATGCCGTCGTTACCGCGAAATCCGCAACCTCGCATGATGTCGAGAATGGAAAAGTGATATCTGGAATCCCCGCCTTCGATAATCGCGAATGGCTGCGCTCAACCGCCGCCTATCGAAAGCTCGGCGAAATGGCCCGCAAACTGAGGGAAATTGAAAACCGCATCACCAAAATGGAGAAGGATCGCTGAACGGAACAATCCCGACATTCCAAGCGCATTTATACGACGTGAGAAACTCGATTGCCTCACGCCGTATTTCCAAGCATCAATGGTCACATCGGCACGGTTTCATTAAATTCTGAAACACGTAGTTGCGACATTGCGCCGCCCGCCCTTTCCAGTATGTTCAAATCGAATGTCGTCGCATCCGAAAACCAATGCGAGAATCGTTCCGATTTCTAGCCTCGGATCGCTCTCACATCCAGATACTCCGATTCAACCCGTGTTGCTCCGTCTGCGGCCTTATTATTCTCGGTCCAAAGCTGCTCGAGATCTTTTCGCAGAGCATCTTGTCCCGCATCATCGAGAGCTTCGAATGCCTTTTGCGTCGGCCCGTAGAATTTGCGGAAGTGCTCGACCACATCCACCGGGCCGAACGGAAAGATGAAATCAATATTCCGTGGCGTCATCCGCAGATCGGCGACGCCGTCCGCAAATCGTCGGCGCACTGCTTCCTCATCGCCCCAAAGCAAGGGCGAAGGCAATCCCGGGGGCGGCGGGACGTGTTTGCCGGTCGTCTTGAACATCTGCCCAATAAATCCGCCCGGCGTCCAGTTCGCCATCGCTATCGTTCCAGCCGGACGACAAACGCGTTTTAGCTCGCTTGCCGTGATGTCGGGACGAGGAGCAAACATCGCACCGAACATGGTCATTACCACATTGAAGCCTGCATCTTCATATGGCATGTCTTCGGCATCGCCGATGTCGAATTGGACATTCAGACCCTTACCTGCGGCGTTCGCTTTTGCCTGCTCGATCAGGTTCGGGGCAATATCCACTCCCGTCACATCCGCAGCCATTCGAGCGGCAGGTAATGAGAGATTGCCCGTTCCGCACGCAACGTCCAGAACTTTCATTCCGGGCTTAATACCCAGCCTATCTACGAAGTCCGCGGCTCCTGCTGCATACGATTTTGCGATCTCGCCAAAATCCCCGGCGATCCAGGTCGCCCGTAATTTATTTTTAAGAAGCTCCAATTCGGGAGCCATTTTTGTACTTTCCATTTTTATCTCCTTAAATATCGGTTAATTTTGTAATTTTCACGGTTAATGTAAACGAAACCGGATTACGTCCGAGCGATCCCACAAAGATCGTGTAATCGCCGCTTTCTTCTAAACCCACCTCATAAGTTCCGCCGCTTTGTTCACGCAGCAGAACCATCTTGCCGTAGGTGCCGATCGTTTCAACTTTGATTCCGACACTTGAGACCGGCGTCAGATTCAAGACCAGTTTTTGGCCGGACTTTGCTCTTAAAACATAAGTGATCCCGTAACCACCGGTTGTTCCCTTTACGACTACGGAGTTCTTTCCTTTTGCAAACTGAATGCGTTTTGGAGTCTGGGCGTCTATCCTGGCACTGGAAATGAATGCAAAGGCGGCCAACATCAACGATAAGCTAAATAATTTTTTCATTTTTTTATTCTTCCTCTTATTGAATGGGGAACCCGCTAAGCGGATTTCCGTAAAACGCATCGGTCTTCCACGCCGTCGCGTTCCATTTTTCGCCCGTGCCGATGACCTTTACCGGCAGAACTATCCGGTGATAAGGCATGAAGATCTGACTTGTGTAGCCGGGCACCGTGTATCTTCCATCCGCTCCGATTGTGAACGTGATCTCACGAATCTGTGTGCCGCTGCGGTAGATCCTGACTGTGTATTCGCCCGCATTTTTGTCGGCATAGAAGGCGTTCGGAAAGTTTTCGCGGTTAAACGTGCCGTTGTTGTCAAAAAGAAAATTTCTCCACTGAAACTGCCAGCGTTTCCAAAAGTTCTGCGGCGCAAATGCGGCGGCGAAACCCGATGCTCGTTCATCGTAATCGGTGGCGCCGCCACCACCGTTTGCGGTCGAAGCGATCTCCTGCCCTTTGTAAAAAATACGGCCTTCGAGTTCGTTGGCGTCGACTGGACCCTTCAGCCAGAAACTGACCTCCAGCGGCATTCCGCCCACTTCGTCGAGACTGTGGTGAAATCCGATCATACCGAACGGCATCAGCCAGTCGTGCTCGACATAGAAATCGACTTTGTTTTTCTCCTGCGGACTGCTTGACGTGCTGAATTTTCCGACCTTAAATTTGCCGTAATAAAGAACTTCTTTTGTATCCTGATTGGTGATCTTGAACGAATACACTCCGGTTCCCGCCGTCGATTTTGTATCAAGGACACCGCCGTAAGGACTCGGGCTTTCAAAACGAACGGTGCGGTAACCCGCCAAATTCCCCTGCTCCAGTTTTTCGCTGTACCATGCGGTGCCGTCCGGGTTGAAATATTCCACCGTGTAATTCAGGCTCTTCTCGTTGTTGTAAAAATGACTGAAACGAATCATCGGAACCCAGCTTGAATAGTTTCTCTGGTTGGGCATTTTCCAATATTCATTATGTGTTTTAGCTTGAACGTAAATCGAATTTTTAAGTAAAACGGGCGTGCCGTTCGGTCTCTGGCTCTTGTAAATATTGTCCGAACCTTTCTGTTGTCCTTGCGATGTTTTCGTTGTTGCCGTGTCCTTGCCTTGCGTAGTTGACTCGCCGGTTTTGTCACGCTTGCTTTTGATCGTCAACTCCGGAAGTTTGACCGTAAACTGCGCCGAAGCCACCCTAAAGCCAACCGTGAAAACGACTGCTAACGTGAGTATTGCTATTGATTTTCTCTTCATGATTTTTCTAACTCCTTTTAATAAGTCCTAAAATTTCCTTTTAATCCCAGCCCTATTCGAATCACGTAAGTTTGTGAACATTTACGATCGAGCCGATATTTCGAGGCTGGCTGTCAAAATGTCCCGAGAGTAGTTCGGGTTGACGGTTCTTTGCCCAGGCCTGGATTTCGTCAAGTTCCTGGCTGTCATCAACGGAGTCCTTTACCAGTACCGTCGGTTTTTCCTTATTCGGATTTCCCCAATTGCGTTCGTTAAGGTCGGCAAATTGGCGGCTTGTCTGTGGTATCACAACGCCAAGATCAGTGAGCCTGGCTACTATGAGACTGTGAAATGCAAGCCCGTCACGCCCTGCTACGTAGAGTTCTTCCCAGGTTCCGTCGACTTCGCCGGCGAAGCTGCCTTTTTGCTGCGAATAGAGAGTAAACTCCTGGTCGATTATCCACATCGCCCAGATCTCGCGCTCGATCTTCCGGCTCATTTCCACGATCGAGGTTTGCGGTGGAAGGTTGCCGTAATAAAGCCACTCCTTCGCCCACTTTTCCCGCTGTTCATCGACCATTCTTTCGACAAATCTATCCGCGGCCATTTGCTGAACACCGACGTTGCCGCCCCTGACCTGAGCATTTAACTTTACAAAGAACTCGTATGCGCCCTTGATAAAAGTGGAGCTGCGTCTGAGTTCGAGCGCCATGTCCGAGATCGTCTTGACCGTTTTTTCCTTTTCGTCCCTCAGCGATGCTTCCATGCGGGTCCTGAGGCTCTGGTGCAGATCACGGCTTGGCGCATTGGCCGGAATTTGGAGAAGGGCCGATAGCTCCTGGTGTGTCTTCGTATTTGCTCGGGGCGAAATGTTTGCGACCATTCGCCCCAAAAACCGTTCTACGCCCACCTGCTGCGCAACATTGGAAGCCGCATCTCCAAAGATCTTTGCCGCAACCCTATTGTGTTCGCTTTCGCTAATTGACATTCGATAGGAATTTCCCTTACCCAGCCGGTTCTGCATATAAACCATGGCGGTCTTCCATCTATTTTGGGACGCAAGTAACGGGTATAACTTGTACTGGATAGCTCCACCGATCCACGAGAGTGCCGGACCGGTAACCAGGGTTAGCGCCAGCATCGCAAACATTGCTCCCGCCTGTTGCTGCTGCTGGATCTGGTTCAAAACCGCATTGAGTACTTTCTGATGCTCATCGAGAGCCATCTTCTCGGCATCAATGACTCGATTGATATAGTCCTCCCATTTCCCGATCACGTATTCGTATTCCCTTACCGTATGGGTCGCCAAAAGGTCGTGCGCGTACTCAACGATCCTGTCTCCTAAAAATATGTTGCCGTTATTATTTCCGCTCATTTTCCCTCCGTTTGTTTGATATTAAAATGTTTCCCGCATCCGTGTTATTTCCGAAAACGGTATATGTACCTATTGATTTCTTTGTCATAGTCTTTTGCTCCTTTTTTTCTATCATCTACTTTCGCTCTCCTCGAACTATTCGGATGGGTTCCGCTCCGACACGTCCTACCGCCTCAACGAGTTTTTCAAGGTCCTGTGAGTGTACTGACCCGGACATTTCAATAATTACTTCCTGTTCTGTGACACCCGATCTCTGCCGGTCCACGAAAACCGATTTCAGCTTTTGCTCCACCAAATGAGCCTCATCAATCGAGCCCAGCTCAAATTTATTAATGCTCAGTCCGCGGTCTTCGCCGAGCCCTATCACCAGCATCTGCGAGTTCGCCGGTGCGGAAGAATTTCCGTCGACAAATNNATCGACGAAAATGACCTGCCGCTCCTTTTTGCGGTTGTCGCAAGCAGGGACAGCCGTCCCGGCCATTACAAGAACCGGCAGCAGGATTCGGTACGCGGTTCCGCCGCATTTCCTCTCTCCCGAGACGTATGGACGGCGATTTAGCCGTTTGTCGTTATGTGCTATAATTCGCATATTCCTCCGAATGACGAGAATCGTTTTTCTTGCACTTATTGGTCTTTANNGTTGTTAGAGAGAGCTAAGTAACTGAACACACAGCACTTATATAGATTTAGAAATTTCAGTCTCTGCTCGGAAGAAAATGTCCTCAGGCGGGAAAGAGAGGTTGTGCCCTTAACGCCAAAAATGTTCGAACTGCTATTGGTGCTGGTGAAGAATCCTGGCAGAGTGCTTGAAAAGGATTTTTTACTAAAGGCTGTTTGGCCGGACAGCTTTGTTGAGGAAGGCAATATTAGTTTCAATATTCGCCAACTTCGCAAAGCTCTCGGCGACGACGCTCAGGCACCTTCATACATCGAAACCGTACCGCGCCGGGGTTATCGCTTTGTTGCAGAAGTTGAAGAGGTCGGGCCAGAGCCGGTATCGGAAAATGGCAGTTCGATCTCGCCTGTTCAAACCGTTGATAAAACTCCTCACCATGTAAAGAGATTTCTTTTGTCGGCTATTACTGCCTTTGTATTGATTGGCGGATCGATCATCACAGGCCTTTGGTTTGTGCAAAATAGAGGTTTCGAGGCCGCTCCTATTCTTTCTGCGCCGCTTGCTTCGGAAAAATTATCGACAGACGGGCGGGTTTATCACGCAGTTATTTCCCTAGACGGAAAAAATCTGGTCTATACGCATCGAAGTGGTGGAAAACAAAGCCTATGGCTTAGACAACTGGAAACGTCGAATAATGTTCAAATTATTCCGCCGTCCGACCACTTTTATGGCGGCCTTGCCATTTCGCCGGACGGCAATGTCGTCTATTTCGTTCGCGGGTCACAGCAAGTGCCGCAAACAGACATTTATCGTATGCCAATCTTCGGCGGCGTCCCCCAAAAGATAATTGATGGCACACAAGGTTGGATCAGTGTTTCATCAGATGGAGAAAAGGTATCTTTTGTCCGCTGCCCATATGGAGATGATGAATACTGCTCGTTGTATGTAGCCGATTCACTTGACGGAAAAAATGAAAGAAAGCTCGTATCGCGTCCACGCCCTATAAGGATCGGAGACAACAAGATCTCGCCGGACGGAAAGACCGTTGCCTTTGCGTCCGGTCAATCGAGAACTTCCTCAAATGAATTCAGTTTTGTCGAAGTTGATATTGAAAACAGAACCGAAAGAGAATTAACACTCCAGAAATTTTTCAACATCAGTTATCTCGCCTGGCTGCCGGATCAAAGCGGTATGCTTCTGACAGCCATGAAGCTCCCGGATAGAAACTATCGCATTTGGAAGGTGTCCGCGTCGACCGGCGAAGCGTCCAAGCTAACAGCGGATTCCGAAACCTATTCGCGGCTGAGCCTGGACGCGAAGGCGAGTATGCTGGTTTCAACACAGGTCGAGGCCGACTTTCATCTGAACGTATTCCAGACCGAAAACCCTGATGCGGCTCCGCGTGTTTTGACAAACGCCGCGACGGTTGCTTTTGCTCCGAATGGGAAGATCATTTTTTCGTCAATAATGACGGGTGACTCAGAGATTTGGAGCATCAGCGCCGACGGAAGCGAACAGCGGCAGTTAACAAATGATCCCTCGGGCGATATGGCTCCGATTGTTTCGCCGGACAACAATTTCATATTTTTCGAGTCGGACCGGACGGGCGAAATACATGTGTGGCGAATGAACACTGATGGCACTAACCAGACACAGGTCACAACAAACGAAGGAGGCTTTCCGCTTATTGTTTCGCCGGATGGGTATTGGCTTTACTACCGCTCTGGCTTAAATAATACTCTCCGGCGTGTCGCGATCGGTCATGGCCAGGAAGAACTTGTACTAAACGAAATGGGACGAAATCTCACCGTCTCGCCTGACACGTCGCGGGCGGCTTTTTCTGAACGGCAAAATCAGGAAATACTTCTGACGATCGTTTCCCTTCCGGATGCGAAACCGATAAAAACTTTTAAGATCTCCGACCCAGGCACTACGCTGGCCCATCTTGCGTGGTCGCAAGACGGAAAATATCTGGCTTACGTCTTAACAGACGACAAGAAAGAGAATGGTAAGTTNNGTTGTGGTTTCAAAGGCTTGACAGCGATACGCCCCAGCAGATCGCTGATCTCAGCGGCGACTCAATAGCGGAGTTGTCTGGCCTGGCTCTTTCACCCGACGGAAAAAGCTTTGCGGTCATCAAAGGAAACTGGAAACACGATGCCGTTTTATTAAGAGGACTAAGGTGAATATTATCTTTGCCGGCCGGACGGAATAATTTTAAGATGATCTGGAATTTGTCTTCTGGATTTGCGATCATTAACCTAAAGTAGAACTTTATGAAACCGGAAACACAGAAAGAATTGTCGGAAAGCGGCTATGACATCGCGCCGATAGCCGCCGAAACGCGAGACCGCCTGGCCCAGGACTTGACCGACGAAGAACGCCGCGTTTTGCTTCATCACGGTACTGAAGCACCGTTCTGCGGCACCTTGCTGGATAATAAACAAGAAGGAACCTATGCATGCCGACTCTGCGGCCTGCCGCTGTTTACATCGAAATACAAGTTCGACTCAGGTACGGGCTGGCCATCATTCTACGCGCCGTTCGACAAGGAACACCTTAAGAATATCGAAGACGACAGCTACGGCATGACGCGAATAGAGATCCGCTGCGCCCGGTGCGACGGCCATCAGGGACACGTTTTCCCCGACGGCCCGCCGCCAACCGGCCAACGCTACTGCCTCAATTCCGCGTCGCTTGAATTCTTCCCCAAGGGTGAGGAGTTGCCGCAAAAGGTTTAATGGCGTTCGCAATTTACGGCAGACTTATACTCATTGTATCGAACAATTCGGGAAACCCCCTCATTGGTTTCCAGCCGTCAACGCGACGGTTCCATAATTCCGCGAACGAACTCTGAAGCTGCTTCACGCGATCGCCCGCGGTTTCCGGATTTTCGACGGCCGCGAGTATCGATATGTCGGATTCGAGCAGGCTGATTGNNTTTCGTCTGTTCCCGCAGTCGATTGACGGCGGCACCGTAGGCATCAAGCCCCGTCGAGGGATTCGGCAGCATTCCGCTACGACAGGTAGCCTCAATTTGTTGGATTGCCATCTGCAAGTTCGTAACTTCCTTTTTCGCCTCGAGTACCTTTGCCAGGATCAGCGCGAACAGACCGGCCTTTATCTTTGCTGTGTCGGCGGCGGTCAGCTCATATTCCACGATTAGCTTTTTCAACCCATGAAACCATCCCGAAGTTACAAGAATTCGATTTGCGTCGTCCATGTTTATTTTCTTTTTGCCCATATATCATCTCCCAATATCTACCCGAATTATATTCTTATCCAAACAAACTTTAAGCGTCTGGCTCCGGATAAATCCCCCGGTTGAAATCCGCTCACCCGCTGTAACGGCCATCAAAGGCCACGTGTTCCCCGACGGCCGCCAACCGGCCAGCGCTATTGCCTGAACTCGGCGTCGCTGGAGTTTTTCCCGGATGACGAGGAAATTCCGCAAAAGGTTTGAACAAAACTCTTTTGTGTTTCATTTATTTGTCCTTTTTGCAAACTCTGGCGTCGGGTTTCAAGGCGCAGACGATTTGCTTTAATTCTTCGATCTTCTGCCGTTCAAGCTCGGCCTGCTGCTGCCAACAGATTTTGCCGGTAACTATTTCTTTTCTATGATTACGCCTGTATTTTCAAATTCATAAACGTCGACCTCGATTTTCTGACCGCTCTTTTCAAAATTAAAGGTAGTACCGTCTTCCCTCACAGCTGGCTGAGCGGTCAACTTCCAGCCGTCTTTTTCAAGCGCGTCGAGATAGGCTTTGGCTACATCTCGCCTTGCGGCTTTGTGAACGACTTTCAGTGTTTTATCGTCGCTTGCCCAGACACGGGCGTCGTCTTCGATAGGCAAATTCATTCTGTCCCACGGTGCGGTTATGGGAACTTCGGCAACGCTCGGATTCCAGCAAGCAGTTAAAGATAATGCGATCATCGCCGGGAAGATAAATATTGACAATAACTTTTTCATTATTTTTTCTCCTGTTTTGAGTTAATCAAGGGTCGCGGGAACTTTAGCCGACAGACTGCGAGACCCCGCCGAACCCTTCGGTCGAGGTTTCGTTTTTTTCCTTTATCTGTGGCGAAATCTCAACGTTGCTTCGTTTCATTCAGGTCTAATTTGTCACAATAACGTTACATGCCATCGAACAAAGACGGATCTTTAAAATCCAACCCCTTCTCCAAACGCCTTTGCCTGAGGGTTTCCATCGCCCTGGCCATTTGGGTTGGCCTCAATTGCGCCTGGGCCGGGTCGATCCAGCCGTACATCGTCAGATGTGTTTCGTAAAGATCGGTTATCCCGCGATCAAAGGTTTGAAGTTCGCGATAAAGTGCGTTTACTTGCGCACGCATTTGTAGCTCGTTCCTGGCCTGTGTTCCGGCCCGGCAAATCAGTTCGAGCTTCGAAAGTGTTGCCGAGAGCTGTTGGACTTCGGCTTTAGCCTCCCCCACCTGCGCGAGAAAGCCGCCGCGGAACATCTCGGCCATCCACCTAATTGCCCTATCCATCATTATCGAGCCCTCTTCCACGAAGCGCAAAAACGCTCCCCATGCACTGTGATTTTGAATCTCTTCGTTAATCATCTTAGGTGTCAGATTTCTGGCCATTTAGGTTCTTCCTCCAAATTGTTCTTTTAGGTTTTCAACTACACTACCGCCCGCTGGAGCGTTAAACAGCGTGAGAATACCGGCATAGTAGACATCAGGAAGACCTGCCTTGGACATAGCGGCGAAAGTGTAAAGTTCGCCCATTTTCTTAAGGTGCTGATTCCATTCTGCGAGTAACTTTTGTACAACTCTAAACATCATTAACCTCCATTAATACTACTTGTCGGGGCATAGGTTTTAGCAGGTTCCTGCTTTGGGTTTCCACTTTCGGCAATTTCGGAACTCT
>DLHV01000029.1:23854-25237 GCA_002483395.1 Chloracidobacterium sp. UBA7659 | reverse complement strand
GCCGCCTAAAGGCGGGACTCAAAACACCAACTCCACCGGATTCCTCAGTACCCCGATGCCCTCGATCTCCACCTCGCAAACATCACCACTGCTTAACTTTGACACACCCGACGGCGTACCGGTGGCGATCACATCGCCTGGCAGAAGTGTCATCATATTTGAGATATATCGTATCAAAAAAACCACTGGGAAGACCATTTGCGATGTGCGGCCGTCTTGCTTTACAACACCATTTACGGAGCACGTCACCCGAATGTCCGACACGTCGAGTTCCGTTTCGAGGTACGGGCCGACCGGACAGAATGTATCGAATGATTTACCGCGCGTAAACTGCACATCTCGCCGCTGAATATCTCTAGCGGTTACATCATTTAGACATGTATACCCAAGAACATACTTCAACGGATCATCGTCGTCCGAAAGCGATTTGCATACGCGTCCGATAACCACAGCCAATTCACCTTCATGTTCCACCTGATTAGACTGAGAGGGAATCACGATCGCCGGCTCCCCTCCAGCCTGAGGAGGGGTGGCATCCGCTTCGGATGACGGGGTGGTGGGAGCGCGTCGCGGGAGCAGAAGCGACGACGGAGCCTTCAGAAACAAAAGCGGTTCCTTCGGCACCTCGTTCCCAAGTTCAGCCGCATGCTCGGCATAATTGCGCCCGACGCACACGATCTTCGACGGTGCAAAATCTTCTTTGATCTCGATTTTCATATTCCGGAGGTACGTTAGCCCAAGCGTAAATATGTTTATAGCATATGTACCCGTTAAGAGTCGTTCAAAGCCACGCTTTTAGGCGAGAGGAAGGGCGAGGCCAAACCGACAGCGACCTGAAACTGTATTTCTGTCTTGTACTATTTTATGGGAGGCTGACACCACAAAAAAAAATCGCCCGCGAATAGGGCGAATGACCGCGAATAATGTCTATTTCTTCATTCGCTCAGATTCGCGTTATTCGCGGGCAAAAGATCTCTTACTTCCTACGACAGCGTCACCGGATAGCTTGCCGAATACGGCCCTGCGTCCTCGTTTCGCTTGATAAACACGGCGCGGATCACCCCAACCTCGGGCACATTCGGGTTGGCGGGCGTGATCTGAAAGCCGCCGGGCGTGTTCGTAAGAAAAGCGACCGTTTCGAACTGGCCTCCATTCCGTGCATATTCCACGCGCATTGCGTCCATTCCCTTCATGCTGCCGCTCAGGTTGACCCAATATCCCGTCGATGTCGCAGTCTTAAGTTCGGGCACAAGCGTGCTGGGTGTGGGCTTTGAAGCGTCGGCGCCGACTATCCCAAGATCTTCGCCGATCGTCTGTGTATAACCGGGCGCCGAAACGATCTGATCGCGGAGCTTGATAAACTGCGTCACAACTCCCCGTTCA
>DLHV01000029.1:23292-23769 GCA_002483395.1 Chloracidobacterium sp. UBA7659 | reverse complement strand
GCCGCTATAAACGCATCACACCACCCCACAGCATCCGCAAGCTGAGCCGGTGTTAATCCGAGTACGGTCGCATACCCGGAAATCTTCGTCAAAAAGTTTTGGACCAGAACCAGCCGCTCAGGCATGGATCCAGGCCACCAAAATTTCCTAGCCATAATGGTAATCTCCTAAATTGTTTTGATTTTACTATTGCCCGAAAGCTGGCCAGGACGGCCACAGGACGGACCCGCACAAAGCAGCAAAAACTACGTCTGCACTAGCGAGAAGCTGGAAAGTCTCCAACAGGTCCATAGAAATTATAGAAAGTCTGCGCCCAAAAAATCAAGAACTTTTTTCAACAATATTTATCCGCGAAAGCCCTATTTTTACTGGCCCGCAGCAATTTGCCAAAATTTTTCTTTCGCCGACGCCAAACCAAATTCCCGAAAACACGCCCTAAAGTTGCCACGATTCTATTGCGAGCGAAGAAAGGCAATG
>DLHV01000029.1:11985-23269 GCA_002483395.1 Chloracidobacterium sp. UBA7659 | reverse complement strand
CCTTTATCCCTTATCCTTTATCCTTTATCCTTTATCCTTTCGTTCGCTCCCTGACACCCTCGAACACATTTATCCCGAGGAGAACCGGAAGCATTAGGCGCCGCCGAAGACATTCGCGCCTCAGGCTCGGCGAAGGAGCATTTCTGATCTCACTTATTGTCGTCTTGCTCGCCAGAGTGCTAAATGATAATGTTCTCTTTAAAATTTAGTTCCCATCACGTGAGTCTTTTTGTAATGTTCTACTTCCATTTGACCACGTTCCGAAATTGAAACTCTCAGCAAAGGCAAAGGAACAACCCAATGAACGAGCGTAAAACCGAGGATATCGTTGAGGGCCGTCTTCGGAAAAATGGCTATTACCAACCTGGCTCCGGGATAACGGTAGAAAAACAGAAAAGTGACTCTCCAAGAATCCAGAAAATGCTGGATACGGCCTCAAAGAAGGGGCCTGGTGTCGGAATGCCGGAATTTCTAATCCGCGCATCTGCCTTCCCAAACTTTATTATCGTAATCGAGTGTAAAGCCGACCCTCGGAAACACGAGAGCGCAACTCGAGACAAGTATGGTACCCATGCCGTCGATGGCGTTCTTTTATATGCCTCACATTTGGCAAAGGACTTTGACGTGTTGGCTATTGCCGTGAGCGGAGAGGATGAAAAATCCTTACGGATTTCTCACTTTCTTCATCTTCAGGGCACGGACAAGGCTGTGGACTGGCTGGAGGCGCGGGAAATTGTATCCTTTATCGATTATTATGAGGCGTTTATACATAGTGACGCTAAGTTTCGACAGGACTATAACGCGCTTCTAGACTATAGCCGATCTCTTAACAACGAGCTTCAGGCGAGAAAAGTTACGGAGGCTGAGCGGGGCTTCTTAATTAGTGGCATTCTGATCGCATTGCAGAATGAAGCATTCTTAAAGAGCTACCAAGTGCAGCGAACAGCAAAACAACTCGCCGCGAGTCTGCTTGCAACTATTCGAGCCGAATTTGATGGCGCCGATATTCTCCAAGATCGAAGGGACGATCTAAATCAGGCCTTCTCTTTTATTTCACACTCGCCCGCTTTGTTGGACGACAGGGATTTCTTTGTGTCCCTTATCCGAGGAATCGACGAGAATATAAATATTTTCATGCGGACCCATGAATACTACGACACAATCGGCCAATTTTATGTCGAGTTTCTCCGTTATGCCAATAACGATAAAGGTTTAGGTATCGTACTAACACCCCATCATGTCGCTGAACTGTTTGCGGAACTTGCCGACGTGAATAAAGATAGTGTAGTTTTCGACAATTGTTGCGGAACGTCGGGCCTCCTTATTGCTGCGATGAAGGCGATGATAATCGACGCCGGACCAGACAAGGCAATCCAAAAAAGGATAAAAGAGCACCAGCTTTACGGGATTGAATTCCAACCGAAGATATACGCGCTTGCCGTCTCGAACATGATCCTTCACGGCGATGGAAAGACGAACATCTACCGGGGTGATTGTTTCACCGATGCTTCGCATGTTGTGTCGAAGAACCGACCAACCGTCGGCCTGCTTAATCCGACGTACAAGAACAAAACCGCAAAGGACGACCGAGAAGAACTCGAATTTGTCCTTAACAACCTGGATTGCATCACTCAGGGGGGGAAGAGTGTCGCAATCGTACCAATAACTTGTGCCACGGCGCCATCGGGTGCGATTTCGACTTGGAAAGAAACAATCCTTTCACGGCACACTCTCGAGGCAGTTATGTCAATGCCTGTTGAACTGTTTCATAATTCAAAAACAACCGTCGTAACGTGCATTATGGTCTTTACGGCGTATCGTCCACATCCAAAAGGAAAGAAGACATGGTTTGGATATTGGCGCGATGATGGGTTTATCAAAAGCAAACATCGCGGAAGAACAGATAAAAACGATCAATGGTCAAGGATAAAGAAAATATGGGTAAATGCGTATCGGAATCGCGACGTAATTGATGGGTTTAGTGTGATGAGAGAAGTTGGAGCTCGCGACGAATGGTGCGCTGAGGCCTATCTCTCCACGAACTATGGAGACATTGACTCCACAATGTTATCGAATGCTGTTAAACGGCATGTCATAGGCAAAATAATGAAGAGGTATGAGGACCCAACGGATAACGAGGTCAACCAAGATGTATAAGTTAACCGAACTTAACCAATTGTTTGTAGTCGAACACGGGAACAAGCTGGATCTCAACAAAATGAGGAAGGTTCCACCCAGCGGTAACGCGATCGCCTTTGTCGGACGGTCCGCGGAGCGGAATGGGCTAGCGGCTTACGTACATCAACTAGACGATCTTGAACCGAGTGAAGCCGGTCTTATTACGGTAGCCTTGGGCGGGTCTGCTCTTTCGTCGTTTGTTCAGACCCGACCTTTTTACACAGCACAAAACGTCGATGTCCTCAAACCGCGAACGGATATGTCGTTGGATATTAAACTATATTATTGTCTATGTATCGAAGCCAATCGGTTCCGGTACAGCACGTTCGGGCGAGAGGCAAATCGAACTCTGAAAAACCTTTTGGTTCCAACGCTTGACTCTTTGCCATCATGGGTAAATGGTGCTACGAAAAGGGCCGTTAGCGAACTACGACAAGATTTGTCGCTGTTGATCTAGAACATAGAGCTATTATGGAAATTAACGACTAAACGATGACGAAATGTACCTCGTCCCGCCGAAAACATTAACATGGAGAACGGAGAAGATATTCGGGTTCAGTCGTTGACGTTATTAACTCGCGGATTCCTTACGATAAATTGAGGGAGTTGATCGCTCCGCCCTGTTGGTTGCACGGGTAGTATTATGAAAAACTTCAACTTAGTCGCGAACCCTGAACGTGAACGCAAATATGACTTCGAGATCAACGGCGTAATTTATGCCAACAGCGGGATGAATTTTGGTTCCGAGGACAATCAGCCGCTTAACTGTTGGACCAAGGATGCGGCCGTGACAGCGGCTCTTATTGACTGTACGTTTGATGAGTTGAATCGACCGGAGTTTCTGACTTTCGATACATTCGCTGAATGGCGTGGATTTGACTTCAAGTTCTTCGCATCGGCCGATTATGACAAGCAGAAAGACGGAGAGCGTAAGGCGACCAACATAGCGAATGGAAATCTTAAAGCATCGGTCTATACTGAGCCTGATCTTGTCGGATGGAATAGACCGTACTCATTTTTGCGATATGCCGAAACATTAGAGAGTACCCACAATGAGACTCCAATACCTGGCTGCGAATTCGTTTTTTACACTAACGAGGATGAAACGAAAGCATGCTTCGAAACCCACATTGATGGGAAGCATAGTGAGCCTTTGAAGGAGTGGCTAAATCCGTTATGGGAACAAATCAAGGATATTCACGAACGTGCGATTGAGCGATTAAAGGACCAAGTAATCGACGGACAAGTCGTCGCTCGGTTTGAATTCCCGGAATCCATACAAACCGCCTGTGGTCAATACCTTTNNCTTATATTTTTCGCAATTTCTCCGAGATTTAGGTATCCGAGCGGATTCCCAAATCACAGAGGATGCGGGGAAAGTGCTTTTTTCGGTTACGCCAAATGATGGATTCGAAGCTTTGGATCGAGTTCGGGAAGCTCTTGATCTGTATCTTACTTTACCGGCGAGTCCAATAGTTAAATCCGATGACAACTTCGCAATCCAGAGGCTTGAATATCAAATCGATGCTCTTAAATTTCAAATCAAAGCACATCAAGCTGCTAGGAGAATGATGCAACGGGAAATTGAGCACCAGGATCTGTTGTTGGAAGAAAAAAATGAAGTCATCCGCGCCCATCAATTGTCGGAAAATATAATGAATGAATCTCGAATCGTGCCACCCGCCGATTCTTCCGAGAGCGAAAAGAAGATGTTTGGGTTAACAAAAATCAAAAAAGCTGAGGATTGGGGCATACACATAGACCTGGGGGAAGTTTTCCAGAGGTTGACAAAGAAAACTGACGAAAGCTAAGGGAAGAGAGTGAAAATGGTGAAGGTGGATCGGAAGGACGATGTTCGGGTTCAGTCGTTGACGTTTAACTCGCGGATTCCGGACGATATATTTAGCGAGTTGGTGGCTCCGGGGGAGATATTGAGGATAAAGCGCGGGGCTTGGATATCTTTTGTGGAGTTTCGTCGGAACGCGGACACTCTTGTCCTCAACGCCGCTTCCTGCGGCGTGATCCGTTGACGATTTGCCGCCATCTTCCGGGAGCGATGCTCCCGTGTGAACAGGAGTGTCCGCGTTCCGGTCGTGCGGCCTTCCGGCATTGCAAACCCGCCGCGGCAAACCGACGCTCGAAGGTTATTATTATCTGGACGATGACGACAAATGGGTCTATGTTTTTCCCGAAGACTAGCAAAGATCTCTCAGACCGGACGGTTTTACGAAAACAACGCTCAAAGGCAAATAAAACATTGATCGACAGCGGCGAAACAGAGGCCGATACTCAGACATCTTTATTTGATGAAGAGCGAAATGACCGTCTCATTCCAGAGTTCTGATTGCGGTGAGTCTGCTATATTTTCTGTATGTCTCCAAAGAGAGTATCCGTCAGTCCGGAAGAGATAAAAAAGCTGTATGTCGAAGAAGGGTGGAGCCAAACCCGGATCGCGAAGCACCTCAGTGTTTCAAACTGGACCGTAGTGGATCGGTTAAAGCACCTCGGCATAGCCATCCGGCCGCTAGGGGTGTTGAACGACAAATCGGCGAGAGGTGCGGTCATCGAAAAGATAAAGGACTTATATCTTAATCAAGGAGTGACTGTCGAGAAGATCGCGCCGCTTGTTCATATCCGCCGGCGCAGCGTCTCGCGCGTGCTGAAAAGCGAGGGCACCCATGTCCCGCGAAAGCCAGAGCGTGATCTGAAAGAGATATTGCACCTGTACCACGAACTCGGCTGGAAGGCGAGCCGGATAGCCCGCCGTTTCGGCTGTACCGAACGGGCGATTTTTCACCAGATAATGAACTCCGGCGTCACGAGACGCAGTATGCGCCCGCCGCTTGACCCGGTAAAAATAAAGGAAATGTATATTGATCAGNNGATCGATAAAGTTGCCGAGCATTTTCACGTCAACCGCAACACTATTCTCGAAATACTTCGCGTCTTGGGGATCGAAATACGCACGCGCGGCCGCCGCTCTCGACAGCGGCGTGCCCGTTTCTACGATCCAAGGCTTGGAAACCTTGATGTCGGAGAAAGCTTCAGCATTCAATGTCTCGACCCGGCGACGCCTCGCTCATATTTCTGGAAGTTAGCAAAAAAGATGAATATCCAGATCGCCACCCAAATGGTCGGCCCCACCGCTCTCCAGATAACCCGCGTCGCCTGAGAACGACGCCAAGGTCGTTCGGGAGCGATGCTCCCGTGCGGACAGGAGTGTCCGCGTTCCAAAGGCTCTACATATCCATCTTTTTCTCAGGCATATTCCTCTTTTCAAGCCTTAAGAGAAGTGCCGCGGCGTGCATTTCGATCTCCTGAGCTCTGGGCGAGTTGCCCTGCAGCACACTTTCAAGTGCTTGAACATGTCCTTTCAGGGCGGCTTTATCCGATTCCATTTTCTCCATCATCGGTTTCATTTTTTCCATCATCGCGGGGTCCATCTTTCCCATCTTGCTCATATGCATCTTATGGATCTCCTCCATCTTTTCAAGGCTTCGCTTGACCTCGGCAAAAGCTGCACGCGCCATGTTGAGGTCCTCTATATTTCCGCCCGCTGCCATTTCCCAGAGAGCCCTCGTAAAAGCCGTAGCATTGTGATGGTAAGCCATCATTAGGGCAGGATGCCCATCCTTGTGCATAGCGGCCATGTCCATGCCGTCCTTCGGCATCGGTTTCATATCCATTTTCTTATCCTGCGCAGTTACCAAGCTCACCGATAAAAGCATGACTGCCAAAATACTAGATATAATCAAATTCGTGTTTTTCATTCTCGTGTCTCCTAACCGTGTTAAACAATTAGCCTAAAATCCGCATTTCACTAATTGTGGTAACCATAATATTCTATCACCAAGAGCGTAGCAAAAGCCCAATCAAGCGTCTGTGATGAGGCGCACACTTCAAGACGATAAATTGCGGAGTTCCTGCGGCATGAAACATTGACGATCAGCCAACGTCTTCCGGCAGCGATGCTCCCGTGCGGACAAGGGCGTCCGCGTTCCAGTCGTGCAGAATTGCAGACCCGTCGCGGCAAACCGTCGCTTGAAGGATACTGGACCATAGACAACAACGGCAAGGGTTGCTTTGTTTTTCCCGAAGACTAAGGACGAATTGTTCCCGAATCTCTCGGAATGACTTTGAACAACTTTTAGCCGTTCCGGAAGTTGTCAGAATGACTTTTGAACGTCTCAGAATCGTTTCTGAACAACTGAGAACCATTCTGAGAACTCTCAGAATCATTCCCACAACGCTCGGAATCATTCCCACAATTCTCAGAATCATTCCCACAATTCTCAGAATCATTCCCACAACGCTCAGAATCATTCCCACAACGCTCGGAATCATTCCCACAATTCTCAGAATCATTCCCACAACGCTCAGAGTCATTCCCACAACGCTCAGAATCATTCTGAGAACTCTCAGAATGGCTGCGGAGGTTGGCGGCGTTGCTTGGCCGCATCAAGAAATGAGCCACAAATTGCACGAATTGCACGAATGAACAGGGCATCTTATTCGTGACATTAGTGTAATTCGTGGCTGATCGCTTTTAGACCGCCAGCGTGTCATTGGATGGTTTCCGAAACGATCTCCGACGGTTCGCTCACATTGCCGAATTTGTCGGTTGCGGTCAGGTAGTAATAGTAAGTTTTACCGGTCTCGACATCGTTGTCTTGGAACGTGTTTGTATCCAATAAGTTAGGTGTTAAAAGCTTCCATTGTGCTTTAGCAAGACTCGCGTCGTCTGAGCGGTAAATACGGTAGCCCGTAACGTCGTTCTCAGGGTTCGTCGGGAAAAAGATCGAGATCGTAGTCGGCGAGGCGGCGAGAGTGATAGAGGCCGGAGCGCTCGGTGCAAATGTGTCTTTTGGCTTTACCGTTACGATGTTCGATTCGGTGCTTTCTATCGGCACGCCGCCTGTTCCGACCGAAACCGCGCGAACAAAATAGAAATATTCTTTCTCGAATTCAAAGAAATGATCCGGGAATTTGTTGTCTGTAACCGGCGTCTTGTTCAGGATCTTCCCAGCCTCTGTTTTTGACTCCGAACGGTAGACGTTATATCCAAGCAGGTTTGCCGGCTTTGAACCATCGGCGTTTTCAGCCGGAACATCCCACGCGAGGCTAATGGCGTCCTGTGAAACGGCCACTGACAGGGAAGCCGGTGCTCCGGCGACCTTTGCCGCGGGTTCGATAAGCAGGAAGTTAGAAAACGAGGCTTTTTGGCCCGAACTGTTTACAAAACGGACGGCGTACCGCAGCCGCACGGGCTGGCCAGCGAATTCGAGCTTGTCAGCATATGACAAGGTTTTCAATGCAAAATCCGCGTCGGTTACCGGAACGGTGGCGATCAAGACGCTGCGAGCGGCAAATTCTTCTTCGGAAAGCGTCAGCGGGGAACTGAGCGGTTCGGCCAGCCGGTAAATATCTACTCTCTTGATGTTTTGGACGTTATTTTTGGCGGCGTTCCGCGCGGGCATCTTCCACGAGAGAATAACCTGATTACCACGTTGAAACCCCGTTGCTTCGGCACGCTGGACAACGCGGCCTGACGGCGGAACCGGCGGTTTTCGTTTCCCACAGCTCATTCCGCTAAGCACAGCAAGCGCCATAAGCACCATCGGCGCTTTAACTTTTTTGTGTTTAATGTACTTGTTTAATGCCGAAAGCTTAACCGACTGTGGTGTTAACATCTGTTTAATCTACAAAATGTATTGCCGGAGATTTTGGTCCTGGATCAGGCCGCCGAGCCGAGCTTCGACGAACTGCGCATCGATAAGCTGAAGCTTTTCTTCAAGCTCGTTCCCGAGAAAGCTAATCTCTTCCAGAAGCTTCTCAAGCAGCGTGTGAAGCCGCCGGGCACCGATGTTTTCTGTACTTTTGTTGATCTCGGCAGTCATCTCAGCTAGCTTTGTGATGGCGTCCTCGGTAAATTCGAGCTGGACGCCCTCAGTGTTAAGCAGCGCCTGATACTGCTTAATCAGCGAATTTTTTGGTTGGGTCAAAATCCGTTTAAGGTCGTCGATGGTTAAGGACTCGAGTTCGACGCGGATCGGAAATCTACCCTGCAGTTCCGGGATCAAATCGGACGGCTTCGAGACATGAAAGGCGCCGGCTGCTATGAACAGGATATGTTCGGTGTTGACCATGCCGTATTTTGTGTTGACGTTCGTGCCCTCGACGATCGGCAGGAGGTCGCGCTGCACGCCTTCGCGCGAAACGTCCGGGTTCCCTCCCGACTCTCGACCGGCAATCTTATCGATCTCGTCGAGGAAAATGATCCCGGAATTCTCAGTCTTCTTTATCGCCGCACGGACGATCTGTTCCATGTCGACCAGATTTTCCTGTTCGTCGCGAAGCAGATAGGCACGAGCATCGACTACCTTCATTTTCCGCCGAACGGTTTTTGTCGGAAAGAGGTTGCCGAACATGTCCTTGAGGTTGACGCCCATTTCCTCCATTCCCTGCCCGCCTACGAAATCGATTGTTGTGTTGCCACGGTCCTGCGTGTCGATCTCGATCAGACGGTCGTCGAGATCGCCTTTTCGCAATTGGTCGCGGAGCTTTTCGCGGGTTCTGTTCTGCGGCGGCTGGGATGGGTCGATACGATCGGAATCCGGCGTCTGATAATGTAAACTCGTTGGCGGGAACAGCAGGTCGAGCAGTTTTTCCTCGGTATTTTCTTCGGCGGTCGCCAGAACGTCGACATACGCGCTCTGTTTGGACATCTCAACGGCAATCTCGGTCAGCTCGCGGATCATGCTCTCAACATCGCGGCCGACATAGCCGACCTCTGTAAATTTCGATGCCTCGATCTTTATGAAAGGCGAGTCGGCGATGCGCGCGAGCCGGCGGGCAATCTCGGTTTTTCCCACGCCGGTCGTGCCGATCATCAGGATGTTCTTTGGCAATACGTCCTGGGCGATCTCTTCGGGAAGCTTTTGTCTCCTGATCCGGTTGCGGAGCGCGACGGCAACCGCCTTTTTTGCGGCGTCCTGGCCGACAACGTACTTATCCAATTCCTCTACGATCTGACGCGGGGTCAGGTCGTCCAGATTTCGTTTCTCCAACGCTTGTTTTACTTCGCCGCCTAGATAGATAGCCATTTCGAATTAATTCGTCACTACGGGCAGAAACTCGAGTGTTAACGAGCATGCCGATTTGTCCGCCAATGATGCACGCTCCTTCACAGTCCCGTTTCCGCCCGATTCATTCAAAGCTCCTCGACAATAATGTCCGAATTCGTATAAATACAGATCTCGCTCGCGATCCGCAGGGCTTCCTCGGCAATTTCCCTAGCCGAAAGCTCGGTGTGTTTTACCAAAGCCCGCGCGGCCGCTAATGCGAACATGCTGCCAGAACCGACCGACAGAAGGCCTTCGTCCGATGAGATCACGTCTCCTTTGCCGGAAATAAGAAAGGCGTCCTTTTTGTCCGCCACGATAAGCAACGCCTCAAGATGTCGCAGGTATTTGTCCGTCCGCCAGTCTTTGCTCAGCTCGATTGCTGCCCGCTCAAGCTGGCCCTGAAACTCGCCAAGCTTTGTTTCAAAGCGGCTGAGAAGCGAGAAAGCGTCGGCCGTCGCCCCGGCAAAGCCTGCAAGAATTTCGCCGTTAAGTAGTCGGCGGACCTTACGAGCGTTGCCTTTTATTACTGTTTCGCCGAGCGTTACCTGACCATCGCCAGCCATCGCAACCGCTCCGTTTCGATGCACAAGCAGCACAGTTGTCGAACGAATAGGAGACAATGTTTTTCCTTTGGACATAATGATTTTCGCCCTTACAAGTGCGGGCTTCTGCAATCAATGAAAATGATAAGTCTTTAATTTCAAATGCTCAAATTGACAGACCGCTTCAATTTGTTTGAACATTGTAGTTTATGGCGTACAGACCGAGAATTGGGCTTACGATGCGGCTGGAGCTGGAAACAAGGCGTTTCTATCTCGGTCGTGATTACAGCGACGCTCTCGAAGCGGCGGGAGCAGTCCCCGTTCATCTGCCGCTGATCGCGGATCCGGAATATATCGCGGCGGCGGTCGGGATGCTTGACGGCATTCTGCTGCCGGGCGCTGATTGCGATCCCGATCCTGCACTTTACGGCGAAGATCCGCATCCGAAACTCGGCAGGGTAGTGCCTGACAAGGACGCGACCGATCTTCTCGTGCTTGCGGAAGCCGATAGCCGGAATCTGCCCGTTCTTGCAATATGTTATGGGATGCAGATACTAAATGTTTCGCGAGGCGGCGGTCTTATACAGGACATAGAGGCACAAGTCGAAAACTGCATTAAGCACGACCAGGGCAAACCGTTCGAACGAAATTCTCACGGAATTCGTATTGACGAGGGTAGTTTTTTGGCGGATCTTGCTGCGAAGGAAGGCTTGGCCGATATTAAAGTGAATTCTCACCATCATCAGGCTATCCGAGATATGGGATTGAACTTAAAGGCGGTTGCTCGGACAAGTGACAGCGTGATCGAATGCGTCGAAGAAGTTAACGAAGAACGGTTTGTGCTTGGTGTCCAATGGCACCCGGAACTATCCTGGAGAACTGACTTATTGTCAAAAGCGATCTTCGACAGGTTCGTTGAAAGATGCATGGATCGACGGCATGTGGCTAGAAAAATATCGGAAGTGCTTGAGGTTTCGGCGGCTAAATGAAGTAATGTGGGTGGTTGCTGGATAGTGGACTGGTTGTTTCGTGTAAAGCTTGAAGTAAAGTGATTTAATACTTTCAACGTAAATTCAAGGCCAGTAAGTCTGTTTGTGAGACAAATTTATGGACACTAGCTCAACCGAATTATCAAATGTCTGTATCCAGACAGTTAAAGTGAATTCGAAGCTAAAAGAGGCATTTTTAGATGAATAATCCTGTAATTATTGGCTTGATTGCCTGGTTTTTCCCCGGAGCGGGGCATTTAGTGCAGAAGCATACAAAGCGCGGCATGATCATTGCCGTGTCGATTTGGACGATGTTTATCATCGCGATCCTGAGCGGTGGAGCATACTATCCGGGCTTTGATTTCAAGGACGGAACGCTGCTATACATGCTGAATGTCTTCGCAAAGATGGGCAACGGGCTTGGAGCCCTGATCGGTTTTGTTGCCTCGGT
>DLHV01000029.1:580-11978 GCA_002483395.1 Chloracidobacterium sp. UBA7659 | reverse complement strand
GTTTCTTGAAACGGCGGGCCTGCTAAACTATCTGGCTGTAATGGATGCTTTGGATATTCATTTCGGGAGGAAGAAATGATCCATTTCCTTTATCTCGTTGGCTTCGCTTTCTTTGTTTCGATCTGCTTTGGTGTATTTGCCACCGGCACGCCGAAAGAAAAGCTTTGGTACGGCGGCAAAACCTTTCTGCAGTTCTTAGGTATCAGTCTTCTGATCGCGTGGGTCTTGTATTTTATCCCGTAGCCTTGTTCCATATTCCACCGGGGAGCGGGTGGAACAGATGGAACACACGGTGGAACAACTGAGCAATTTTGCGTCCGAGATTTTATGGGCTTATCTGTTCACAACAGGCGGCCGCAAAAAGGCCTCCGTTTGCCGATTTCTTATGATAAGGTGAAGTGGTACGATCATTCGAATAGTTTTGCGATTAATTACCTCTATTCGGATCGGTATATGCCTAATATGTTAGAAACGTGCACGATACGACTGTTTGTATTTGTTTTAATCTTCAGCGTGTCGGGCCTGGACGCCCTGGCACAGCCAATCCGTGGATTTTGGCAGCTTAACTTTGTTCAAAACCTAATAGTTCAGCCAGATGGAAAGTTGCTGGTCGCGGGAAATATAAGGCGCGGCTGCCTTGGCCGCCTTTTGGTAGATGGCGACATTGATTCCGGGTTTCGCGCTTTCCAAACCGCAGTAGCAACAGAAACCGATAACTTTTTACGGCCAGAGGCGAGCGTAACGGGGGCGGGCTGTGCCGAATACGCTTTGCAGGCCGACGGAAAGATTATTGGAGCAACAAATAGGGGAAGCAGCTACAGCAGTTCTGTCTTCCGCTTGAACCAAGACGGCAGTATCGATTCAACAATCACTTCACCTTTATTTGCGGACTTTGTCCACCACAACGTAGTCGAGTTTCACGCGATTACGGTAGCCCCGGAGGGCAAGATTTATGTTGGGGGCAAATTCGAAACGGTTGACGGAATGGTCCGGCCCGGTCTTATTAGGCTTAACCCAAACGGAACGGTGGACTCGACATTTGGTCCTGTTTATATACACGCTCCTGGTGGCTATCCGGGCCATGTCACCGACGTAGATGTGCTCCCGGATGGAAGGCTCATTGTCGCCGGATATTTCGACGCGATTGGTGGAACATGGAGATCGGCAATTGCCCGACTAAATCCGAACGGCACGGCTGATAATTCGTTTATCGACCTCGGCCTGCAGATCACTCCCGGCCTGCCTTCGATGACCTTTGCAAGAATATTTCGTCAACATGACGGAAAACTTCTGTTAAACGGTAATATTACCCCAGGTCCTCAGGGGACTTTTGGCTCCGGGTTGGTTCGGCTGAACGCAGACGGAAGCTTGGACAGTTTGTTCCGTCCACCCTCGGGCCAGTACCTTTGTGTCGATGACTTATTGACGCCCGGAAAGCTCTTCTGCAGCCTCAAACATGACTATAACGGTTTGCTNNCCGCCATTCGGCTAAACAGCATTGACGGTTCGATAGATCAATCCTATGCGGCTCCTCACATCACTGGCGGAGCCACCGATATTGCGATCCAGGCTGATGGGAAATTGATCGTAGCCGGCCCTTTTACGTTGACCCAGGCACCGAAAATGCAGTCCCTTATTCGCCTAAACCGGGATGGCACGTTAGACGCGCCCAAGATCACGCAATTTGATTACGATGGAGACCAAATCGCGGACATTTCGGTTTTCCGGCCCTCGAACGGTAAATGGTACGTCCTCGGATCGCAGGCCGGGTTCAAGACGATGAATTGGGGCGCAGCCGGAGACAAGATTGCTCCCGCCGACTTCGATGGTGACGGCATTACCGATATTGCGGTCTTCCGCCCTTCGAACGGCACATGGTACGTTTTTAACTCAGCCACAAACACGTTTACTGTCAATCAATATGGTCTCAGCGACGACATCCCGATGCCTGGCCGTTTCGACCTTGACCGAAAGGCCGATCTGATGCTTTTCCGCCCGTCCAGCGGAAAATGGTATCTAAAGGGCAGTGTCAATACGCTTCCAAGCGTAACTCCCTTCGGCGAGGCCGGTGATATACCACTTTCAGGCGATTTCGACGGTGACCTGTTCTCCGACATGGCCGTTTACCGCCCGTCCGATAAGCAATGGAAGATAAGTTTTAGTACTTCACGCTACTACAATCCGCAGATTCGCCAATGGGGAGAACCGACTGACAAGTTTGTCCCTGCGGATTACGACGGCGACGGCCACACCGACATTGCTGTTTATCGACCGTCCACCGGTGAGTGGTGGATAATACCGAGTTCGGCACCGACAACTTTCAATCGACTGACGTGGGGAATTCCCGGTGACGTGCCGGTCGCGGCTGATTATGACGGTGACGGCAAAGCAGATCGGGCGATTTTCCGTTCTTCGAACAATTCCTGGTATATTGCGGGATCGAGCACAGGTATACGTGTTATTCCTTTTGGAGCGTCAGGCGATATTCCCACTGAATCCGTACTGCCGTGATTCTCGAGAATCCGCCCCTTGAACTTGCTCCGCCTGCTCTACCAAGTAGCGGGTGGAACAGAGCCTCCCTGGCAGAAACGCGAGTGTTAACGAGCGTGCGATCTCGACGCCGTAAGCACGCTCCTTAACAGTCGCGTTTCCGCCCGTATGCCGAAACTCCGAACAAATGCCGCTGCACGAAACCGAAAGCCTTGTTTTGAAAAGCTATAACCTGGCTGAGGCCGATCGTATTGTAGTTTTTTTTTCGCGCGAGCAGGGTATTGTTCGTGGTGTTGCGAAGGGAGCGAAGCGGCTTAAAAGCAAATTCGGAAGCACGCTCGAGCTATTTTCTACCGTCAACCTCACATATTTTCAAAAAGAAGAACGTGAACTCGTTACGATCCAACAGGTTGAGATGGTCCGATCCTGCTTTTCATCGGCGAGCGATCCTGAGTTCCTGCACACATTTTCCTACATTGCCGATCTTCTGATGGCATTCGTTCCGCCTCACGACCCGAGCGAAACGCTTTATCGAATGACAAGGGCGTGTCTTGACGCCGCTTCCGAGAGCACGGACGGGCTCGCGGCGATCAGGCTCTATTTCGAGCTGTGGCTGCTGCGGCTCGGCGGCTATCTGCCGGACTGGAGCCGCTGCGACGAGTGTGAGCGTCAACTGACTAATAACGAACCCGCTTCCATGCGAGCCGACTTCCATCTCGTCTGTGACAATTGCCGCCGGACGCGTCGGCTTTCGTCGGTGTCGCCGCTGCAGCTTGAAGTTTTCCACAGTGTGCAAAAAGTCTCACCACCAAAATTTATTGAGCTGACGAACACCCGCACCGAAACGGTCATCGAACTGTCGGCAATACTCCGGCGCATTATCACGCAGGTTGTCGGCCGCGACCTTATGAATGAGCGGACGTTAGCGGTAAACTCATAGCCAGGAAATGCGATTCAGTTGGAAAATCTCGAGATATCTGATCGGGGCAATATTGCCCTACTTCGTTTTCGCGTGGCTTTTGCTCAGTGTGATCCTTTTCGTCCAGCAGGCAAGCCGCTTTTCCGACATCTTCTTTAGCGTAAATATTCCCACAAATCTCGTCTGGCAGCTCACATTTGCGCTTGTCCCGAATGTTATCGCTTTCACCTGTCCGATGGCTGTGCTCGTCGGTGTGATCATCGGATTGACAAAAATGCAGGGCGATAGCGAACTTGTCGCGATTCGCGCGGCCGGGGTAGGGAATTTTCAGATCACGGCACCGATAATCCTATTGGGCATTTTGCTATCGGTTTTTGCGTTCTTTATCAATCTGAAAGGCGTCCCGGTTGCCGCCGGGATCGTCCGGCAAGTGGCTTTGCAAACGGCGCTCTACAAGCTCGAATCGCCGATTGAACCTGGCGTTTTTAATACCGAGGTCGCAGGATTCACAATCTACGTTAAGAACGGCGACATTGCCAACGGCACATGGCAGAACATATTTATATACAACGAGGACGAAAAGACGAAAACAGTGCGTCTGATAACGTCATCCAGTGGCCGTATAGATTATTCGAACGAATTGACGGAACTCGTACTCGAAAACGCCATCGCATCGACTTTTGCAAAGGAAGACGGCACCGAAAGGTTCTTTTCCGAACGCATCGGTGAGATACGTTACGCGGTCAAAACCAAGCGCGGGGAGCTGATCGAAAAACTGAGCAGCACCGAACTTACACCGGAAGAACTGGGGCTTTCACAGCTTTCGGCCTACGCCGAGGGCAAGGACGGCAAAGAGCGCATAGAGGCACAGATCCTCTGGCAGAGGCGAATAATCCTATCGATAACACCGCTCGTTTTTTGCCTCTTTGGCACCTCTTTGATTCTCCGCTTCAACCGAAAGGGAAGGGGATTTGCGATCTTTGCCGCGTTGGTCAGCCTCATCGCGTATTACCTGCTCGCATTTCTTGGTGAACAGCTTGCTCGCACCGAGAAAATAAGTGTTCTGACTGGAAGCCTGATACCGATCTTGTTCAGTTTTGTCGCAATATTATGGTTCAACAACGCCACGGGGAGGATCGATCTTCTTGGCTGGTTTGCCGAAACGGTCCGCGGCATTTCTTCGTCCGCCAGGATCGNNAAACGCTTACGATTCGGCAATCTCTTTATCGATCTAACGACTGGGCTGCGTGATTTTGACGTGATCCTAAGCCTGATTAAGTTCTATTTTCTTGCACTCGGCTTTCTGGCCTCGGTGTTTCTAATATTCACGGCATTCGAGCTTTGGAAATTTGCCGGCACAATCGATGACGGCATTGTTTTGCTTATCCAGTATCTGTTCTATTTAATGCCATTTATTTACCTGCAGCTTGCACCGTCATCGGCTATGATTTCGACGTTAGCGACCTACGTGATCAAATCGCGGCAGAACGAGATCGTCACGTGGACCTCGGCCGGGCAGAGCGTTTACCGCCTGCTGTTGCCGTGCATGCTGTTTATGATCGTGCTCGGCGTTCTTAACTGGCAGATTCAGGAACGCGTTTCGCCCAAGGCCAATCAGATACAGGACGAACTGCGTGCAAGGATCCGAAGCCGCGGGATGATGCAAAACCGGTCAGGAAGGCTGTGGGTCGCGAACGACCGGCGTATCTTTTCTTTTGAGCTTGATTCAAACGCGTCTGATAACGAATCCGGTCGTGCTTTGTGTGTCGGCGAGTGTGCCGTAAAAAATCTAACTGTTTACGAATTTGCGGACGATAAGGCAAGATTGCAATCCGTGTACCGCATTCCTCGTGCCGGTTGGGAACTCGACAGGATAGTTTTCAAGGGAGAGGTGGAAAAGATCGATCTTGCGGATGGCAAGATCATAAAGTCCGTGCAAAAAGGCGGGGAATTGGCCGAGATTTCGAACCCGTTTGCGGAAGCACGTAAAAAACCGAGCCATCTGAACACCGAAGAGACAAAGGCACAGATTGCCAATAGCGAATCGGATATTGAGCAGCGAAGCTTTGCTGTTGCGTTGGAGAAAAAGTACACGACGCCGTTCCTACCGTTCATTATCGCGCTTTTCACTGCGCCGTTTGCTCTCAGCTTGAGCCGGAAAGGGAAGGTAGCGACGATCGGCTATGCGGTAGGGCTTTGGCTATTGTTTATGGGGGTCACAAGCACATTCGAGCAAATAGGATTAAACGGTTCGCTGCCGCCGCAAATGGCGGTTTGGACGCCGCTGATGTTGTTCGCAATGCTGGGCGTTTACATGCTTTCGAAGGTAAAAACGTAACGGCTACTGCTCGCCTTTTGGCAGAGTTGTCGGATCGACGCAGACGTTTTTGTAAACCGATTCACCGATCGAGCCGGGCTTGACCGAATCCTTTCTTGACGCCGGTGTGAGGCCGGTCACACGGCCCACGACAATGGCATTTGCGGCATCATAAAGTGAAGTTTTTTCAAACAAAAGCACCTTTTTTGCGCAATCCACGGTTGCGTATTGGAGGACGAAGGCAGTATTTTTCGGCAGATCGTATCGTCTGTTGAACACTTCGGCGTTGGCTGGGATAACCTTCACCCAAAGCTCGTACTGCCCCTTCGAGTTCAGCCTGATATCACGGCTGTGAATAGTAAATCCCTTTGGCCCGCCGGTTGCCGGGCCGAGTTTCGACCAATTTTGCGTGGTGAAATTCTCCGCCTTAGCATCGCCGGTTTTGATGTCTTGCCCAAAGACGGGCGCCGCAAACAAAACGACCAGTAACGCAAATAGATGTTTCATAACCAAACTATCGGCCAAAACCTCTAATTTTGCAAGGTCCAGCTCTCCTCCTTACGAAGGAGGGGTGTCGGAGCTTCGCCGACGGGGTGGTTCTCTTCTCTCAGTATGCATCACAGACTCTTTCTGCATTGCGAATGCGCCTTCGGCGAGATCCTTATCGTCCGCAGGTCTAATATCAGCTGCCCGTCCAGGTCGATCTTCGGCTTCTGAAACTCGATAGTGTCCGGCGGTCTTATCCCAAACTCCGTCACGATCCGAAACGCCCGTACGATTTGGGCGCCCCGCCGACCGTAATTCCTCACCGGATAAGCATTCCTCTCGCCAACCTTCGCAGGCTTCAGCCCCAGGCGGCTATTAAACCGGTCAAACATAATAAAAACCGCCGCCGGCTCCCCCAAGCGCTCATGCGTCACCCGGCTCATCACGATCGACCCGATCCTATTCATCGTCACATACAACCCCGACCAATGCGGCGCCACATCTCCCCTCGGCAATATAGTCCATTCAATGTTCATAAAATCAGGCTCCCCTCCTTGTTTAGGAGGGGTGTCTGCCGTTTCGGCAGACGGGGTGGTAGTCCTACCAACGCTCATTCCTCCAAGCGAAACGAGTGTATCATAGATGCAACATCGTTGCAAATAAGTCCTGGCGGGATCGGTCCGGTGCAGAAGCCCGCACGTTAGTAAGGGCGATATTAGGACGTAGCAGCCGAAGTCAGAACCGGGAGATTTACTCCTCTCCTGCCTGAGGAGGTGTGGCGGCGCTTGCGACGGGGTGGTGGGAGGCGACCGGGTTCTTTCTACCGAACTCGCCATTCTGTTCAGTGGTATGGTAAAAGAAGGTAGCTAAGATGAACAAGAAAATGTTTGCAGAATTGATGGAAGGCCTTAGTCAAATGGAAGCCCACGCCGCCGGCAAAAAGGTCAAAGGCGTCCGCGAGGTGGTTAAGGAAGTAAAAGCTCCCAGACCGCTATCGAAAGAGGATATCGTAAAACTTCGAAAGAAATTGCAGGTCTCACAGTCGGCATTCGTTGTACCCTGAACATTTCGACGAAAACAGTCCAGAAATGGGAGCAAGGCGAGAACCAGCCAAACGGATCGAGCCTCAAGCTGTTCACGATTGCGAAAAAGAACCCGAAGATGTTGTATGTGAATTAGAGCAAAAGCCGCGAAGGAACCATCGGCTAGTAAGGCGACTTTACAATTCCGTATTAATTTTGCCCGTCTTTTCCCACAAGTCATGCCACTTTACCCAGTTCGAGGCTTCCTTTCGATGGAGATGTTCGTCATACATGGTTCGAAGATTGTAAGCGCAAAATATCATTGATCGGGCCAACAGATATCCAGCCGGACCGAGGAGTACAAATGGACGGCGGGCCAGAGCTGTGAGTACGGACTCGAGATTCTTCCGTATATAATGAATCCTGCCAACTTTCTTAAGTCTGTCGTTTAGTTTTTTGTAGGCCGCCCATCCAGAAAGGAATGATATCTGCATCCACAGTCCGACCGCAGCCCACGCCGCGTTAAGGTAAGTGCTATCTAAACTAAGATTGAAAGAATGCTCGACATCCGCGACTGTTATGTTCTTTTGCAATAGCCAGTCGATATGTTGCGTTACAACTCTATACAAAATCGAATCTAACGCTCCGTTCGGCGAGAGCTGTTCGACAATATCGGAAACCTCTTTGAGCCTCCACTTCTTAGCTTTTTCTTTCCGTCTATTCCGAGAGACAAACTGCAAAAGATCTCGACAAATCTCAAGGTAAACACGACTTGCGTCAACGACATTTTTTTTCAATTCCGTTGACATCGGGTTGGTCAAAACGCCATTTCTTTCAAGCTCGTATAAGAGCGAAGCCAGAGTCTGCCTGGCCTTCTCTAACCTTCCAACACGCCAAAAAGCAAACGCTCGTAATAGCTGCGCATTCGCGTAATGACTCGTAACGTTGCAATTCAAGTTCAACCTTGAGAGGTGCTTAAGGGCTGTTCGATAACATCTTCGCTGAATATAGGCATCCACCTCTTTTAGAATGCGCGCCGTTTCACCCTCACTCGAAGTCTCAGAGAGATATAGATGTAGTAGTGCATTCGCTTTTCGCCACTCGAAAATGGAATCGATAAACCGCTTTGAGTCGAATGAGCTTCGATCAAGCCAAGACTCGATTATTCTTGTGGTGGACGCATGATTACCGTAATGCGTAGAATCAAGTCGGTGATAACCAGCGAGTTCAGCAAGCAAATCTTGGGTTTTTCCATCCGGAGTGATGGAGCTATTTACAAGATGGTTTGCCCACAACGGCATGTCGCCTTCATGATTTGCCCAGAAAAGATTTGCTTTGGATTCCTTAAGGTGTTTCGAAATGTCTACGTCGCCGTAGCCACTGTAGCCGACTACCAGAACTTTACGACCGTTCAATAATTCCCTTAATCGACCGTGCGTTTGTTGACTTTCGGCTTCCAGGATCTCGGTAGATTCCGCCACGCAAGTTTTCTCCGACGCGTCACCATGCAATTTAATAATTAGTGGCTTCTCATGTTTTGCAGGAAGGGCTTCGGGATATTTACCGGCGACACTGAACGTTTCAAATCCAACGCCGGATGCGTTACAAGCCTGCTCAATAGCGTTATCGAAATTCGTCGTCAGACAGGTTAGACAACGTTCAGAGCGGAACAAATGGGCAATCGCCATGTGGCATGGTCCAAACTCGTTANNGGCGAGACGACGCTTCTTTGATTAACCGTAAAAACTCTTCAAATTTCGTATCACTGATAAGTCGTAGATAATTTCCGTCGGTCGAAAGTAAGCGCGCATATTCTGAGTAGAGAGCGTCCGAGTATTCAGTTGAGCCAAACCTGTGAGCTAGAATGCTCATGAATTCAGACGCAACTTTGATCATCGCTAGGTAAGGAGGCACCACTCCTGAAATTGCGCTTCCGACTAATAATACGAAGTCGTCACCCAGTTCATCAGACAGGTCTCTTGCTGATTCAATTGCACTTGCCGAAATCATTAGCGAACACGAGGTATTTGGGTTATTGGGTGGAACGGCGGATAATTATGTCTTGGACAGCGATCTTGTCCAGACCTTTTCCGCGGAATTTTCGCAAGCGACTCCGCGAACATGCCGGTAATCTTATCTTCCATAGGTAGTGGCAATTCTACCATCAATCACAGATGACGGCGCGCGAGCGGTGAGCTGCGCGAGCTGTGTCGATCATCGCTAAAAGATTTGAGTAGCGCTATAATCCAGTACAAAGGATGATTTTTAGCTATGCCAGTTAAACGGATATTTGTTGACGACAATAATAATGAGTTAGAGGCTTATGTAAATGACGACGCTAAGCTGTTCCTTTCAGTTGGCCAAAGCGATGATGACAGCCCCGGTTATAATTCGGGATACATTGTCCTTGACAGGTCTGACCTTGACGAGTTGATTGATTTGCTAATGAACCTAAAGGATCAGGTCTTCGATGAGTCCGCCCTCGAAGATACTAGCGACGGCATTGGAAATAGTCAGGTCGCTTAGCTAACAGCCCTCACCAATTTCCTGACAACCAATAGGCCTGCGCTTTTCGCAATCACTTAGACATGGCGAAAGCTAGATGCGCCGATCAACGAAGTGCGTCTTTCGTGTCGGCTTGCCCGCAAATACCAGATTGATAGGTCATTCGAATGTTTAGCAAAGCTTTTGTTCGCCAACCAAGTGAAAACTTTGCCGATGGTTTGACCAGCGTCGATCTCGGTGTGCCTGTTTTTGAGACCGCCCTCGTGCAGCATAGGGCGTATTGCGAAGCGTTGGTTCGATGCGGCCTGTCGCTGATCGAACTTGAACCGGACCCGAAATATCCCGATTCGACCTTTGTTGAGGACACCGCCGTCCTAACGGAAAGCTGTGCGGTAATTATGCAGCCGGGGGCGCGCAGCCGATGCGGCGAGATCGTCAGTATGACCGGGACTCTCGCAAAATATTACGACAAACTCGACGCAATACGGCCGTCGGGCACTATTGACGGCGGCGATGTCTGCCAGATCGAAAACCATTTCCTGATCGGGATCTCGGACCGGACGAATGAAGAGGGAGCGCGGCAGTTGTCCAAATATCTCGGGGCGGCCGGATATACTTCGAGTCGTATCGATATTCGCGGGATGGACGGCCTGCTCCACCTGAAAAGCGGCATCAGCTACCTTGGCGAAAACCGCCTGCTGGTGACCGACGCACTCGCCGGCGAGAAGGAGCTTGATGGATTCGAGATCGTTGGTGTACCCGAAGGCGAAGAGTACGCAGCTAATTGCATTCGGGTAAACGATTATTTGCTGATCGCTGCGGGCTTCCCGAAACTCTGCGAAAAGCTCGAAGCTCTCGGGTACAAGATTATCGAATTGGAAATGTCCGAATTTCAAAAAATGGACGGCGGATTAAGCTGCTTATCACTGCGATTCTGAGTGATACAAATTGCAAAACTTGCTAAACCCGTAGTCACCAAGAGCTCTCCTCCTTACGAAGGAGGAGTACGGCTTAAGCCGGGAGGTGGTTCCCTTGCTTCGGTTTGCGAAAGGAGAGAACCACCCCGTCAGCGNNCTTCGTAAGGAGGGGAGCTTTTATGTTGCGGCGGGCCGTGCTATTCGCGGAACGGGGAAGTGGAAGTTGGGAAATGATGCTGAACACGACGCGTGAATCAACCGGAGTCATTTGCGGCCACAACGAAAACTGAGCTGGCGTCAGTGGTTTTTCGGCATGGTGTCGGTGGTTGTGTCAAGAGGGCGTGGCACGGGATTTACTACGCAGTTACTGAAGCAATATTCGGGTGTTTTTGACGCGATGCTTGCGGGTTTTCGACGCAGGTTTTGGCGATCTGACGATATCTCAGATGCCATTCTCGCCAGACCGGAGAGACAAAACCATTCCGTCACCCAGAAGCGCAGTCAACCGGTAGACGCAAAATTAGTGTGTAAACACCTGTAATCGAATAAACGGCTTACCCAGCGATTAATCGCTCGGATATTTTTAGCCGTCCCCAAAAAGCCTTTGACAAAGATAGTTCGTAGTTTAACTTGGCTGCGGCCTCTGCCCCCCGTGTATACGAGCAGGGAGGCAAAAAAGGCCCTGCCGGTCATGGCAAGGCCTAATAGTTGCGTTGTGCGTTACGCCCTTACTAACGTGCGG
>DLHV01000029.1:0-542 GCA_002483395.1 Chloracidobacterium sp. UBA7659 | reverse complement strand
CCCGGTTCTGACACTGTCCACTATCAACTGTCCACTGCTCCTACGTGCCCGTTTCCCAGCTCGACATGTATTCGAGCATTTCGGGTGTCAGAACGTCCATTCTGACGCCCATTGCGTGGAGTTTGAGGCCCGCGATCTCTTGATCGACTTCGGACGGTAGGACGTGTACTCCGTTGGCGAGTTTTCCTTTTTGTTTTACAAGGTACTCCGCCGATAAAGCCTGGTTAGCAAAGGACATATCCATCACGCTGGCCGGGTGGCCTTCGGCTGCGGCCAGGTTGATCAGACGGCCTTCGCCGAGCACGATGACGCTCTTTCCGCCGTCTTTACCGATATATTCTTCGACGAACGGGCGGCGTTTTACGGCAGGCTCGGACATTTCGCGGAGAGCATCGAGGTTCAGTTCCAAGTCGAAGTGGCCGCTGTTGCAGACGATAGCTCCGTCCTTCATCGCCTCAAAGTGTTCTTTATCAATAACATGGCGGTTGCCCGTGACAGTTACGAAGAAGTCGCCGATCTTGGCGGCGTCCTTGATTGGAAGA
>DLHV01000054.1 GCA_002483395.1 Chloracidobacterium sp. UBA7659 | reverse complement strand
GGGCAAGCCGCCGCCGCAGCACTGGCGGCTGCCCCGTCATCGAACTCGACCTATCCTGCCGGACTTCGGCCTGAGGATGTGACATTGGAAGATGTCCGGGCCGGTGATGCTCAGTTTGAGTCAAATCGAAATGCCGGGTTCACGACGGCATTGACGACCGGACGAACCGGCATTTTTATCGGCCAGTCGGCGTTGATCAGTTTGTCCGGCGATTCCGTCGCCGCAATGACGGTCAAATCGCCGGTCGCGCTTCACATTACGTTTAATACTATCCCCGGAACCTATCCCGGCTCTCTGCTGGGAACATTTTCGGCCTTGCGGCAAATGTTCAACGACGCGCGCAGGCACGATCAATTACTCAAGATGTATGCCGCGAATCCGCGCGGGATGAAGCGGCCCGACGCAGACAAATCACTCGAGGCACTTATTCCTGCTTTGAACCGGCAGATGCCCGTCGTATTTACCGCAAACCGTGAAAACGAAATAGTCCGGGCGCTTGATCTGGCGAAGGAATATAATCTCAGAATGATCATCGCCGGCGGGCAGGAAGCGGGAAAGTTTGCCGACAGGCTGAAGGCCCAGGACGCGGCGGTTCTTCTTTCGCTCAATTTCCCTAAGCGAACCGCCGCCGCTTCGCCGGATGCAGATCCGGAGAGCCTGGATACGCTCCGTTTTCGTGCCGAAACGCCGAAGACCGCCGCAAAATTAGCGGCGGCCGGTGTTAAGTTTGCGTTTCAGGGTGGCGGCTCAACGACTGTAGGAGACTTTCTCGCTAACGCCGTAAAGTCGACCGAAAACGGCTTGTCGAAAGACGCTGCCGTCCGTGCGATGACCCTGGGAGCCGCCGAGATCTTTGGCGTCGCGGATAGGCTCGGCTCGATCGAGACCGGCAAGATCGCGAATCTGACCGTCGTCAAAGGCGACCTTTTCGGTAAAGAAAAGACGATCACGCACGTCTTTATTGACGGCAAAGTATTCGAGCCGAAACCACCGCCACGCACGGAAGGGCCGGGCGGACGCGGGCCACGGCCGAATGGGCCGGGTTCGGCGACACTGCCTGACGTAGGCGGAACTTATTCCATCACGATCCAAGCTCCCGGACAGGCTTTGACAGGTACCTTGAGTTTAACTCAACAAGGCTCGGCTCTGTCCGGCACGATGGTGACCGAGCTTGGCACCTCGACGATAAAAGACGGCCGCGTTACGGCTGACGGTATAAGCTTTGGCGGAAGTGTGGTTTTCGGTGGGCAACCGATTGATTTTACAGTCAGCGCGACGGTTACAGGAAATCAATTGTCCGGCACGGTCGATTCGCCGCAGGGTGCGGTTCCGATTACCGGCACGAAGAACCCATAATTAATATCGAAAAACCGATTATCTTCCTAAACCTAAGTACGATCACAAAAAGTATGAAACTAATATACGGCTTCCTAATGATTACAGTTTGTTTGGCTGTTTCGGTAATGGCCCAATCAAACGGCGATGTTTTGATCAAGAACGCGACGGTTTTGACCGCAACCCGCGGCATGCTGCAAGGCACGGACATCCTGATCCAAAAGGGCAAGATTGCCCGGATCGGAAAAGGCCTAACCGCAGGCAGCGGCGCGAAAGTGATCGACGCTACAGGAAAGTTTGTAACGCCCGGCATCATCGATGCGCATTCCCATTCGATGCTGAGCGCCATCAACGAAGGAGCACTGTCGGTGACGTCGATGACGCGTACGCGCGACATGCTCGACCCGACCGATATCGCCATATATCGGGCGTTGGCGGGCGGTGTGACGAGCGCATTGCTTCTTCACGGATCGGCGAATCCGATCGGCGGGCAAAGTACGACGGTGAAATTCAAATGGGGAAGGCCGGTTGAGGATTACCCGATCGCGGATGCTCCGCCGGGAATAAAATTCGCCCTGGGCGAAAATGTGAAGCGTTCAAACTTTACACCGCAGCCGGGCCAGACAGTGCGGTATCCGCGAACCAGAATGGGCACGATGGAGACTATTCGCGATGCTTTCAGGCGGGCCCGCGACTACAAGCAGGCGTGGGACGATTTTCGTGCAAACAAAACGAGGGTGCCGCCGCGTACCGATGAGGAACTGCAGCCGCTTGTCGAGATACTCGAAGGGAAACGAATCGTCCATTGCCACGGCTATCGCTCGGACGAGCACCTGAATCTTTTGCAGATGGCTGAAGAATTCGGCTTCAAGGTCGGCACGCTGCAACATGGGCTTGAGGCATACAAGATCGCACCCGAGATCGCAAAGCACGGCGCAGGCGTTTCGATCTTCGCGGATAGCTGGAGCTACAAGCTCGAAGCTTACGATGCTATTCCATATAACGCCTATATTCTATGGAAAAACGGCGTCAACGTCTCGATCAATTCTGACTCGGATGAGCGAATGCGGCGTTTGAATCTGGACGCTGCGAAAGTCATGAAATACGGCGGCGTCCCGGAGGAAGACGCGTTGAAAATGATAACGCTGAATCCGGCGAAACAGCTTGGCATCGATAAGCGGACCGGCTCTGTAGAGCAGGGCAAAGATGCCGACCTTGTCATATGGACCGGACACCCTTTCAGCTCGTTTTCACGGCCGGAGATCACGATGATCGAAGGCGAAGTTTATTTCGACCGAGCTGCTGATGCCCAAAAGCGGACGGAAATGGCAAAGGAGCGCGAGACGCTTGAAAAACTTGACGTGAACAAGGCTCCCGGCAGCGGCGGGACACCACCACGAATTCCGACCGAACGCCGCAGGGGTGAAAGAGACGAAGCCGAATTCGGTGACGGAGACGATCGATAATGAAAAAAAAGATATTTACCACAGAGACACAGAGACACGGAGATAGTTACGGCAGGGGCAAGCAGATTAATTGTAGTAGAGAAAAAGTTCTATATTTTCTTTTCTCAGTGGCTCTGTGTCTCTGTGGTTTAATCCCTCCTGTTTTCGCTCAAAGTGACGGCTCGCAGCAGAACAAAACCGGGCGTGCGGGAACGTTTGCGATCGTAAACGCCCGCATTGTGACGGTCTCAGGTGCCGTGATCGAGAACGGAACCGTAGTCATTCAGAATGGCAAAATATCGGCGGTTGGTGCAGGAGCGGCGGTCCCGTCGGGTGCGGAACGCATTGACGGCAAAGGGCTTTCGGTTTATCCGGGCATGATAGACGCGGCTTCCGCTATGGGTCTGGCTGAAATCGGCCAGGGAGCGAATGCCACTATCGACGCGGCTGAAACAGGCACGAATAACGCTAATGCCAAAGCGATTAGCGGCGTCAATCCTCATTCATCACACATCAACGTGACACGCGTTAACGGCATAACAACCGTCATGTCCGCGCCGACCGGCGGGATTATTGCGGGTCAGGGGGCGGTGATCAATCTCAACGGCTCGACGCAGGCAGATATGGCGGTCGAGCCGACAGCTGCGCTTGTTATCAATTTTCCACGCGTGGTTGCCGGCGGATTTGGCGGCNNTGTCAAATCGTGGCGGCCCGAGCAAAAGCGACCGCGACCGCTGGGGCGGCGGCGGCTTTGGCGGCGGGCAGCAGCAACAGACCGATTTTAACGAGCTTATCCGGCGACGCGATGCTCAGATCGACGATCTGAAAAAGACCTTTACGAACGCCGTTAATTACGGCCGGGCGATGGATGCGTACGCAAAGGACAAAACGCTTCCCGCCCCCGCGACTAGTCTTAGCCTTGAAGCACTGGTTCCTTATGTTCGCGGCGAAAAGCCAATAGTCTTTACCGCTGAACGTGAACGTGATATCAAGGCGATCGTAAAATTCGTCACTGAAATGAAGGTGAAGGGAATTATCGTCGGCGGGCAGGAGGCATGGAAAGCTGCCGATGAACTCAAGAAGAACAACATTTCTGTAATTTACACAAACATTTACAACTTGCCTGTACGCGAGGATGATGCATACGACTCGCTTTATGAAGCTCCGTCGAAACTACAGCAGGCGGGGGTGAAATTCGCAATCGCGACCGGCGATGCCGGTGCGGAAAATCGCGATCTGCCCTATCACGCGGGATTGGCGGGGGCCTTCGGCTTACCGCCAGATGATGCCCTGAAATCGGTAACGCTTTACCCGGCACAGATACTCGGCGTCGCTGACCGACTCGGCTCCATAGAGGTAGGCAAAATGGCGAACGTCGTCGTCGCCGACGGCGACATCCTCGACCCGCGGACGAATATTAAGTATTTGTTCATTAATGGCCGAATGCTTCCGCTTACAAGCCGGCACACGGAATTGTTCGACAGCTTTAAGGACAGGAAATGAAAGCTACTTAAAACCTGTGACCAATAAAGCCTGGTAGTTCCAGGTGCCTCTAATAAGGGCGGCTTTGGAGCCGTCTGGCGAAAAGGCGAAATTGAAGATTTCGCCTGAAGTGTAATGTGTGAGCTTTTCCGCAGAACCGCCATCGAGCGATTGTCCCCAGAGATTCCCTACGTTGTTGCTGTCCTCGGTAATATAAATAAGTGCCTTTTCGCGGTCCGACCAGACAATGTCGCCACCGAGAAAATATCCGGAGGGCGTATCGAATTGCTGCAGCAAAGCGTTGTTCTCAAAAGATTCGATTAAAATTTTTGCTCTGCCGTCGATTTTTGAGGCGTGCGCGAATTTTGTTCCGTCTGGCGATATCGATATGCGGCCCAGACGCTTTTCCGAGATCAGAACAGGTTCGCCGCCTTCAACCGGTACTTTCCAAAGACCGGGATTTTTCATTGAGTTATACATAACAAACAAGCCGTCGGCTGTAAAAACCGGTTCCTGCTCGCCTTCACCAAATGTAAGAGCAACCGGATCGCTTCCATCTGCATTTATCCGCCAGACATTATATTTACCGGCACGATTGGAAGTGAAAACAACGTAACGCCCGTCCGGCGAAACCTTGGGGTCGAAATCGGTAAAGTCTTCCGTTGTCAATTGTTTTTGCGTTATCCCGTCCGCACTCATTTTCCAGATATCGCCGCTGTTTGAAGAAGCGCTGTAAACAATGCCGTCGTCGGGCGCCCACGCTAGTCCGTCGTAAGCTTCTGCCAGCGGACGGGCATCATCAAGTGCCGAGGATGCCGCAAGATACAAATTTGATGTCGGGACGACCTGCATCAAAAGAACCCGGCTCATATCCCTTGTAGCTGAGATCGTGGCGAAACCGGCTTGAGATTCTTTTACTATTTTTGTTTTGCGGTCCGCGAGCGAGATTTGCCAAAGGAGTGAAGGTTCGCCGATGTCAGCCGCGGTGACGAGCAAACCGCTCTGGTCAGGAAGCCACGCGATGCTTCGAACATGAACCCATTTGAAATCGGTGGCGGCGCTTACTACCCCGGATTCGATGTCTACAGTGTAAACACCAAAATCCCTGTCACCAGTATCCGACTGTCCTAATGCGAAGGCGATTAATTTACCGTCGGGAGAAAAAACATTGTCGGTGAAGGTTTTGGCAGTCTCGACCAGCACGCGTTCGCCGCTTCCGTCGATATTGGCCGCCAGAAGCGAGCGTTTCCCGGGCTCGTACCGTCGAAATGAGATCAGGCGGTCGTCAGGTGAAATACTGAAAGCGCCGTCCACGTTAGGCAGAATGCCCGTTTTCGCATTGCCGCCGAGAATAGAAATGCTGTCGATATGGGCCGGTCTGTCTTTATAACGGCGGGCAAAATAGATAAATTCGCCATCTGCCGAGAATTCGATGTGGTTATATATCGTGCCTTCCTCCGGTTCGACAAGCTGCGTGTTGATCCCGCTGGAAAGCTGTCGAAGCCAGAGACTTTGCAGGCCGTTGGCGGTTCTTGAATACGCCACGTATTTTCCGTCGGGCGAAATTGCCTCAGTCATGGGCCTGTCGGCTCTCACAAGCGTTTCGAATTTCAAACCGGAGTCAGGTTCCAGCGAACGTCGATCGCTGCCAGCGGCCCTATCCCACCAAAAGAATGCACCCGCCGAAAGCAGCACGATAACCAACGAAGCAGCAACGATCGCAAGAAGAACAGGGCGCCGCCCACTTTCGGACTGAGCTTTGTCAACCGGAGATTCTGACAGATCACTCGGCTTAAAACCGTTTAAGGTACCTGCCTCAACATTTGCGATAAAACGATAACCGCGCCGCGGAATGGTTTCTATAAACCGAGGGTGCTGTTTGTCGTCGCCGAGGATCTTTCGCAGTTGGCGGATGCTGAATGTGAGATTGCTTTCCTCGACAAAGCTGCCGGCCCACACTTTGTCCATCAAAACGACTTTTTCGACGATGTGACCTTGATTCTCGACTAGTACCTGAAGCAGTTGGAAGATTTTCGGAGTGATCTGAACAGGCTGGTCCTGCCGCAAAAGTACCTTTTCGTCCGCGTCCAGAACAAACCCTTCAAATTCAAAGCGTTTTGTTTCCAACGACATACAGCCTCTAGGAACTTTCTAGGAAATAACTCGGCGTTTTCTCGCTACTTTTTGACGCAAAACTGAGTAGCTTATCGCGTATGACAATGGTGGAGGCTGAGTTGATTGTAGTCCAAAAGGCAGATGGCCGCAATCTTTTTAGCTCACGTTCTATAGCAAAGAAATTTCATGAATAGGAGAAAAAGCACATGGCAATAAAAGCCAAGGTCAGGATCATTAAGGTGGTGGGCGATGACAAAATCGACAATCTTCCGGTCGTTAGCTTTAGCAAATGGGATCTTTTTGGCAAGCCCGTTAAAACGAAATGCAAGCCCGAGGATGAACTATGTAGGCTTACATATACACTGCGTGACGTGGTGAAAAACAAATCGCTCGCTGTTCGGTGCTCCCGAGCAGACGGAGGCAATAAAGTCTACGAAATGCTCAAGGAGAAGGAGGCAGCTCAAGAAATAAGTGAGGGATCCCGCCTGTCTCAGGTCCAGTTGATCCTCGAAAAAACGGACCGCTCATCAATATGGGTGTCTTTGAAAATCGTACAAATTCACAAGTGTGAGTATATGGACGGGGATGATTTCTGGTTCAGGGTGACTTCGGAAGATATAGTTAAGCATGGAGTTTAGTTGTAAGCAACTTCCGACAGGCTTGGCAGACGTCGTTAAGTGAATCATCCGTCGAAACTTAATAAACAAAACCAGGAGGTCTTTATATGCCAAACGATTATTCAATGCACTCCGCCGCAAGGCGAAAGGCCAAGTCTCTAAACGCCCAGGATGCCGAGGTCCTCATCACCTCTTCGCTTTCAATGGTCAGGCCATATTTGACCCAAAAGCAAATTAATCAGGTGCAAAAAGTACTTGATGCCCCAGTCGTTAACCCAGCCGTCAAGAAGGAGATGGAGGATCTGAACCGACGGTCTGTCACGCATCAGGCCGGGGGCCTGCAGATGCGGGACCCAAGAATGGAGCGTCGAGTCGACCAGGCTGCCGAGGGAATGATCTGGGTCAAGGAGGAGGACAAGCACATCCGCCTCGACTTCGAAAAGCTGCTGGCGAAGAACGCGCTGGAACCTGTGACGGACAACCCGGATGAAGCGGAATATCTGACGAAGGTCAGGAATACTCTCAAGGAAAAAGGCGTCTGGTTGCGGGTCGGACAAGAACGAATTAACGACCCGCGCAGTTTCGTGGTTTGGCTTTCACTCGGCTACGACGGCGATGTGATACCTACAACCAACGGCGACCTGGACCGCGAGGCCATTCTGGGCAATCAGTTATTGGGCGCCCNNCCGGTTCAGAAGGCGCTGGAAAAGGCGATTGATCGACTGGTTATCAAAATTGAATTGGGAGAGGACGAACATCGAAGGCTCATTCGAAGGTATGACGACGCGTTACCCGGGATCGCGGAGATATCAGATGCTCTCGGCGGTGCCGATCTGCCTAGCCGATCGATATGGAATTACCCGAAGAAGCTGGTATCGATGGCTTATGAATTAAACAAGGACGGTAATGTTACCGGATCGCAGGCGGCTCTGATCTCCGCAGCGATCTTGACGGGTGACGCCACGCAATTGCTTTCAACTTATGCCGAGAAATCGATGCAGGGGGCCGCGCTCGGCGCCGCTATTGCCGAAATAGTAATGGTCGCGAGTGCCGTAATAATCACGGCTGTCGATGCGACAGGAATTGCACGCGGCTTGGTCGCCAGAGAGGCCCAGGCAATGTCGGTGGCCCGATTTGTCGCCAAGGATCCGAGGAAAGGACGCGCTCTTGAAGCTCTGTTAAAGGAGGCGGAACAAACTTCGGTCAGAGTTGTTAAACCGGTCGGAGGAGCAGGCAACATGGCAGGTCACGGCGCGGGGAGGCCGCGTGGCTTTTGAGACCGTACCGAAACGGGGCATTCACACGCCGTGCTAATCAATACAGGAAAACAAAATGGCGAAACTGGACATAATTTTTGTTGGCGGAATAGGTCATCTCGGGTTCAATTTGACCGCGACGGTTGGTACTGGCGGAGCGAATCAAATTGGTGACGTGATGTTGGTCCAGGCCGTTTTTGCGTTTCTTAGTCAAAACCATGAACCGCGGCAGGCCGAGTGGTGGCGTCAAATTCCGATCCCGCCGATTGATGGGAATCCGAACAACGGGATCAAGGAAGCTATTCTGAAGTATCAGAAGCTTTTCAACACTGACGCCATCGGGTTCAGGGAACAGGATCGCGTCATGTCCGGAAGCAACGCTCTCGCGTATCCCTCTTTTTACAAAGGCGGGTACAACGGACCCAATGCCCTGATGGCTGTTGATGGTCTCATTCATCCGGCGAACTATAAGCGGCGAAATCTGTCGGCGCTTTGGGGCACCTCGTTGATGACGATCACGAAACTCTATGCGGACGTAATTCAAATAAACGACGGCATGGACAGACTTCAAATGGAGTTCCCGCAACTAAGGCCGCATCTGCTGAACGGGACGTAGAACAGACGAGAAAAAGTATGGCATTGACAGGAGGATTTATGTACAAGGTAAAAGCATTTGTGACAAGTGGCGCGATCGTGATCTTTGCGTTGGCAATAATTCAATTGGCGGCTGAAGCGGCCTTCTCTCAAATAAAGATCGGCGGGGTCACGATAACTCTGCCGGAGAAGATTCGCAAAACGGAAAAATCGGCGACGAAGGACGAGAATATGAGACCGGGACCAACACCGACGCCGGCGGGCGGCAGGGCGCCGGTGCGCGGAGCGTCTTCGGACGCGTGGGTGGATATTATGCTCGACGAACTCAAGAAGAAACAGGCCGAGGTTGAGGCGTTCGATCCGGCTTCGCCAAATCGGGCTTTTGATATTTTTACTCCTTATTGGATTCCGGTGGCCGTTTCACAGCGGGCGCGTCAGGAATATTTCCGGCGCAATGGCGGCCCGAAAAGCGCCGAGAGGCAGGCCGTTCTTACGCCGGCCCTTGATGCACTGGCCGCAGCCGCCGCGAAAAAGCTTCCGCTTTTTAAGCCGAATGCGTCCGTTTTCGCTTTTCGCAACCCGACCGGTGAGCAAATGGTAATACGTGGTCTTAGGAATTCGGCGACTCTGAAAGTTAATAAGATCGGGTTTGAGGAAGCAAACTGGCTTATAGAGAAAAATGCGCTTGGAATTCCGCTCAACCGTTACAAACACGGCTACATCTGGGCCCGCGACGGCACGGACGATCATCAGTACTGTCACTTGTACGTGATCTATCTGCAGCAGGACTATGCGGGCGGCGGCACGTACGGACAGGCATTTACGAAAATACGGGACGACCAAATAGTTGGCTGCCCACAGTGACGAAGGAGACAAATTAATGAAAACAAAGAATGGAGGTTTCGGTTTACTCGTTATTATGACGCTTGTGGTAACTAGCCTCGCGTGCAAATCGCTTACTTTTGCGAATCAGGACACTCCGAATACTGAAGGTGAAGGGGTCAACACGTCAGCCGCAAATCGTCAGAACAATCCGGCGGCCAAACCCCCGGACAATCCGGACCTTGAAAAGCCGGACTTTACCGTTACGGCGGAGGAATTGGACAAGGAGTTTACGCGCGACGGTGTTACCGGCAAGGATCTTGAAAAATACGAGAGCAAGAACATTGCCGTGAGCGGGCGGGTTTCGACGATCGTTTTGGAAAAGAAAGGCACCGTGCAGCCGTGGGTAACGTTCTATGCTCCGGGCATACTTCATGGTGTCAGCTGTCACTTTGACGACGACAAGGTCAGCCAGCTTCAGTTGTTAACAAAGGACAAGATGGCGAAGGTACAGGGATTTCAGGACGACTTTATCGTGCCAAAAATATCCCCGAAACTAAAGCATTGTGTCGTGCTTGAAACGGCGGGCTGTAGGTGCATACGGCGAAAGATGAAGCACTAAAATCCGTCACTCTCTACCCCGCATAGATCCTCGGCGTGGCTGACCGCATGGGCTCGATCGAGGTCGGCAAAATGGGGAACATCGTCGTTACCGATGGCGATATGCTCGATCCGCGGACGAATATCAAATACTTGTTCATCAACGGGCGTTTACTGCCGCTGACAAGCCGGCACACGGAACTGTTCGATAGTTTTAAGGACAGGAAATAACCGTGAGTCATTTGAGTCCGCTTATAAGAACGGAATCGTGTTTCCAACGACCTTGAACGATGGCCAAGCTCTTGTTATCGGGCGAAAGCGCCAAATCCCAAACTTCATCGTCACCGATTTCGGCCATTTTGCGCGGTTCACCACCGTCGAGCGTCTGACGCCAGAGGACGTTGTTTTCAGACTCGCTATTCGCCAGAATATAAATAATTTCCTTGCCTGAATTAAGCCACGTGACCTCGACCATTCTTGCTTCGCGATCAGTCAAAGGAAAGGTCTTGATCACATCGCCGCCAGGAAGTGAGGCGATTGTAATACGCCTTTCCCTGTCTTGAATTTCCGAGAAAGCAACCCTAAGACCGTCCGGCGAAACGGCGAAGCGATAACGGGCCTTATCGTGAATTAATTGTTCTTCGCCGCTTTCGACCGCCACACGCAAGAGCGTCCGTTGCAATCCCGAAGTATAATAAAGCCATTTTCCGTCCGGTGATGCGAATATCGGGAAGCCGCCTTCTTTTTGTGTAATTTGCACCTGATTAGTTCCGTCTATGTTCATTCGCCAAACGTGAACTTCACCCGTGCGATTCGATGCAAAAAATATCGATTTATTTTCGGTTGAAACAACCGGAGCCAATTCATCCGCCGGATTATTTGTTAGTTGCTTCTGTTCGCTTCCATCTGGATTGATGCTCCATATCTCGTCGTTTCCTGATGTTGACGATGAAAATAATATCTTTCCGCTGGGCGCAAAAGCGACGTTTGCCGCATCCGTCAGAGCGCGGCCTAAAACTTGATTTTCGATATCGAAAAGGACCAGACGAAAGTCGCGCTTGACCTGTGTGGAAACTAAAAGGCTTGCGTGATTATTAAGGCTCAACGCCGAATATGTCTCGGAATCGTTCGTGAGGGGCTGGGCCTCGCCGGTCGCGGTGGATAGCTGCCATATGCGGAAACTCTTATTGGGAATCTTAGATGCCGTTACGAGCAAACCGCTTCGGTCAGGAAGCCAGGCCAAATTCTTGATATTGAAAAATTTTTCCGCGGTTAGTTCTCGTTCCGCGCCGCTGGCAATATCGACCTCCGCCAAACCGAACTCGGTCGCCGCGTTTTCCGATTGCCCGGCGGCAAACGCGATTGATGTCCCGTCCGGAGAAAATTCGTTGTCGCCGATCCGAAACGGCGGCGGGCGCGAAGCGATTTTTCTTTCGTTTTTTCCATCCGACGCGTCGGCAATCCACAAAGCGCAGTTTTCATCTTCGCGGTAATAGCAGCGGACAAACGAAATTTTCCCGCCGTCCGGCGAAACACTTATCCAGCCATGCGTCTCGCTGATGATTTTAGCGGGAACACCACCGAAAATCGAAACGCGGTAAACGGCGCTGTCTTTTTCGGCGTTGGACGGCCGGCGAACAAAATAAAGAAAATCACCGTCAGGCGAAACCGCGAGACCCGCGTAAACATTGTCGGACGTTGGAATTATTTCGACGTTATTGCCGGTTTCCAGTTGCCTGAGCCAAACGCTTTGCCTGTCGCTGATGCCGTTGGTATAAACGACGTTTTTACCGTCCGGTGTAATTAAGGCATGTACGACTTGTCCATTAGTTGAAAGTTTCTCGGAACGAAACGGCGCGTGCAAAACGGGTGCGGCAACGGCGCGATTTCCGCTTCGAGCCAACCACGAACCAAACACAAACATTCCAATAAGCAGAACCCCAACCGCGGCAAACGCTGCATAAAACCGTTTGGTGCTTCGTTGACTGGAATTGTGCCCCGCTGGAAGCGGCGATTGTTCCCGTCTAACCGAGTCTATTTCGGCCTCAATGAAAACTTCCCCGACTTCGGCGATAAAACGATAGCCCCGGCGCGGGACGGTTTCGATAAAGCGAGGCTTCGCAGCATCGTCTCCCAACGCCTTGCGAAGCATTTTGATGTTAAAGGTGAGATTGCTGTCGTCGACAAAACGGCCTTCCCAAATTTTCCGAATTAGCTCATCTTTTTCGAGCAGGTGACCGGCGTTTTCAATCAGGACGTTAAGCGTGTCGAAAACCTTCGGCGCGAGCGGAACCATGCTCCCGCCGGACAATAAAAGCTTCTCCGAGAGGTCTAGCCGGAAGCCGGCAAATTCGTAAAACCGCTTTGTTTGCAGCGACATAAAACTCCCTCACAAATTACTCACGAAAAACTCACCGTTAATTCAGGAACGTTCCGGCAAAAACGTCTTAAGCTGTTTGTCTAATCCTCGTTTAGCGCATTCTAGCGCAAATCGTGCCGCTGCGGAACTGTTAATTCCGTAAGTATTGAAGGGATTGGCGCACCTTATTCCAAGACGGAATGTTAAATGAAGATATTTTGTAGAACAAGAGTCTAAGGGGAATCGGTATGAGAAAGAACTCAACAGTAATGTTCGCGTTAATTTTATGTCTGAGCGGTAGGAAGATAAAAGGAGAAAAGAATGTCAATGAAATATAAAGCTTATTTTCATTACGAAGTTTGGGAAAATGGCACCAAAACTATTGCTGGACGGGATGTTCCCATAGACTCATTTAGAGTGATAGGTGGCGCGTATAGAGAGATTGAGAATCGTTCGACCGATGACGTTAGTATTTCATCCGAATTGGAACAAGCTCGCTTTTTTAAAAACATTAATTTGTATTTACCCTCAGCAAAAGACCATACCATTATGAAAGCGACTTGGGATTTGGCGAAGATCGCCTTTAACAAATTAGGAGTAGGTTTAAAGGTAGAAATTGAAAAATATTTTCGCGGAAAATTGCTCGAAGCGCTTCAACTTCTCGACGTAGCGAGATTGAAAAAGCCACTTTACCTCGATTCGAGAAATTTGTTAGTGGCGGAATTTGTCCTTCCGTCGGCAATATTGTCCCATGGCAAAGATCATGGCAAAGGGCAGTGGAAAATCAAAGATATGTGAGCGATGTCGGGAAACTATTGATGAACGAAGAAAAGTAGAAAACCAAAGAT
>DLHV01000121.1:2884-3475 GCA_002483395.1 Chloracidobacterium sp. UBA7659 | reverse complement strand
CCGGTGATCGTCATGCAGTCGCCATGCAATACGCCGTTCTTCAGCAGCATCTTCATCACTCGCGGAATGCCGCCTACTTTGTGCAGATCGGTCGCGACGTACTTGCCCGACGGTTTCAGATCGCACAAGACGGGAACTTTTTTCTGGATCGTTTCGAAATCCTCAACCGTCAGCGGAACCTTTGCTGAATGAGCAATCGCCAGCAGGTGCAGCACCGCGTTGGTCGAACCGCCAGTCGCCATTACTACAGCGATCGCGTTCTCAAACGCCTGCCGCGTCAATATCCGCGATGGCAGCAGGTTGTTCTCGACGGCGCGGGCAAGTGCTTTTGCCGATTCAACCGCGTTCTGCGTTTTTTCATCATCCTCGGCCGCCATCGTCGACGAAAACGGCAGGCTCATCCCCAGAGCCTCGATGGCCGAAGACATCGTGTTCGCCGTGTACATCCCGCCGCACGAACCGGCACCCGGACAAGCGAGCCGCTCGACCTCGGAAAGCTCTTTTTCGTCGATCTTCCCGGCGGTGAATTCGCCGACCGCCTCAAATGCCGAGACGATGGTCAGATCGCGGCCGTGATAATGCCCGGCCTTG
>DLHV01000121.1:0-2810 GCA_002483395.1 Chloracidobacterium sp. UBA7659 | reverse complement strand
CTCGATCGAATCGGCGATCACCTCTCGCGAGATGAGTGAATATTTCATCCCCGGCGTTCCCATCGAAATGCCATCGCTGATCGTGATCGTCCCAAAAACCTGCGGCATCAAATCCTCAATTTTCGCCGTTTCTATTACGGCATCGGCCAGTTTCCCAAGACTCAAATTGCACGGCGTGATTGTGCTATAGCCGTTCGCCACGCCGATGATCGGCTTGTCAAAATCGCCGTCGCCAAACCCAACCGCCCGCAGCATCGCCCGGTTCGGCGCACGCTGAACTCCGGCAGTCGTCGCTTTGCTTCTGTGGTTGTTTGCCATCGTAAATTAAGCGTTTACGCGTGAAGACCGTTGCATACCCGCCCGGCAGATATTTATCGTCAATAGTACAGGCCGCTCCTAACGGAGCTTTTCTGTGCTTCGACATTGCTCTACAAACAGGTCACGCCTACGGCGTTTTTGATCAGCCCCGCTAGGGGCGGCCTGTTTGTAGAAGAAACATATCTTAGCCTGGCAAGCCCCTTCGGGGCGACCTGTTTACCTAGAGTTTCTATCGGCGATTCTGGTAACGTTCGACCTAGCCTATTTATTCTATTAACCTTACCAAAAGTCGACCGGCCCTCTCACCAATTCGTCGATCGAAGTCTGAACAGATCGCGAAGCCCGATATTTCCGCCGCAAAGAATAAGCACGACATGGCTTTCCGGCCCGAAATTCGTCCTCAGCCGTTCGGCCGCGGCCAGCGTGCATGACGTAGCCGGCTCGGTCAGCACCTTCGACCTGTCGAGCAAAAATAGCAGCTCATCAACCGCTTCCTCGTCGCTGACGACCGCCACGCCGGACAGATATTTCTTCGCAAGTTCAAAGTTAAGCTCGCCGACGCGAGGAGCACCAAGCGTCCGGGCGATCGAAGTAATTTCCGTCAGTTCGACGATCTCATCCGCGTCCAGCGAGATCGACATGCTCTCCGCTCCGGCCGTCTCGGCTCCCCAAACGTTCACCTCCGGCTTGACCGATTTGACCGCCGCCGCCACGCCGCCCGACAGCCCGCCGCCGCCGATGCTTACGATCACATCCGTAACCTGCGGCACGTCTTCGAGAATCTCAAGCCCGATCGTCCCCTGCCCGGCCACCACATCCGCGTCATCGAACGGGTGGATAAAGGTCATCCCATCGAGCTTATAAAACTCCGCCGCGTCGAATGCAGCCGAAAGATCGGCGAACGTCCCGACTTCGGCTCCGTAGCGGATCGTCTGTTTCAGATAATTCTCCGGCGTCGATTCGGGCATCAATATCAACGCTCGCACGCCAAGCGTCTTTGCCGCGTACGCCACCGCCTGTGCATGGTTTCCGGCGCTGACCGCGACGACACCGCGTTCCTTCTGCTCGTCGGTCAGCATCAGCATCTTGTTGAACGCCCCGCGCACTTTGAACGCACCGGTCTTTTGCAGGCTCTCGTATTTGAGATAAAAGTTCGAACTAAACCGCCAACTCAGCGTCTCATCGCGAAAAAGCGGAGTACGTTTAATGTATGGACAAATGCGTTGGGCGGCTTTCTGGATCTCATCGAGTCTAATAATTTCGCCGGTGGTAATAATTTCCTTGATCCCTTGATCAAGAACACCCGCACCAGCAAAACCAACTCGATTATCCGCCTCAAACACTGTCGTTAACATTAAATTTCTCCTTTTTCTGCTTTTTTTCTTCGTTCCTCTTTATTCGGTTTTCATTCCTCTTCGTCCGTGGTTCACTTCTTCTTAATTCTTCCTTTGCGTCTTGGCGACTTTGCGGGAAACAATTCCTAATTCTCCTGAAACAAATCCAACCTCTGCTCAAACGCCTTCCTGACGATCTGCACATCCTCCAAAAATTTCCCCAATTCGTCAAATCGCAACGCCTGTGGTCCATCGACAAGCGCTATCGACGGATCCGGATGAAAATCCACCAGGATCATATTCGCCCCCGCGATCACCCCCTGAGCCGTCACGTGCATTATGTCTAAAATATTGTCCGAGCTTCGAAACCGCCCGCCGACCGAATGCGACGGATCGATGCAAACCGGCATCCGCGTCAGCCGTTTGACAACCGGAACATGCGCAAAATCGACCATATTGCGGTGCGGATCGCCGATATTCGTCTTCATTCCGCGCAGCCCGAAAACAACCTTCTGATTCCCTTCGCTCGCAAGGTACTCGGCCGCGTGCAGCGATTCATCAAGCGTGATGCCAAATCCGCGCTTGAGCAAAACCGGAAATTCCTGCTGCCGTCCGACGATCTTCAAAAGCTCGAAATTCTGCGTATTCCGCGTCCCGATCTGCAGCATCACGCCGGTCGGTTTTCCAGTCTGTTCCAGCGCCTGATTGATCTCGTCAACATGCGATTCGTGCGTCACCTCCATCGAAATGACCTTGATGCCGTACTTGCCCGCAAGCTCAAAAACATACGGCAGGCAATCCTTCCCGTGCCCCTGAAACGAATAAGGGCTCGTCCGCGGTTTATACGCTCCCATCCGGGTGCACACCTGCCCGTATTCCAGCAATGACTTCATCATTTTCTCGACGCTCTCGGGCGAATCGACCGCACACAACCCGGCAAAAACGTTGAGATTGTCCTGGCTGAATTCCACGCCGTTGTAGCTGAAATGATTCGGCCTGTGGTCGTCCTTGTGCCGGCCGAGAACGCGGTATTCCTCCGAAACGCGAACGACGTGATCGACGGCCGGAAAGCTCCGCATTTCGTCCAGCGATAGAGCGGCCGTGTCGCCTATCAGGTAAATTTCGGTCAATGTCTGCTGCGCTCCCTGCACTTCATGA
>DLHV01000044.1 GCA_002483395.1 Chloracidobacterium sp. UBA7659 | reverse complement strand
TGTAGATAAACAGGACGCCGCGACCGGATGTTTTGAAAAGATTTTCGGGGTCGAGTGGATCGGGGATCGAGTTTACATCAAAGCCTTCGCCCTCGTCTTCAACCGTAAAGGATGCTTCCGTGCTGGATAATTCGGCGGTGATACGGACCAATTTTTGAGAGTTGAACTTGTTGCCGTGTTTTACGGCATTTACGAACGCTTCGTCGAGAGCGACAAAAAGATTCGATTGATTTGCGTCTACAACGCCCAGCTTCTCAACGCGTTTTGTAAGGTAATCGAGAATGGAATGCATAGGCGAGATCGAGCTGGGAAGCTCGAATTCGATCTTTTCGTGAAGGTGTCTGACGAAATCGGCCTTGTCCACATACCGATTCTTAAAATTCAGAACGGTCTCTACAAAATTCTTCAGCTCATTCTCGTCGAACTCGTCGCGGCGAAAATTTGTCGCGCAAAGCTTAAATGCCTTTATCCGCTCGCCGTCTTCGCATTCAGGCATATCAGGCAGGCACGTTCGGCTTTTTCCGTTTCNNATGTACGTCCAGATCCGTAATGACAAGATCGAAATTATCCAGGTCGTCAATCGCAATGGCGTCTTTGCGGGTTTTAAGGACCTCCACGGCGTGGCCCGCGGCAGAAAAAACGGACCGCAACGAACTTGCCAGATCGTCGTGGTCGTCAATGATCAGAATTTTTCTCTGCATGTTCGCGCTTTTCCGCCAAATAGGGTTACGAAAGTTATCTGCCCCCTGTTGCAAATAATACCTTAACTTGCTACTTATTCTCTATCTGTGTCAAAGGAATTGAACANNCTTCATTATCGAATTATTCCCTGAAAGATCGCATGGTCATCCGATTTGCGGAGTGGGCCTTCTATTTATTAATACTTGTAATCGGGCGAACTATCCGTTTTGAAGTCGAAGGCTGGAAAAATTTTGAAGCAATAGAGAACGCCGGAAAAATTCCAATCTATGCTTTCTGGCACGATCGGATCTTTGCTTCGACGTATTTCTTCCGTGAGAAAGGCATCGCGGTCATCACATCGCAAAGCAAGGATGGAGAGTACATCGCCCGGTTTATTCAACGTTTGGGCTACGGCGCTATACGCGGTTCATCAACTCGCGGCGGGGTCGGCGCTCTTATCGAGATGATCAGAGCAATGCGGCAGGGCATCCCGATGGCTTTTACCGTCGACGGCCCGAAAGGACCGCGCTATGAGGCAAAAACCGGCGCGGTTCTATTGGCCAAAAAGACGGGCAATCCAATCATGCCGTTTGTTGTCGAGCTTAAACGATTTTGGACCGTCGGAAGCTGGGACAAACTGCAAATACCAGTACCATTTACACGTGCCGGACTGACAATCGGCGAGCCGATTTACGTCGATCCCGATTCGACGGACGAAGACGTGCAGAAAAAGCTCGCCGACCTTCAGGTTTCGCTTGATGCGATGGTTTCCGGCGGAGCGGCATGGCGCGCTTCGGGTTGATCATTCGACTCATTTTCAGCGAGAAGTTCGAGCGATAACAGAACGAATGATATCCAGATCGCGTCCGCCAGCAACAAGTGGCCAAGCTGCATCAAGATCGGCCCAAGTGTCAGGAGCGTCAATGCGCCGAATGCTATCTGTACGACGGCGAGAATCGAAAGAATATTTGCCCACCTGCCAACTCCCTTTGATTCACTCGCATTTGCCTTCACCCGTCCTGCCCAAAACGTCAAGAAAACTGCCGCAATGATCGCCATGATCGGGTGAAACGGACGTATTCTCAAAAGTATGTGGGATGTTGGCGAGAAATCCCGTGTGATGCCGTCCGTTAAAGTTCCTGACGGGAAGATCATGCTGCTTAGGGCCGCGACGGAACCACTGATGCCAACAAGAAATATTAGGACTGCACCCAACGCTATCCAACGAATATGTTTTGGCTGAATACTAATCCGTATCTTTCGGCCGCCGCTCGCCGACCAGGCTGTAATCGTCAGCAAACTCAAAAGGATAAGGGTATTTATCAAGTGTGCCGCCATCCAGAAAGGGCGGGCGAGCGTCAGGTTTTCGGCTGTGTTTCCGGTGAGGACAAGCCCCGCCCCGAGCGCCCCTTCGATCGAAACAAAAACAAACGTGCCGACGGCCATTTTCAAAACATAAGACCGGAATTCGGACTTATGAACATACCAAAGACGAATCGCCCAGATGAGGAGAGCGATGACGATCAGGCCGTCGAGAGCGCTCGTGATCCGGTGCGAAAATTCAATGATGGTTTTTAGCTCCGGGGCGGACGGGACGACTTCGCCCCGGCACGTCAGCCAATGCTGCCCGCAGCCGTCGCCCGATTTTGAAGCACGAAGGAAAACTCCCCAGAGAATGACGAGTAAATTGTATGCCAGCACGAACCAGGCGAACTTTGCGAACCTGTCTGGTTTTGTTTCCGATACCATTTTGCATAGAATAGCACTTTCGACGGACCCAAAGAATGAGAACTGCTTTTTCATTATTGTTGGTACTGATTATGGCGACGTTCACACAGGCCGCTACGCCGTATATTCTCGTTTTGGGCGTGGGGCAGGACGCCGGCGTTCCGCAAATGGGGTGCGATACTCCGTTTTGCAGGCGAGCTTGGTCGGATCCGAAGCTGCACCAGACGGTGTCATCGATCGCCCTAGTTGATCCCGACTCGAAAAGCCGCTGGATATTCGATGCGACACCAGATCTGCCTGCTCAATTCGAATTTCTTAAGGAAACGACCCGCGACCGATCGAACACGCTGAGCGGGGTTTTTCTTACGCACGCACATATCGGGCACTATACCGGATTGATGTATCTTGGCCGGGAATCGATGAGCTCGAAGGCCGTGCCTGTTTACGCAATGCCGCGGATGAAGCAGATGCTTGAAACTAATGCTCCGTGGTCGCAACTGGTGGGTTTGAAGAATATTGACCTGCGCCCGCTTTCGGACAAAAACGCGGTCGGGTTGACCGGCAATCTGTCGGTTGAGCCATTTTTTGTTCCTCACAGAGACGAATCTTCCGAAACCGTCGGATTCAAGATCAGTTCGCGTACGAAAACACTGGTCTTCATTCCCGATATCGATAAATGGGAAAGATGGCGAACGAATCTTGCGGACGTCGTAAGGGCTGCCGATTTTCTCCTGGTCGATGGAACGTTCTACGCCGACGGCGAGATCGGCCGGCCGATGAGCGAGGTTCCGCATCCGTTCGTTTCGGAAACGATGGCCCTGCTGCGTGATCTGCCGGCAAAGGACAAGGCCAAGGTTTTCTTTATTCATTTTAACCACAGCAATCCGCTGGTGCAGGGTGATCGGCAGAAGCTCCGGGAAGTTAGGACGCTCGGATTCGGCATCGCGAAACGAGGGCAAAGGATCAACCTCCGATGAACCGCGAGCGAATCGACAAACTTCTCGTTGAGCGCGGACTGGTAGATTCCCGTACGAAAGCCCAGGCATTGGTGATGGCCGGCTCGGTGCTGGTAAATGAAAAACGTGTCGAAAAACCGTCGGAGACGTTTGGCGCGGAGGCAAACATCCGTATTAAGGGTGACGGCCCGGAATCGAAATTTGTCGGCCGCGGCGGATTGAAGCTTGCAGAGGCTCTGCGACATTTNNACATATGTATGTATCGACGTTGGTTCATCAACCGGCGGGTTCACGGATTGTCTTCTGCAAAACGGAGCCGAGAAAGTTGTTGCTGTCGATGTTGGTACAAATCAGCTCGTTTGGAGTTTGAGAAACGACCCGCGCGTCGAGGTTCTTGAAAATACAAATGCAAGGAGTTTGGTCCCGGCTGATTTTGAGCAGAAATTCGAGCTGGCGGTAATGGATGTCGCGTTCATTTCGGTAACCAAGCTGATGCCTGTTCTCTTGCCGCTGCTTAAGGACAACGGCCGCATAATTACTCTTATTAAACCGCAGTTCGAGGTGGGNNCGAGTCGTTCAGGAGATAAATCGGTTTGCCGAAGGAATTGGGCTGCGAGTCGCGGGCGTAATCGAATCACCGATCCTCGGGGCGGCGGGGAATAAAGAGTTCCTTGCTTTGTATGACAAGCGATAACGAATCGAAAGCGAACCAACCGGAGACCGAATTCAAAGAAGGCCTAGATTATTATTTTGAGAACGGCCTGATGGTTCTTACCGCACACTTTCTGAAAAAACGCGGCTACTGCTGCAATAACGGCTGTCGGAACTGCCCGTATCCGAAAGACGAAAAACTTCAGGTTTAGAGCAGGAATTCGTCGATCTCATTATGTGCCGAATGCGAGTATTCGTATTCCGGCTCATCGAACGTCTCTCCATTCGGCAAAGCGAAAGTGATCGGTGTCCGGGCTATCTGAACAAGCACCTCGGGCGAACAGCAGACCCGTTTGTATTTCTCCCGTTCTTGCCGCATGTCATCCTGATCGTCCAGCCAGGCCAAGACTTCATTCAGTACATTCTTGCCGCCTTCGGTCTCCGGCGCGACGATGCTGTAGTGCATCCACTTCCCTTCGCGCCGGGCTTTAACGATTCCCGCGTTGCGCAAATAGGCGAGGTGGCGCGATATCTTTGGCTGGCTGTCGCCCAGCACCTCGGTAAAGAAGCAAACGCACACTTCCTCGTCACGCATTAGATTGAGAAGCCGAAGCCGGGTTTTGTCGGCCAGTGCCATATAAAACAATTCCATATATGCCAAAGCGTTTTCGTTCATGGAAAAATAATATCACGATTTTGGAATTTTGTCTTGACAAATCGGAATAGAAGGAATATATTCGCTTTAACATATATGCTATCGCATATATGAATTTATAGATTAGGAGCATACATATTATGACACAATCAACCGTTAAAACACTCAAGCCGCATATCTCTTTGAATGTAAAAAACGTTTCCGAGAGCGTCGACTTTTACAAAAAGCTATTCGGGATCGAGCCGATGAAATTCATCACCGGGAACACAACGACGCATTCGATCGTCCGCGAAAATCTTGGTCTCGACAATGAAAAACCAAGATTCGGTTACGCAAAATTTGACGTGCGGAATCCGCCGCTCAACTTCGTGCTCAATGAGGTGCCGTATGCCGAAGGCGGAACTCTATCGCACCTCGGCATCCAGGTCGAATCGACTGATGATGTACTAAAGACCCGCGAGCGTTGGATCGCCGACGGACTAATGACTGTTGACGAAATGAAGGTAGATTGCTGTTACTCGCTTCAGGACAAAACTTGGGCCCGAGACCCCGACGGCAACGAATGGGAAGTATTCGTAGTACTAGAGAACACTGAGCCGAGGGCCGATGCATGTGGGTGCGGCGACAAGCTGGAGCATCAGGAATTATCTACTGCTGCTTGTTGCACGCCGAGCCAAAAGGCGTCTACTATTGGTCAAATATCTCAGCCTTGCTGCTAAAACCGGAGTATTGATGGACCACAAATCATTTGACACACTAGCCGTCCATGCTGGCGAAGACCGCGAAGGAAATTTTGGAGCGCTCTCGGTTCCGATATATCCGGCGTCGGTTTTTGCTTTTTCGGACGCGGATGCAGGCATCGCAATTCACAATTACGAAAAACCCGGCTATTTCTACGGAAGGCTCGGCAATCCGACGCAAACCGCCCTTGAAAACGCCGTCGCCCAACTTGAGCACGGCGAAGCCGCCCTTGCGCTCGCATCCGGAATGGCTGCGGCATCGGCTGCGGTTCTTACAATCGTTAAGTCGGGCGATCATATCGTCGCACCTGAATCGATGTATTCGACGACGACGAACTTTCTCAAGCATGTTGCGGAGAAATTTGGGATATCGACGACATTTGTCGACGCAACTGACGCAGAGACTTATGCCGACGCGGTGCGTCCAGAAACTAAGTTATTTTGGATGGAAACCCCCTCAAATCCGCTGGTCAGTATCACGGACCTTGCCCGCGTTGCGGTGATCGCAAAAGCCGCAGGGATCGTGACGGTGGCCGATAACACGTTTGCAACGCCGTTTAACCAACGGCCCCTTGAACTAGGAATCGACGCGGTCATCCACAGTGCAACCAAGTATCTTGGCGGTCATAGTGATCTGACGGCCGGTGTGCTTGTCGGAAATCGTGACTTGGTCGAGAAGGCACGTCACGGAGCAAACAAATTCTACGGCGGAAACATAGCCCCGCAGGTCGCCTGGCTGGTCTTGCGGGGTATCAGGACTCTGGCATTGCGGATGGAAAGACACAACACAAATGCCCTGCATCTGGCGCATTTGCTTGTCTCACATCCCATGGTAGCAGCGGTCCATTATCCCGGCCTCGCATCGCATCCGAATCATGCAATCGCCAACCTGCAGATGAACGGTTTCGGCGGTATGATCGCAATCGACGCCGGCACTGCCGAGGCCGCCAAGGCATTCGTCAACAAGGTCAAGGTTTGCACCTTTGCAACATCGCTCGGCGGGGTCGAGACGCTTGTCCAGCCGGTGGCCCTGATGACTCACGCGACACTTTCCGCGGACGAACGGGCCAAAGCCGGTATATCCGAAGGACTTTTAAGAATTTCTGTCGGAATTGAGAATATTGATGATATAAGCCAAGACATATTTGACGCGTTAGGATAGATCATCGTCGTAAGAAGGCTGACCAAATCGTCTTGAGATGATTATTCTTGATTCCGGGAAATTTTTGATTTCTATCGTCCGACTGGCTAAAGAAATGTTGAACCGCGCGGTTTCTTATATATATATCCGCATATCCGTATGTTACAATCATAATATATGGCAGCAACCGAACCTGAGCGACCGGAATCATTGATGCGACTATCATTCCTTGACCGTTACCTTACGCTCTGGATCTTTGCCGCAATGGCATTTGGCGTGGGGATCGGATACCTCATACCTGGCGCAGCCGAGGTCATTAATAAGTTCCAGATCGGCACGACGAATCTGCCGATCGCCGCCGGGCTGATCCTGATGATGTACCCGCCGTTGGCGAAAGTGAAGTATGAGGAACTCCCGTACGTATTTCGCAACACAAAAATACTCGCTCTTTCCCTGGTGCAGAACTGGATAATCGGGCCACTGCTGATGTTTTTTCTGGCGGTGACGTTCTTGTTCGACAAGCCGGAATACATGATCGGGCTGATCATGATCGGCATCGCCCGCTGCATCGCAATGGTCATTGTTTGGAATGATCTAGCACGTGGAGACAACGAGTATGTCGCTGGGTTGGTCGCATTCAACAGCATATTTCAGGTGCTTTTTTACAGCGTATACGCCTATGTGTTCGTGACGGTTCTGCCACCGCTTTTCGGTGTCTCGGGTGCCGATGTAAACGTCAGCATCGGCCAGATCGCGGAAAGCGTTCTTATATATCTTGGAATCCCGTTTTTCGCGGGGATGTTGACGCGGTTCTCACTTGTCAAAGCGAAGGGACGCGAATGGTACGATCACGTTTTTATCCCGCGGATAAGCCCGATCACATTGATCGCATTGTTGTTCACTATCGTCGTGATGTTCAGTTACAAGGGGCAGCTTATCGTCCAGATCCCTTTTGATGTTGTACGGATCGCGATTCCGCTGGTCCTGTATTTTGTAATAATGTTTTTTAGCGCATTCTACCTGGCAAAACGAGCGGGTGCAGATTACGCAAAGAGCACCTCGCTCGCATTTACCGCGGCGGGCAACAATTTCGAGCTTGGGATCGCGGTGGCGATCGCGGTTTTCGGAATCAACTCCGGAGTTGCATTTGCGGCCGTGATCGGCCCGCTCATCGAGGTTCCGGTTTTGATCCTTCTCGTCAATGTCGCGCTGAAACAGCGGAACAAATTTGCTGAAAGCGTTTCAGTTTAAGACCTATGCCTGAAGATAAAAAGAGTATTTTAGTTCTCTGCACCGGGAATTCAGCGAGGTCGCAGATGGCAGAAGGGCTGTTGAAATACACAAAAGGCGATACTTATGCGATATATAGCGCGGGAACGCGTCCGAGCGTCGTCCGCCCGGAGGCCATCACCGTGCTCGCCGAGATCGGTATCGACATTTCGAAAAACCGTTCCAAATCGGTAGATGAGTTTGCAGGAAAGAAAATAGACTACGTTTTGACAGTTTGCGACAACGCAAAAGGGAATTGCCCGTACATCCCTGCTGTAACAAAGCTTATCCATCACGCTTTCGACGATCCGGCGGAGGTGAAAGGTGACGCAGAAACGCGTCTGTCCGCATTTCGCCGTGTCCGCGATGAGATCGATGCTTACATCAAAACGGATTTTGTCTCTATCCTTGAACAAAAATAAAACTTATCGGACATAACGATGTTCCACGATCTTAGACAAAAAAGGGGATGAAACCACTCGTCCCCACAAAGGATTGTGAATCAAACGCCAAATTAGACGTCGTTGTGTTCGCCCTTGGATTTGCTCATGCCCGATGCAGCCTGTGCCTGCGGAAGCGGGATGCCGACGGCGTCCGACTTTGTCAAAGGCGTTTCGTCCGGATCGTCGCCCGTGGAATCGCTGACTATCATCTTGCCCGCTTGTTTTGTAAATGCCAACGCCTTCTTGTCCAAATCGAAATCCACCATTACAAAATCACCGGTCTCGATCTGCTGTGTAGCAACAAGATTCGAGAGTGGATAAACGAGAAACCGTTCGATCGAACGTTTTAGGTGCCGCGCACCGTATTTAAGATCGATGCCTTCGCTCAACAAGAATTCCTTGGCTGCGTCAGAGCATTCAAAGATAAATTTTGTTCCCGCAGATTCAGTAATGCGGTCCTGCACCTGAGCAAGCTCGATGTCCAGAATCCGGCGCAGGTGGTGTTCCTTCAGACTGCGAAAAACCACTACCTTATCGATACGGTTCATGAATTCGGGCGAAAACTTTCGTTTCGCTGCTTCGAGAGCCGTACGATATATCTTGGTGTCGATCTCGTTGTCATCCTTCTGTTTTGCGTCCGTTTTGGTAGGTGCAAAACCGATTCCGCCCGAGATCATATCGGACATTTCGCGGGCACCGAGATTCGACGTCATAATGACAACGGTCCTGGAAAAATCAACGCGGCGGTTGTCGCCCAATGTAAGCGTGGCTTTATCGAGAATTCCGAGAAGCAACTGCCAGAGCGAATCGGACGCTTTTTCGATCTCGTCAAAAAGGACGAACGTCAGCTTTGTGTCGTCGGTGTGGGCCTTGTCGAGATTCTCCTGCGTCAGCATCGGCGACGTTTCGCGATGGCCGAGATATCCCGGAGGCGATCCGATAAGTTTTGCAATCTCGTGAGAATGCTGAAACTCGGCACAGTCTATTTTGACGACTGTGTGCGGCTCGCTAAAAAGCACTTCCGACGCTGCTTCGACAACACGTGTCTTACCGGAGCCGGTTGGCCCGAGAAACAACATCGTGCCGATCGGCCGCGAGGGATTATTCATTCCGGCGAGATAAATTTGAAAAAGGCCGCTCAGACGGCGTACGCCACGTTCCTGCCCCACGATGAGAGCTGAAAGTTTGTCTTCAAACTCTTTAGCACGCGGGCTTTTTCTTTCGGGATCGAGCAAGATCCCCTTTTCGATGCTCGCTTTTTTGTTCGCCGTTTCGTTTTTCATCTCAACTGCTCCTTACCGGAACGCCAAAAATACCGATGGGCGTTACGCTAACCAATGACGCTTTATCAAAACCGTATTTGCCAATTTTATTACGGCAAATTCGTCGTCACTAATGATGATTTCAAAATGTTTTTCGTTGGCTGGACTTTAGACTATGGAGGGACCTGTCCAGAGGATTGTAAAACAGTCCCGTAAAACGGAACTGTCCATTTATTTGGTAACACAAATTCGCCATGCTTTGCAAGTAAATTTTGACCAAAACAAAAATACTTCTGGATTTTTGCCGTTAATCGTAATATTCGAGCCCGAGATGTGTTATCAGATCTTCCCCTTTCATGTTACGTAAGGTGTTCTTTAATTTCATCAATTGAATGAAAATATCGTGTTCAGGATAAAGGTCCGGGGCCGTTTGCGGCGATTTGAAATAGAACGAAAGCCATTCCTGCACGCCCTTCATACCGGCCCGCTGTGCGAGGTCCATAAATAACGCAAGATCCAGGCAAAGCGGCGCCGCAAGAATCGAATCGCGACAAAGGAAATCAATCTTTATCTGCATCTTGTAGCCGAGCCAGCCGAAAATATCGATGTTGTCCCAACCTTCTTTGTTATCGCCGCGCGGCGGATAATAGTTTATGCGGACGACGTGCGAAAAATTGCCGTATAAGTCAGGGTAAACTTCCGGTTGAAAGATGTGTTCAAGCACCGAGAGTTTTGATTCTTCCTTTGTCCGAAAGGCTTCCGGGTCGTCCAGCACCTCGCCGTCCCGGTTGCCGAGGATGTTCGTTGAATACCAGCCTTCGAGTCCCAGCATCCGCGATTTCAAGCCGGGTGCCAGAATGGTTTTCATCAATGTTTGGCCGGTTTTGAAGTCTTTTCCACAGATCGGGACCCTGTTTTGCTCGGCCAAAGCGGTAAGTGCGGGGATGTCAACCGACAGATTCGGCGCACCATTCGCAAATGGAACACCCGACTTCAAAGCGGCGTACGCGTAGATCATTGAGGGTGCGATTGCGGGGTCGTTGTCGTACAACGCCTTTTCAAAAACATCGAGCGATTGATGAATAGCAATCGGCTCCAGAAAGATCTCGGTCGAGGCGGCCCAAACCATCACTAATCGGTCGCAATTGTTGTCTAATTTAAACTTAGCTATGTCCTCAATAAGCCGTTCGGCAAGCTCCATCTTGTTCCTGCCGGTTTTGATATTCTCGCCGTGCAGGCGTTTTACATAGTTTTGTTCAAAGACGGCAGGCATCGGTTTTAGCGACGCAAGCTGTTCGGAGACCTGATTGAGGAGGTCCTTTTCGAGCACGCCGGCGTTCATAGCGGCGTCGAAAGCGCTGTCGGCAAAAATGTCCCACGCACCGAAAACGATGTCGTCGAGTTCGGCAAGAGGCACGAAATCCTTGATCTTTGGCGAGCGGTTATCGGTCCGTTTGCCAAGCCGGATCGTTCCCATTTGCGTCAGGCTGCCGACGGGAGCGGCCAGACCGCGTTTTATTGCCTCGACGCCGGCAACAAATGTCGTGCTGACGGCACCGAGCCCGACAAGCAGCACGCCCAACTTTCCACTAGCAGGAGCAATTTTCACGCCCTTATTGATCATCAAAAACTCCAGAAAGCATCGGCTGCATTGTCACGTCAAGTCGCGGCCGAGCCTGAAATAAGCAACGGTATCAGAATGAGAATGATAGCTTTGCGCTAACATTTAGGCAACTAAATGGGTTAGTCGGCCAGTTTGAAGACAATCCGTTTATGACGAATCGGGAAGGATGTGACTTCGTAACTCTTAAGTCACTCCCTGCAATTTCCGCAGCTGCCCCCTGGTGGTCCGAGGACATTTCGGATCAACATTCGTCCATTTCGTCCCAGTCGGCCATTTTTTGCGTGGTCACTATGACCTGTGAAACTGTCTCACTTTGTGTCCCAATTGTGCTGAAAGTGGGACAGCTTAACTCTCGCAATTACAAGCGGTTACAGGTGTAAATTGTCTCACTTTGTTTTAACACAAACTCCTTAAGTGGGACAGTCGGTTCCAAAAATCGTTCCACTTACGTGCGAAGGTGGAACGGCTTAAATGTTGCAGCTACGCCAGTTACAGCGAGAAATCGTTCCACTGTGTTTTAACACTGCTTCTTAGTGGAACGATTTGTCAACCACACAACCCTGAGCAAATCTTCGCGTCCGAATCTCCAGTTGTCAAAAACCCGCCTCAGCCGCGCCGAGATGCGTGGCTGAAATATTGTTGCACAAATGCAATACTGTGTCAATAGTTTCACGGGTAGTGTTTTGTTTCCTTTTGCTCTTGCGTGGCGTTCTTAGCTTTCGCACCAATAAAGCTCCAAATTTCGTCGCACTGGATGCACTTGCAGGCCGTGCCGAGTGGTCCAGTTTCAAATTGCCGGACCAAGCTCTGCCAGTGCTCAGCAGTGACGAAATATTCAAACGAGCCCACTACCGATTTTCAGTTGGCGTTATTTGAATCGGGCCATGCTGGATATTGCTTCACATTTGCCTGCACCGTGCTCACGATTCGGTCAAATCCCTGAATCGACGACGGGATCATCACGGTCTCGTGTTTGCTTATCTGCAGTTTTATATATTTCCGGGTTGAGCCATCCTCGACCACAGCCGCCGATCCAACATCTTCCCACGTTCCGCTGAATGTTTTGTATCTTATCCCGTTCTCGAAAACTCTAACAACATTTCGCCTTTGAAGAACCCAGCCGACAAATGTCAGGACGTAAACTATAAGAAATGCGGTCGAGAGGGCGAAATATCCGATATGCCTGCGAATGTAAAATGCGATGAGCATCGCCAAAAAGAAGACGAACGACAGGGCCGCGACGATAGCCGCCCGCTGTAGATAAACGGGCGAAGTCCCATAGGTGTTAATGAGCTTGCCGAGATTTTTGCTGGGTTCGGGCACTATTATATTTTCCGCCGACTATTAGCGGAACCGGGGAAAAGGCGGGCTGAAAGGCGTTCAATGCGGCCCGGGTTGGGTCAATCAGCGCCTTGACCTCGGAGACCTTGTTTGCGGGAAAACCGCTTAGTTCGGCGTGCTGGCGGATCAGGTCTTCGCTTGGAGCGGTATAGATACAATAGATCTTGTCGCCGGTCACATAGCTGTGTATCCACTGAATATCGTTCCCGAGTTTATTCAGCACATTGCATGATTTTGCTGAGGCGCCGCTCAGATCGGCGGCGGACATATTTCCCGCACCGGGAATTTCGCGTTCGATGACATACTTAGGCATTTGCTACTCCTCCTTGATTCTGCTTTCGTTATCAACAACGCGGCCGTAGTACGGCTCGCCGTATAGTTTCATTGATATATGATCGATTATACCCTTCATATCTTCCAAATCGGCACGAAGATAGAATTTTTCTCCACTGTTTTTTTGAAGCCATATCCAATCATTACTGCCCCTGATACTTGTGACTTTTGGAATGGGATTTCCGGCTTCGTCCCGCAGATCAGCAGTTTCGTAATCCGAGCGGAGCAAGTGGCCATATTCCTCAATCTCGTCCCAAAATACGAGGTGCTTTTTGAAAAGCCGCTGATACGTCAGCCCGTGCTCGTAGATCATCAGCTCCGTCCGGCGTTTTATGAAAAACTCAGCGACGACCCACGCGTAAATAAAAAGCGGTACGGGCGTGCACAGCGGAGCATCGACATACCGTATCAGCCAAGCGATCACCGCCATTGTCCCGATAGTAAACAACCCGAGAAAGATCCAACTGCTCTGTCGCCGAATGCGGTAGATGCTCTCAAGCGCTCCAAGTTTTATCGATTGCGGTTCGAGCATAATGCGTTTGGAGTTCGGCCTTTAGGCGGCGAAAACCGCGACCACCCTGTCAGCGGCAGCCGCTGCGCCACCCCTCGTTAAACCAGGAGGGAGCTTAAAACGCCGCCTTGACGACGGAACACCACGCCTGGATTCGATTTTTTTGACGGCTTCCATTAAAATATCGCAAAAATCATGAAAAAAATCTCAATTTTCTACACTGCGTTTATTTTGGTTTTCGCGGCTTCGGCCATTTTTGCACAAAAACCTGCGCCGGCCCGTGCTCTAACCGCCGCCGACTATGCCCGGGCCGAAAAGATGCTGTCTTATAATACAGCGCCGCTGGTTGACCGGAACAACGTTCGGCCGAACTGGCTGGACGACGGACGATTTTGGTATGAGGTACTAATGCCTACGGGGCGTGAATACGTCCAAGTGGATCCGAGCAACGGCAGCAAAAGGATCGGTAAGACAAAGGCTGAAGCCGGAATTCAGGAGCCATCACCTCCGTCACCACCGCCACCATCAAGGGGACCAATTACAGGCGGCGTTACATCACCGGACGGAACTAAAACAATCTACATAAAGAACTGGAATCTTTTTGTCCGTGACAACCGATCGACAGCGCAGGATATACAGTTGACGACCGACGGAGTCGAAAATTTTGGTTACGCAACCGACAACGCCGGATGGCGTAAGAGCAATCGGCCGATTGTGCTGTGGTCGCCCGATTCGAAAAAGATCGCTACTTTTCAGCAGGACCAGCGAAATGTGAGCGATATGTATCTTGTTACGACGAACGTCGGTGCCCCAAAGCTCGAAGCCTGGAAATATCCTCTGCCGCAGGACAAAGAGATCGTTAAGATCAGCCGCGTGATAATCGAGGTCGATGCGCCGAAGGTCATTCGCCTGAAGATGCAGCCCGACGATCATCGCTCGACGCTCTGCGACGACATTTCATGCTCAGGCGGTTTCGATGACAACGAATGGAGCCCGGACGGCTCAACACTGGCGTTCGTTTCGAGTTCGCGAGACCACAAGCAGGCGAAATTCCGCATAGCGGATGCCGCAAGCGGCGACGTCCGTGATGTTTTCGAGGAGGTTGTGCCGACGCAGTACGAATCAGGACAGGGAACGATAAACTGGAAATACTTGCCGGCCACGAACGAAGCTATTTGGTATTCAGAGCGTGACGACTGGGGCCATCTTTATCTTTACGACCTGACGACCGGAAAGCTCAAGAGCCAGATAACGAAAGGCAATTTTGTCGTTACGCGCGTTTTGAAGGTGGATGATAAGGCGCGTGTCATATTCTTTGAAGCCAACGGCCGCGAAGCGGGCCGTGACCCGTATTTCAGCCACTTTTACCGCATTGATCTCGACGGCCGCAATTTAAAGCTTCTGACACCGGAGGACGGCAACCACCAGATCACGCTTTCGCCCGATGGCCGCTATTTTGTCGATAACTACTCAAAACCGGATGTGGCCGCGACCGCCGTGCTCCGGGATATGACGGGCAGGGAGATAGCTCCGCTCGAAAAGACCGATATTTCGCGGCTCAAGGCAGCGGGCTGGAAACCGCCGATGCCGATCACGGTCAAATCACGCGACGCCAAATGGGACCTTTTCGGACTGATGTTCACGCCGACAAAGCTTGTCCGCAACAAAAAGTATCCGGTCATCAACTACATCTATCCCGGCCCTCAGGGCGGAGGCGTGGGCGGACGTTCGTTCGCCGCTTCGCGCGGCGATCACCAGGCGTTGGCCGAACTCGGTTTTGTTGTCGTTATCATTGACGGCACATGCAACCCGGACCGCTCTAAATCTTTCCACGATGTGTGTTACGGCAACATGGCGGATAATACACTTGAAGACCAGATCTCGGGATTAAAGCAGCTCGCGGTGAAATATCCGTATATGGATCTCAGCCGCGTCGGTGTATGGGGCCATTCCGGTGGTGGCTTTGCGACGGCGGCGGCAATGTTCCGCTTTCCCGATTTTTATAAGGTTGGCATTTCGGAATCCGGCAACCACGAAAACCTCAATTATGAGGATGATTGGGGCGAACGTTACATCGGCCTGCTGAAGACCGGAGCCGACGGCAAGAGTAATTACGAAAATCAGGCCAATCAGAATTTTGCCAAAAATTTGAAAGGCAAGCTGCTGCTCGCCCACGGCAACATGGACAACAACGTTCCGCCGTACAATACCTGGCTGGTCGTTGATGCACTGGTCAAGGCGAACAAGGATTTCGACCTGCTCATTTTCCCGAACGCCCGCCACGGCTACGGGGCCGACAGCTTCTACATGATGCGCCGCCGTTGGGATTATTTTGTAAAGAATTTGTTGGGTGCCGAGCCGCCGAAGGAATACAAGCTCGTATCAAAACCCGATCCGAGACTTGCTGCGGGCCAATAATCTCCGCGTTCTCAGCGGTCTCTGCGTTTGAGAATTTTTTAACGCGGAGATCGCGGAGTTCGCAGAGATCGAAGGCGGAAACAGACCGGTAGGGAGTGTGTTTCTGCCTTAATACGCCGCAAGCTTTCGTCCGGCTTCAATTATCTCACCCAAACTCGGCTGGTAGTAATCTTCCATCTGCGGAGCGAACGGCACGGGCGTGTTGATCGACGCAACGCGGATGACCGGTGCGTCGAGCCATTCGAAGGCTTCTTCGGCGATGATGGCTGACAGCTCGCCGCCGATGCCGCCGGTTAGTGAAGCTTCGTGCAGGATCATTACACGGTTTGTTTTCTTGACGGTCTCGAGGATCGCTTCCTTATCGAGCGGGGCAAGCGAACGTAGATCGATAACCTCGACACTCAAGCCGTCGGATTTTTCGAGTTCTTCGGCCGCATCCAGAGCGTTCAGGACCATTGCACCGAACGTGATGATCGACAGGTCTTTGCCCTCGCGGGCGGTGCGGGCCTTGCCGATCTCGACAATGTAATCTTCCTCAGGCAGTTCCTCGCGCAAACGCGGAAGGCGGTAAAGCTTTTTATGCTCAAAGAAAAGCACCGGGTCGGGATCGCGGATCGCTGCTTTGATCAGGCCTTTGGCGTCGTAAGCTGTCGAAGGCTCGACCATTTTCAGCCCAGCCGTGTTAAGAAAAAACGCCTCGGCGTTCAGCGAATGGAATGGCCCGCCGCGGACGCCGCCGCCGCATGGCCCTCTAAAGACCGCCGGAATTCCGCCGCAGCCGCGGTAACGCGATTTTGCCGCGTAGTTCGTCAGCATATCGAATCCACACGAGACGAAATCGAAAAATTGAAACTCGGCAACAGGCCTCATTCCCATCAAAGCCGCTCCGCACGCCGCACCGACGATCGCTGCCTCCGATATCGGCGTGTCGATCATCCGCTCCACACCAAACTGGTCGATAAACCCTTCGGTAAGCTTGAACGCCCCGCCGTACGTGCCCACGTCCTCGCCAATAACGAACACGCTCTCGTCGGCGGTCATTTCTTCCCACAAGCCCTGTCTGATATCCTCGACCATCGTGACGGCCTTCGTCTCTGATTTTGGTGCTGTTGACATTACTTCAATTGTCTCGTTTCTTCCTCTGTCTCATCCTCAAACAACTGGCTCACTGGCGTCTGAACCGGCGGCAATGATGCTGCGGTTTCGCTCATATCTCTCTGCAATTTCTCTACGGCATTTTTCGCCCGTTCGAAATCCGCCGGTACCAATTTGAGCGTCAGTTTTCCATCCTTGTTCGGCAATTCGGCGAGCTTTGTAAACGTCGTCGCACGGATCTCGATCTTTGCACCGCGTTTGAAAAAGCCCTTCTTGAAGCGGACATCCAAAATATCCGGCAATGCCAGCCGCACTTCCTTGACGCCGTCCGAGATCAGCCCGAAGAGCTTCGATTCGAACTCAAGCACGATCCCGGCAGCCGAAAACTTAGCCACGCCGTTGATCGACGACAGCCCGCTCTCGGTTTTGAATGGAACGCTTGTAAAACTCTGCATCAAAATACAAGGTACTGCCAGATAGCCAGGCGGTTATGACAAAACTTCCTTCTTAAACGCCGGTGGTACAATCGAATTGTCGAAAACCTCATAGGCCGCCGATTCCGGTGTCGGGTCAGGCTGCGATTCGGCCCAGTCTGCTTCGGCATCCAGAAAAGTTTTGAGATCCTTGACCGTTTCGTCCATCTCTGCCTGCGACATCACTTTGTTCTCAATCAGATATTTTTCGTAACGGGTCATCGGATCGTTATGCTCGGCCCACCAGGCGATCTCGCCATCGGGCACGTAGGCTTGATTATCGTGCTCGGCGTGGCCTTTGCGGCGATAGGTGTGGACTTCGAGCAGCACTGCTCCGTTTCCGCCGCGAGCGTGAGCGACCGCTTCTTTCATAACTTCGTAGCAATGGATGACGTCATTGCCGTCCGCGGTCAGGCCCTTGATGCCGTAGCCGACGGCCTTCTCGACAAAATTGCTGCACGCAGCCTGGTTTCGCGTCGGCGTAGAATATGCGTAGCCGTTATTTTCGATGACGGTGATCAGCGGCAATTTCTGAACGGCGGCAAAATTGACGCCTTCGTGAAAGGCCCCCGTTGAACTCGCACCTTCGCCGATATAGGCGACGGCAACTCGGTTTTCCTTTTTCATTCTAGAAGCCAGCAAAACGCCGGTCATCACCGGGATCATATCGCCAAGATGCGAGATCGGCCCGACAAAGCCATTTTCAAGATCGGCAAAATGGAACTGCACATCGGTCGCACGGCTCGGTGCCGAGCCTTTGCCCAGATACTGCAGAAATATCGTCCGAGGCTCGATGCCCTTTACAAAACATGCACCGATGTCGCGGATAAGCGGAGCAATAAAATCCCGCGGCTCAAGTGCATATGCCGTGCCGACCGCCGTCGCCTCCTGGCCGAGCGAGGTAAAAACACCGCCCGTCAATTTCGCCTGCCGCTTCAGCATGACGGTCTTTTCGTCAAACATCCGCGTCATTTTCAAATAACGGTAAAGTTCGCGTTGCTGTTCTTTGGTCAGCGAAGTTTCATTTATGCAGGAAAGAGGTTTTTTCGGTGCCGGTCTGGCTGTTGTGTTCGTAATCATTTTCTAAAAAGATATTTTCCGATACCAATAGACTAATCAATAGCCAGAAAAATTCAACTATAATGGCCGGAAAGTTAAAGTCGAAATAAAGCGAGACGATTATCAGCGAAGCTCCGGCGGCATTTAGCAGGGAATAGTAAAGGCTGTCGCTGCGAAGTTTTTCTGCCTGAAGCAGAACGTATGTAACGATTATGACCGCAACACCAAGCGTTCCTAGAATGTCGTACCAGGCGTAGTTCATTTCATTTTCACTACCAAGCCTTTCGTCCCGACTGCCCAAACAGCTTTCTTGCTTTTCGCCTGAACTGCGTTCAAATCTTCCTCGCCAAGAATTTTCCAAGTCTTGCCGCCATCGCGTGAGATGTCCGACCCGTTTGTGCCGACAGCGATGATCGTTTTCTTATCGACGTACGTCACGCCAGAGCGGTAGCCGGTCAAGCCCGTCCCAAGTTTCCAACTTAGTCCGTATGAGGTGAACGCCAAGTTGTTTTTCGCTTCATCTGGCTTTTCATAGTTGCCACCGACAAGCACGCCGGTCTTCGCATCGTGAATTGCGATCGAGAAAATACCGCTTCCCGGTGTGCCTTTCGCCATTTCCGTGGTTATAGTGTACCAAGTTGCCCCAGAATTGTCGGAGCGGAAAACTCGTGCCTGCGAACCTCCGGAGACCATATAAACCGTCTGCTTAGCGTGGGTAATAAGGCAGGTTCCACTTGCCGCGAACGCCGCTTCTCCATCAATCGCGGTCGGAAGAACATCCTTGCCGTGCGTGCCCCAGTTTTTTCCACCATTGATGGTCGACATGATAATAAAGCGTCCATCGACCGGATCGCTCATCGTAATGCAGTTCTTCGCGTCCCAGCAGGCGATCGCGTCGAAAAACGCCTTTTCATTCGTGTTCTTGAATTGGAGTTCCCATGTCTCGCCGCCGTCGGTCGTCTTGTAGATGCGGGAATTTTCGCCGTTGCCGATGCTCAGGATATATGCCGTGTTCGCGTCGAACGCCTCGATGTCGCGGAAATCGAGCTTTTCCGCTCCCGGCACGGTCATTACCTTCCATCTTGCGCCGCCGTCGGCCGTTTTGATAACCGTGCCTCCTGTGCCGCTCGCCCAGACGACCCTTTCGTTGACGACCGAAAGCCCGCGAAGACTCGCCGTTGTGTTTACGGATTGCTTTCTCCACTGCGAAAACGTCATCAACGTAAGCGACAAAACCAACGCAATCAAAAATACTAATTTCCCTGCAATTTTCATTTCTGCTTCTCACTCACAAACCGGCAACTACGGGCGGAAACGCAACCGTTAGGGAGTGTGCGGTTTTCTTGGTCGGGGACGGCAATGTCCGTTGCCGCGGTCGAAAAAGCACGCTCGTTCACACTCGCGTTTCTGCCCGTTCTTAAGTACCGGCACGCCATCTGCGGCAAAGGTCGCGGGCGGCCTGTTCCCAATGCGGGAACTCAAATTCAAAACCCGATTCGAGCATACGTGTCGGAACAACGCGGCGGCTTTTCAATACCAACTCGGTTTCTGTACGCATCAGAACGGCTCCGATGGCAAGCATCCATTCGGCGGCAGGCAGGCCGATAGACGTTCCCCATTCGTCACGGAGTATCCGCATAAAGTCCTTGTTCGGCATAGGACACGGCGAGGCAAGATTTACCGCACCGGAAAGTTCATCGTGTTCGATCAGCCAGTTAACCGAGCGAATGAAATCCTGCTCGTGTATCCACGACAAATACTGTTTTCCATCGCCCGAAGTGCCGCCCAATCCTTTGCGCACAAGGCCAAGCAGCACGTCGAAAATGCCGTCACGGTCCGGGCTCATCGTCATAGCGGATCGCATCAGCACTTTGCGAGTCTTCGGAGTTTCGGCATCGTTGGCCGCTTTCTCCCAAGCCTTCGCCACATCGATGCTGAAGCGCCAAGTGTCGGGCGCTTCCGGTTCCGAGCCACCGATAATGCCGGTGATCTCGTCGTTCGGGGCGTCGTACCGGTGGCCGTAGATCGTCGCCGTGCTCGCCTGCAGCCAAACCTTTGGCGGATTAGAGGCCGCCGCGATCGCTTCACCTATTACCCGCGTCGAGTCAACACGCGAATCCATTATCTGCCGCCGATTTTCGGGGGTGTAGCGGCAATTTACGTTTCGCCCGGCGAGGTTGATAACAACATCCGTGCCGTCTATCTCATCAGCCCACGGCCCGAGCGTTTTCGCATTCCAGCTAACGACACGCCAATCGCGCGACTCGGACTTACGACTGAGAACGACGACCTCGTGACCGTCCGCATGAAAAGTTCGGGCAAGCACGGTTCCGACTTGACCTGTGCCGCCTGGGATGACTATTCTCATTGAGTTTGTGAGTTAGACCGTCGGTTCGAGCTTCGCTGGTTCTTCTGGTACTTGTCCCACCACGACTTCCATTCCCTATACGTGTATCCCGGATTGGCTCCTGTAATTTTCTTTAGAGCATCGATCGCATGTTCCGTCGTACAAACGCCCGGAGGGTTGTCTTCCAACACTTTCAACAAGGCCGGTACGGATTCGATCGTTCCTACGGACTCAAGAATTGAAGATCCGTCATGATGATTTTCGCCTTTAAGCATCTGCTCTTGAGTTTTCAGTCTAAGTTCCCTTTCCGTGGGGGTTGGGAAAGGGGTAGACTTCTGGGAAACTTGTTTTTCATTTGCGGGGCCAGTGCAGCTAAGAGTTAAGGCCAAAAAAGCAAAAAGAAAAAGGGAAGACTTAAGCATACCTTCGACCTCGTAGCTCGTCTAATATACCATCCTTGCCTTGAGCGTCCCCGGAACATCTTTCAACAGCTCAAATGCCTCTTTCGACAGCTTCGACTCCACATCCAGAATCACGTAACCGATGTCGTCGTTCGTTTTTAAATATTGCCCGACGATGTTGATGCCGCGTTTCGACAGCCGCGAGTTTATTTCGCCGAGCACACCGGGGATGTTCTTGTGAATGTGGAGGATGCGGTGCGTACCGGCCTGCGGCGGCAGATTGACAGGCGGCACGGTATGCGAGCCTTCCGACGTGCCGAGTTCGAGATATTTTATAAGCTTTGCCGTAACATCGAGGCCAATGTTCGCCTGTGCCTCTTCGGTCGAGCCGCCGATATGCGGCGTCAGGATCACGTTGGGCAGATTTTGCAGAACCGTCGCAAATTTGTCGCCGTTTTTTTCCGGCTCCTCAGGAAAAACATCGACGGCGGCACCGGCAAGTTTACCGGACTTGATCGCTTTGTTGAGGGCATTCAGATCAACGACATCTCCCCGGCTGTAATTAAGCAAAATGCTGCCCTTCCGCATCGATTTTAGCGTATCGGCGTTGATCATATTCCGTGTCGTCGAATCCGACGGCACGTGGAGCGTGACGATGTTCGCCTTCTTCAGCAGATCTTTCAGATCGCGTATCTGCTTCGCATTCCCGTGCGGGAGCTTGGTCGCGATGTCGTAATATATGACCTGCATCCCCAACGCCTCGGCCATGATCGAGACCTGCGAGCCGATATTGCCGTAGCCGATGATACCGAGCGTTTTGCCGCGAAGCTCAAAACTTCCCGTNNCGCCGCGTTCTTGTCGGCGATCTTGCGGATCAGCATCACGCACAATCCGATGGTCAACTCCGCCACCGACCGCGTATTCGCATGCGGTGCATTAAAAACCGCGATGCCTTTCTGCGTCGCTGCCTTCAGATCGACCTGATTGACGCCAATACAAAACGCCCCGATAGCCAGCAGCTTGTCCGCCGCCGCGATAACATTTTTCGTGATCTGTGTCTTCGAACGGATATCGATCAGATGAACACCCTTCACCGCATTCNNAGGCATTCACCAGATCCTTCTCGCTCATTGCGCCGTTGATCTTCTCGATCTCCGCGTAGCCACCAGCCCGCAGCTCATCAGCCGCCGAGTCCGAAATGTTCTCGAGAAGGAGGATCTTGATCTTGCTGCGGGGATAGGTTGTTTTAGATGCCATCACGAGAAACTATAAAGGGCTTTGTCCGGATTGCCTTGTGCTATTGGCCAATTGGAAGCCATACATGTCAATAATTTTTGCTTTTGGATAATTTCTTGTCGTTTTTCGACCTGTCAAAAAATCGGTGGTGAAGATTTGTTTGGACAATTTGTCAATTGTGGCTTGATTTGCTACGTAAAAATCCCTTATCACGGTCAGCGAATTCACATTTAAACTTCTAAAACGACATCGTACGCCCGAAATATCTCTAAAAGTATCGGTAAAGAATCTATCGAAAGCTGGGACAAAACCAAAAACCCCAAGAAGTATTTTTGTTATCAAAACTAAATCACGATTGCCGTTCTCGATCAAACGGCGTTTTATTTCGCAGTACAGTTTGATTATGGTTTCAATATTCTCGTCGGTGTAATTGTCAACATCGATTTGCCAGACAGACTTATCCAAACCTGAAATATAGTGGATCGATTTTTCGAAGCATTTGACGTTCTTTTGTAACAGGAAACTTGCTCCTCTGAACATTCCCCAACTAGCCAGATAAAAGCCGAGCATCAGGCAGCTTTTTTCAATGTCTTTAGTCAAATTTTCGGTTGACGAAAAGTAATTGAAGCAATAGTCGAATGAGAAATAACGATGGTGTTCGTCTGATTTTGTCTGCGACATGAATTCGCTGACTATCGTTTCTAGGTCAGGTCGAAACATCTTGAAATTCTCAAGTCCTCCGTCGTAATTCCGGGCAAATTCCTTATCTACCTTTCTTCGTCTCAGAATGTATTCTTCCAGATCGCTCATTGTTTGTGCTGAGTTCTCCCAATTTTTTACTGAGGAAGGAGCTAAGGCGCGTTGCCTGCTTCTCTGACAGTTCAATATGGTAATGATTCCATATGTTTTCCATATCCGGCGTGAAAAGGAAAACAAAGCCATCCGATTCGTCCCAGCTAATGTGCAGGTTATTCCGCCGCGATTTGCGAAGGACGACTGATTCCATGTTGTAAGGCCCTTTTCGCATCGATTACATATGAATCGTCAGATCATGCACACCTTCCGCAGCTTCCATTACCGACTCGCTGACCGTCGGGTGGGCGTGCATTATGCGGCCGAGTTCGTCGGCGGTGGTTTCGAGTGCCATGCCGACGCAGGCTTCGGCGAGGAGTTCGGTGGCGTGGGGGCCGATGATGTGGACGCCGAGGACCTCGTCGTATTTCTTTTCGGCGACGATCTTTACGAAGCCATCCGTTTCGCCGAGGATTCGTGCCTTGCCCGAGGCTGAGAAGGGGAATTTGCCGAC
>DLHV01000239.1:2198-2838 GCA_002483395.1 Chloracidobacterium sp. UBA7659 | reverse complement strand
CTCCAATCGGAATGACCTTTTCCCCGGATCGGCAATAAAAAATGGGCTATTCGCGGCCCTAAATCTCTGGCGGGATTGATCGCAAACCCCGTCGTGCCGCCCAAACTGAATCCGATCGCCATTATCAACGCCCCGACAACCAAAGGTTTCAGGCCGTGGGCAAAATCCGGGCCGATAAAATTAAGAGCGAATAGCAGCACGGTTGTGCCGATCATTTCATCAAAGAAATTGTTTGCATTAGAGGGTGCGGCCGGCGCAGTACAAAAAACTGCCCGCTTCGCTTCCGAATCTTCGGTCTTTGTCCAATGAGGAAGATAATAAATCCAAACTAATGTTGCCCCCGCAAAAGCCAGGCCGATTGTAACTGCCGGATTGATATGTGCTCCGCTTATCGAGCCAACTGCGTAAATCGCAAAAGTTACTCCCAAACCCCAGGCGATGACAATTCCGACCCACCCGGAATTTTCGGATTTCAAACCCTTTAGAACGGCACCGGCAACTACACCGCCGCCGAACAAAATCAATAAGAGCGTCCCCACAAATTCGCCGAGATAAATTGACATAGTTGTACCCGAAAGGCGTTAAACAGATTTCGAAAATACCAGCATGATTAAGCCAGCGATATATAAAACGAGCATTC
>DLHV01000239.1:0-2180 GCA_002483395.1 Chloracidobacterium sp. UBA7659 | reverse complement strand
TAAATGCCCCAAATCGCGCCGACCACAGTTGCCCCTTGCCCTAAACCATATGAAACCGCGGGCCCGGCCTTGCCTGACGCCAGAATGCTAAGCGACATACCGATACTCCATATTATTCCGCCGCCGATTCCGATCAAATGGTCTTTCGGTTTGCCGGCAAAATAATCGGCAAATGGGATGACTGTTCCGACGAAGGGCTTTTTCATTTGGATAGTATTGAACACAAAGCTACTTGCCGCAACACCGACTCCGAATATGACCAGCGCGGTGTATGGCGTCAGTTTTCCGGCCTCGGGAACATTAAAATTACCGGCCATCGAAACCGCTACATATTTGTAAGACAATCCCATCAACAGACCGCTCACGACCGAGATTATCAGGCCCTTTGTCGTTACATTGTTCTCAGTTTGAAGTTTTTTGTAGGCCCGGGCGTTCAGTACAATGGCGATCGCGATCAACGCCACTCCGCCGAAGATCAATAGCGGATTGCCTTGCGGGTTTGCGATGTAATTTACGACGGTTCCGAGGACGAGTGCGATACCGATAGCGACGGGAAAGGCGACCGACATTCCGGCAATTGCTATGGCCGCAACCAATAGGATATTCGCGATATTGAAGATCACGCCGCCGAGAAAGGCAGAAGCAAGATTTGCGGTATCGGCTTGCTGAAAATCGGCTAGAAAGGCCCGACCTTCTGACCCCGAACTTCCCAATGTAAATGCCAACAGCAAAGTTGCGATTAGGACTCCAAAACCGTAGTCCCAATAAAACAACTCAAATCGCCAGCCCGGGGTTGTTAGTTTGGTGGTGTTCGCCCAGGAACCCCAGCAAATCATGGTTATCACACAAAGCAGAATCGCTAACCAATAATTTTCTACGATAAACATAATTTACTCTCCTCGTGTTTTGAGTCCACGTTTTAGCATGCCTCCGCCCGCGAAGCGTGGCAGGAAGCCGCCTAAAGGAGAGACTCCGAACGCCTGACAAAAATCAAAAAAACTCGCCCATGAGACTTATTGAATTAGCTCAAATCCCATTTCTATCTCGCTTCTATATGGAACGGAGGCCTGTGCTCCCAATCTTGTTACTGAAATCGAAGCTGCCTGGCATGCGAACTGAATTGCTTTTTCCCAATCCATTCTTTCAGCGATGGCAACGGCAATTGCACCATTAAAAGTGTCGCCGGCGGCGGTCGTGTCCAGAGCTTCGACAACCGGTGCGTCGACCAAAAGACTCAGGTGATCGTTCTGGAAATATGCTCCGCGTTTTCCGAGGGTAATAATTACGTTCTGGACGCCTTTCGAGAGTAGAAGATCGGCGGCTTTTGCGGCTGAATTCCGATCCTCAACCTTTAGGCCTGTAAGTAACGTTGCTTCGGTTTCGTTTGGAGTGATAAGAAATAATCCGTCGAGTAATTCATCGCTCAAAGCCCTCGCCGGGGCAGGATTCAGGATGACTTTTTGACCATTGGCCTTCGCATTCCCGATGACCGAAGCTATCGTTTCCATCGGAATTTCGAGTTGGACCAAAACAATTTCTGCTTCGTTTATCGCGTTTACACTTTCCAGATCGCCGGCAACCAAATTGCCGTTTGCTCCCGGTGCGACCACGATACAGTTTTCGCCCTCCTGGTTCACCATTATCAAGGCCGTTCCAGACGGGGAATCGTTATCGACGAATACGAATTCGGTATTTATGTTCTCTTTCCCAAGATTCTCGACGGTCTGTCGTCCAAAGATGTCATCCCCGACTTTCGCTACAAGTGTGACTTTGCCGTCCAGCCTGGCGGCGGCAACTGCTTGATTTGCCCCTTTGCCGCCGGCATTCATAAAAAACGTTCCACCCAGTAGCGTTTCGCCCGGCAGCGGAAGCTTGTCAGCCTTTACAACCATGTCGGTATTCGCGCTGCCAACGACCACGATTTTTTTCATGACATTCCCAGGATACTTTTATTTCGCCCGATAAATTACGGCACGTTCAATCGCGACTTTTTTACCTTTTGAGCGCTCATCCGCGTCATCACGCATGACGATACTGATGGTGTGTTCTCCCGACTTGAGTCCGAAAATATGCCAAAGAGCGTTGTCGTGCGTTCGTTCAGGAATGTAGGCATCGAGTTGACCTGTTTTTTTGCCGTCAACATAGACATCGGCGCGTCCGCCTTGTTGCGTTAATTCGCC
>DLHV01000005.1:24667-24920 GCA_002483395.1 Chloracidobacterium sp. UBA7659 | reverse complement strand
ATGCGAACAGGTGAAGGTAAAACGCTTGTCGCGACCTTGCCGTCATATCTCAACGGCCTGACCGGCCGCGGCGTGAACGTCGTTACGGTCAACGACTACCTCGCCATGCGTGATGCGGAGTGGATGGGCAAGATCCACGAATTCCTCGGCCTTTCGGTCGGCTGTATCCAAAACGATATGGACGACTACGAGCGCAAGCAGGCCTACGCCGCCGATATCACTTACGGAACAAACAACGAATTCGGCTTCGATT
>DLHV01000005.1:0-24635 GCA_002483395.1 Chloracidobacterium sp. UBA7659 | reverse complement strand
GACTCCATCCTCATCGACGAAGCCCGAACGCCGCTCATTATCTCGGGTGCGACCGACGACGCGACCGACAAATATTTCGCGGCAAACGAGATCATTCCCAAGCTCGAACGCGGCCACAAGGACGAGGAAACCAAGGTAACGACGGGCGATTATCTGCTCGACGAAAAGAACCACTCGTCGGTTCTGACGGAGCAGGGCGTGACAAAAGCCGAACGTCTGCTCGGCGTTTCGAATTTGTACGATCCGGCGAATATGGACCTCCTGCACTGCGTCGAACAGGCCTTGAAGGCACATACGCTCTATAAGGTCGATCATCATTATGTCGTTCAGGAAGGCGAAGTCATCATTGTTGACGACTTTACCGGCCGATTGATGCAGGGCCGCCGCTGGTCGGACGGATTGCACCAGGCCGTCGAGGCGAAAGAAAGCGTAAAGATCGAGAAGGAGAATCAGACGCTCGCGACCATCACGCTGCAAAATTACTTCCGCATGTACGAGAAACTCTCGGGCATGACCGGAACCGCGGAAACAGAGGCCGAGGAATTCGGCACGACTTACAACATCGATGTAGTCATAATACCGACCAACCAGGAGATGATCCGAAAGGATAATTCGGACATGATCTATCGCACGCTGCCCGAAAAATGGGATGCGGTTGTCGATGAGATCAAGGAGCTTCATGCCGAGGGCCGCCCCGTTTTGGTCGGTACCGTTTCGGTCGAGAATTCCGAATTGATTTCCGAAAGGCTTAAAGCTATCGGCATCAAGCACAATGTTCTCAACGCCAAGTATCACGAACGCGAGGCCGATATCATCGCACAGGCGGGCCGCAAAGGAGCCGTAACTATTGCGACCAACATGGCCGGTCGTGGTACCGATATTCTGCTTGGCGGTAACCCGGATTCGCTTGCGGAAGAGTATCTGAAACGGATGGAGATCAATCCGGATGAGGCAACGCCGGAACAGCGTGAAGAGCAATTAAGAAAGGCAAAGGCGGTCGTCGCTGAAGAGCACAAGCAAGTCGTCTCCGTCGGCGGTTTGCACATCCTCGGCACCGAGCGGCACGAATCGCGGCGCATCGACAACCAGCTTCGCGGACGCGCCGGACGCCAGGGCGACCCCGGTTCGTCGCGGTTCGTTCTCTCGCTGGAAGACGACCTGATGCGAATCTTTGCTGGCGATAAGGTCCGCTCGATGATGGAATGGCTCGGCATGGAAAAGGGAGTCGCGATCGAATCGCGGACCGTTTCGAAGCAGATCGAACGTGCCCAAAAGGCCGTCGAGGCACGAAACTTCGAAACCCGCAAACACGTCCTCAAGTACGATGACGTGATGAACAAACAGCGCGAGACGATCTACGGCCTCCGCCGCCAGTTGATGTTCGAACCCGAGCATCGCGAATACCTGCTCGGCGATACGGGCGTCGCCAGCGACCTACTGCACGATCTGACGGGGCATTTTCTCAGCCTCGAGGCCGGCCCCGACAAATGGGACATCGAAACCTACGCGGCTGAGATCGAAAGCATCTACGCACTTGACCCTGCACGCGACGCCGATGTCGATTTCAAGCGAATGAACCCGACGCAGATCGAGGAAGCCATCTGGAAAAAAGCTTCGGCAAGCTACGCGGCGAAGGAAAAGATCGCCGGTGAAGAGAGCCTGCGTGCCTATGAGCGTTACATAATGCTTAACATCATCGACTCGCAATGGAAGGACCACCTCGCGTCCATCGATCAGGTAAAGCAGGGCATNNATCGGCCTTGTCGGTTACGGGCAAAAAGACCCGCTTGTCGAATATAAAAAGCAGAGCTTTACGATGTTCCAGGACATGCTCGACCGCATCGACACAAACACGACCAAGGCCCTGTTCCACCTGGAGATCGTCACGCAGGACGAGCGTGAAGAACGCGAACGGCTCGAACGGCTTGAACAGCAGCGTGCGAGAAAACAGGCCGCCGGCATGGCGTTTACCGGAGCGATGGCCTCGGCCGCAAGCGCCGGCGAAGAAGCATTGCGCCACACCCCGTTCGTCCGCGATCATCCAAAGATCAAGCCAAACGAGCCGNNCCCCTGCGGCTCAGGCAAGAAATTCAAAAAATGCCACGGTGCGGGAATTCCGTGATATAATCACCTTATATGTCGAAGACAACCGGAACATCAAAAAGCTCACCTGAACTTGAACGCCTGCCAAAGGCGTCCGATTTCAAACTGCCAAAAAAGCTTGACAAACTTGCTATAAGGCGAATTGAGACAGGTAAGGCGATTATGGAAGGATTTAGGCACGCTCGCGAGAATGGGCAGAACTCTGAAAAGTAAACATCCGCTATTTGACACGAATGTCTTTATTGAGCGAGATGTCTCTGACGCCCTTTTATCGCAAATGTACCTGTCCACGGTCGTATTGTACGAGCTGATCGCGGCAAACATTGACGATTCGACGTTAGCTCAGTATACATCATGGAAGTCAGCACTTAGCGCTTCAAATCAGTTGCTGACGCCGACCTCGACTGATTGGTTTGAATGTTCGAAACTAATCAGAAACATGATCCGCGGTAGGAAATCGAAAACCAGAGGAAACGTTCAAAAAATAATTTCCGCTCAACAACAGCAAAACGACGCTCTTATTGCGCGAAGCTCGATAACGCATAACTGTTTTGTAGTTACGAGTAACGTCAAGGATTTCGAGCGATTCTTGCCCTACATGAAGGGATTAGTGATTGTCCCGACAGATCGGTTCTTTAGCTAATGAGCACGCGTGACGCGACCCTTATAAGGATAGACATCGCAATACGTCGAAGATAAAACGAACCCTGCTACTGCGGCTCGGACAAGAAGTTCAAAAAATGCCACGGCNNAGCGCCGGAGCCTAACAGATTAGATTTATGCCTTCCCTATTCAAAGAGGAACGAATTGAGCAACTTAAAGCTCGGTACGAGATGCCGGGAATCAAACCTCCGGCCTTGTATAACTTCGTCTGCTTTGAAAAATGGCTTCCAATACGCGAAGAACTCGACGGCTGGTTTCAAATGCTCACAACGGACTCGCAGGAAAAGTTCCTTGTAAACTTTTGGAATCCGGATGCTTTCATTCAATCATATAATGAATTAAATGCCGTTGGGCTGTTTCTCGCGAAGGGTTTTCAAGCTCACTATGAACCCGTAATTGATGATCTTACTCCCGACTGGCTAATCGAAACCAAGGATCGCTCTTTTATATTGGAGGTTTTTAGTCGTTTACCGCCCGCTGACATCGAGGCTAGAGACAGGCAAGTCACTGACCTGTGGGATAGGTTGCTAGAAATCAAAATAGGGGCGAATCTTCTATTGTCTTATGAGAAACTACGCGATCTACCCGAACTAAATCCCCAAATAAATAAGGCAATTGCGAGAGATGTTAGATTGTGGCTGTCTGACGAGGTAAATCTGGTTTCGGGATCCGAATACGCTACCATGGGCTTAACATTTACACTAGCGTCGTTTGACCCGAGGCGGGCCCGCGTTGGTCTTGCGGGACCTACTAGCAGCGCGTTCTTTGTCGATTCTCAACCAGTGAAAAAGACTCTTGATGAAAAGGTCAAGAAGTACGCTGAGCTCGCCGCAATGAATGGCCTGTCACTTGTTGTGGGTATCGCTCCAAGCTTTACTTCAGGAATCGACGAAGAAGAATTGGACGATATATTAACAGGTGACGAAGTGTTTGTAGTTTCTGCTGACGGTAGTGGCCACAGGAGCCGAAAAAATAATGGAATTCTAGATAAAAGGCCATCGCTTGCGGCGGTTATTGGTATATGGAGGGAGAATTTCGCCCTTAGAACAATAGTTGTTCGGAATCCCAATGCAGAACTCCCTCTCGACGAATATATCCTCGATCCTAACCCTTGCTAAATCGGTGAAAAGCCTCTGCACTGTTATATTCTTGCACTTTGCTTATACATTCTTGCAGTGTAGGTCGAGGCAATGCTCGCCGAACTCCAACCTGGCGAATAACAAAGGCAAGACCGGAACGCGCGTCCGATCTTGCCTTTTCCTACTTTTGCCTTAACGACTACTGAATCAAGGTTCCCTGCGACGCCCATGCTTGCCAGCGGCCGTCGCGTTTGATCCAGGTGTCGGTAAAGCGGGCCTTGCGGTCGTACGCCACTCCTTTTTCGTCCTTGCCTTTAGTACGAAATACGCCGGTGACAACGGCCCTGTCGCCGTCAACGCGAATGCTCATGTCAGAGGTCTCAGCCAACTCCATGGAGCCTTTGTCATTTACCGTGCCCGCAATATCTTCCGACTTATTCGAAAGTCTTCCGGTCATTGTATCGACACCGCTGAAATCGGTTGCGTAGTTTTTCTCGAACCAGGCCTTATCGCGCTTCATCAAGGCGTCGTTCCAATCCTGTTCCAGATACCAGATAACATCCGAATCGGTCAGGCCTCCACCGGCATTACTGACCACCTGCCATTTGCCGCCGCGTTTTTCGAGAACGTGAACGCTGCGCGAATAGGTTGTGCTGCCCGAGTTCGAAACCGTCGTGTTGCGGTGCGTGACCGTCGCGCCGGTCGGCGTACACGAGATCAAATAATGATCGTAGGCGGTGTTCGACGTTGGCGGGTTTGCCTTGTTTCGTTCGAAAGTCGCCATCGTCGCGTCAATAGCTGAGGCTTTGGCCTGCATCGCCGGGAAGCCGACGTAATCGTCCGCGTAGATCGCGGTCAGGGCCGTTTTGTCGCCATTCTGCCCAGCCGCGCTCCATGCTCGGTCAAACGCTTCGAGTGCTTTTTTGTCGGCGTTGCTGCATTGTCCAAAAGCCGAGCTAAACATTGCCGCTAGTAAAATCGTAACTCCAAAAATGTTTTTCATATCAATCCCTCCTTTGGATTTAAAACGTGACAGGCGCACACCAGCATCGGCACGCCAAAAATAAAACAAGGGAAGTTTTGCTCCCCTTTTTCGCTGGACTCATTAAACCGTTACTTATTCGCCGGCGGTGCAGTTTCGGTTTTCTTGTCGTCGGCTTTCTTATCATCTTCCGCCTTCGTCGCAGCCCCGCCTTTGATGTCGGTTATCTGCGCGTTGACAAAGCGCCAACCGGAATCTTTCGTCTTGCCAACCACCCATGTGACCATGGAATTTCTTTCCTCGGTCTTGCCGTCCATTGTGGTTTTACCGGTTACGTGGCCGGTAACAATTGCGCCGTCTCCGGCCGGGTGCGTTTTGATTTTTAGATCGTCAAACTTGAGGCCTTCGAGTTTTAGCTTGCCCGATTTCATCTGCTCTAAACGCGAAGCCTTTGTTTGCATGGCGCCGTTTTGGTCGATCAGCGTATAGTCATCCGCGTAAAGTTTTTCGAGCGCTGCGACGTCGCCCTTGTTGAGCGCCGCGGCGAAATCGTTCATCGTCTTCTTAACCTCTGCTTCGACCGCAGCTTTATCGGCAGCCGGCGCAGTCGCCGTGTTCGAAGCCGCATTTGCCGGTTTGTTACCCGCGTTTCCCGCACCCGGGTCACCACACGAAACCATAAAAACCGACACTGCGATCAGTATCGACAGAACTAATAATATCCTTCGCATACATTTTCCTCTCTCAGATAAGAGATGCGTGACGTGAGCAAACAGGACCGCCGCCGCATCGTTTGACAGCTGCCCGCTCAACTCTGATTTCTTGAATTGCTTTTGATGTACGCGACTACTTATACGCCCGATACTTCAGCGAGTCAAGAGAGATTGCTTATGCTTGTTTGGGTCAAGAGGACGGCTCGAAGCGGCAATTACTCTATACCATTTCTTTTCTTATTTTTAAGAAAAGAAACGGTGGATCTTGGAGCGAATCCGAGCTTCCACCGTTTTTCTTACTATGCCAATTCCGAAATTATTTATTCGCCGGAGCGGCGGGNNTATCGTCGTCGGCCTTTGCCGGTGCGGCCGCGGCGGTTATCGGCGTTGTTTGTCCGTTTGCCATACGCCAGCCGTCTTTTGTTTTCGACCAAACATGTGTGACGCGATACTGGCCATCGACCGCCTTGCCCATGTTCTTGCCCTTGACCGTTACCTTGCTTATGACGACAGCTCCGTTGCCTTCAGCGTTTGTGCGAACGGAGATATCATCGTAGGTGATGGACTCGTATTTCGTATCGCCGGTTTTCATCGCCTCCAGCCTCTGCGCCCTCGTCGCAACCGATCCGTCAGGCCCAACAAACATATAGTTGTCCGAGTACAGCTTTTCCATTGCGGGTATGTCGTTCTTGACCAATGACGCCGCCATATCGGTCGTCATCTTCTTTAAGTCGCCTTCAATCGCCGCCGTATTTACGGGAGCCGTAGCCGCGGCATTGTTAGCCGAATTCGCCGGTTTGTTCCCGGCGTTTCCCGCATTTCCGGCACCTGGGTCACCACACGAAACCAGCAAAACCGACGCCGCGATCAGCATCGACGAAACGAGAAATATTCTTCGCATACATTTTCCTCTCAAAAGATAAGAGATGCGTGACGTGAGCAAAACCGGGCCGCTGCCGCATCCGATGGCAGCCGCCCGCTCATTGCCTGAGTTCCCGAGTGTTTTGGAAGACGCGAGTGTTATACGCCGGAAGGGAAGTTAAGTCAAGCCGGATTTCGACGGCTTGTCTTAACAGGTCGTGACAAAACCTGCGCTGCAAAGCGGGCGCGATTTCTCGCTATGCATTCACGGTCTGCCGCCAGGTCGCCTGTTTGGCTAAGGCATGTGCGTGGCCCCGTTTTCCCCTGAACTCAGCCTCGTGGACCCAGACGGATACTGAGGTCATGTCTGTTAATATTTGTTAAATCAGCAAATCATGCTGAATCTCAGAAAACTCAGTGGAACCGGAGAAAGTCAGTTCTCCAGCAACAATTCGCCCACAATCAACATAACTCAAAGTGGGAATTACGAAATAAAGGGTGTAACTGAAAGCAGCGCAAAGGATAACTACGTAATTGAGGCAATGTTCAACAATGCACTTCTTGCCTCTGAGCCTTTCAGCATTGCGAAAATTAAGATTTCACGGACCATCGGTACTCAACAACCAACAGAAGTAACCGATATGACCACAAATACAATTGTAGGCGAAAGAATCAAGTTGAAAGCTGAAATCGTACCATCCGGAATCAGTCTCACCAATCATTTATGGACGCTTCCTGGCAATGTAATGAAGGATTTCGTTGTAACAACCGATTCCAGTTCTTCTCAAGTCGCACCTGTTGATAGCCTGACCATGACGGACGTCAATTACGTTTGGTACGACGGGGCGGATGGTAGAGAGGTCACTTACAAGGCGAATGTTGGCAGCCATCAACTGACCGGCAAAACAACATTCAATGTTAAAAGACCTGAGGCGAGTGTTACAACCTTAACTCCAAGCAGCACCACCATCGATTCCGCCACCGGACAATTAGAGGTACACCTCGGAGCAGGTACGGGCAGTAATTTTGGCATAAGATTCAGTCGAAGTTCCATAACAATCCCAAGTCCGTTCTCAGGGCAGACACAGTGGGTACAGACAATAAATCGGTCTGTTACAGCTACCACAATTGGTGGCCAGACTGGTACCGTTTCTGACTCTGGACTCGATCAATGTTACCCATACACAACGGTTAACGCGACCAGCGCTTCTGATTCGCCGGGATTTGCGCTAAGCCAGTTTACATACGTTGATTTGACCTCGCAATGGTCAATGTGGTTGATGTTTAAACCCGGCGGTAGCGATTCTTCTTGGGTTCCGTTACGAAAAGTAAATTGGGGTTGGTCTGCCGAAGCCCAATTGATAAATTCCAATTGGAATTTGCTTAATCAGTCCGATCCAAATCAACCCGCAGATGCAGACGCCACTGATTTTCCGATTTGGTCAGTTNNCGGTTCGTGCTAATGTATATTCTAAACTCGATATTTTGGGGGATGAGCTATGAGTAGATACAGACTTTTCAAGTTAATTGGCTTTCTTTCGCTCCTGTTTTTGATTGCCTTCGCTTTCGGAAACGTTGGTTATTTGCAAATCTTGTTACCTATGGTTCATGAATCTAAGTCAGAAGATCTGTGCAACTCTGCTGTTAATGGAATAAAGCTTTGCACTCCGTTTCGGAAGGTGGTTGTAACTTCCGGCGAAGCAGTTGTACTTTCCTTTTCACTTCTGAATACTAGCGAGAGGGAATTACAGATGAATAAGAATGACGGAACGAATTACAGTTTTCGGGTTGCTGGTGAATCGGGAAGGGTGTTACCAATAAAACGAGAGCAGGATTTGAAGAAAAATTCAGGACGAAGTGGCGATGAGTTGAAGAAGCGTATATCCTCCAGTTTCGTAAGCCGGCGCGCGGAAAGTTTGGCGTCTAACCAAACGTTGAAAGAAAATATCGTTCTGAGTGATATTTACGATCTGACAGCTCCCGGAAAATACCATGTTGAATTAAAAAGAAAAACGATCGATCCGAACGGAGGTGCGTTTATCGAGATTTCACTTGAAACGATTACTATTGAAGTCGTTGCATCAACATAGGACGTATTTGGATGGTGACAGATTGAGGCTGTAACGAATTTTGTGTAATTCGCACATCCCCATTCTATAGTAAGTCCCTATCTGGTATCTTTGCTCCTGGTTAAGGTTATTGATAGCTCATTGATGCTCCTTTTGATCTCGCGGTTAAAAGTCCGTCCAGTTTCGTCAACTTACCCTTTCCTGCCATTTTCAAAAGTTGCACTTATTATCTGAATTCAAGGCTACCGATGTTTCAGACATAATACACTTGACAATGTGTGGTACAATTCTAGAGCGAGGCTTTTTCTGAGGGCTCGTTCTTTGAAAATCCGCAAATCATTGATATTTTAGGGTTTCCGCGTTTTGTCCCGCGGTTGTGACGCGCGGTCGGATCGATAAATCCTTTTTTTGCAATACTTACGTTTTCGAAAGTGAAAAGTTTATTGCAAAATAGGCGGAACATTGATTAAGTACAATGAATACAGCAACTTAGTCTGTGGGACAAGGCCGGGACAAACGTGGGACACGCAAAACCGTGGGACAGTGGGACAATCGGCTGGGTTTTCCTTTAAGTTATTGTATTTACTATAGGTTAATCGACCAGACGAGTGTCCCAAAAGTGTCCCACGCTGGGACACTCGTCACACTGAAATAGCTTTCGTCCCGGCGTTAATTAGCCTTGGGCGGAGGCAGCTTCTTCAAACTTCCCTGCCCGCTGATCTGACGTGAACCGGCAACTTTTTCAGCTTGCGTAAAGGCTCTCATAAAGTTTTCGCCGAGGACTTTGCGGATGTCCTGTTCGGTGTAACCGCGTTTTAGCATTTCGTAAGTCACGAGAACGAGGTCTTCCATTCCGTTCATTCCGGCAGGGAGGAACGGGACGCCGTCATAGTCGGAGCCAAGGCCGATGATGTCGATGCCGGCGACTTTTTTCATGTAGTCGATGTGGTCGACGACGCGTTTGTAGTCGGCGATGAAGATCGGGTCCGCATCGAGCAGTTTGCGTTCGGCTTCGTTATAGCCCTGCGGGTTGTCCTTGTATTGCTCGCGCAGAGCTGTGATCTGCGGCCGCAGGCGGGCAGCACGCTCGTTCTCTTCCTTGTTTGTCCGCGCGTCGAGGAATGAAGGGTAGAAATTGATCATCATCACGCCGCCGTTTTTCGCGACGCGTTTGAGCACCTCGTCGGGAACATTTCGGGTATGATCGTTCACGCCGCGGGCACCGGAGTANNAGTACATCGTTCATCACCTTGACCGAAACGTGCGAGATATCGACGAGCATCCCCAAACGGTTCATCTCGCGGACGACTTCCTTGCCAAAATCCGAGAGGCCGTTGTTTTTGACCTCGCCGCGATGAGCGTCGGCCCAATCGTGCGAGACGTTGTGCGTTAGCGTCATGTAGCGGATGCCGAGGCGATAGAAATCGCGAAGTGCATATAGGGAATTCTCNNNGGCCTTTTTCGCACGGCGAATTTCCGCCGCGGTTGTACACATTGACAATTGGCCGGGGTGCTTTTCGGCTTCGCGATAGGTCGCATCGATAAGGTCCATTGCCCGCCGCATCGCACCGCCTGTCTTCAATGTCTCACCGCTAACGTAGATCGAGAAAAACTCGCCAGTGATGCCGCTCGCTTTGAATCGGGCCAGGTCGGTGTGGAACGGGTCGCCGTCCTTATGAAATTTGCCGACGGAATTGGTNNCGCATCGACCATCGGCGACGGGATGTCGTTATGGCCGTCAACGATGATGGCTTTTTTGTGGATCTTTAAGGCCTTGGCCCAAATTGCCGGATCGGCGTCCTTCGGCATCGTTTGCGCAAACATCAACAAATTAACCGTGAGAACCAATACAAAACAGAAAACACTTTTCATATTTTTAGATTAGGTAATTAGGATTTGCCGTTAGTGTAACCCGATTTCGAGGTATCGGGAAATACTACGACAGCAGCGGGAAAAATTGGCCCGATATCTTTTCACCTTTAAGAACCAGTGGCACGCCCGCGAGTAGCGGCTCGTCCGAATCCGACGTAACTCCATCACGGATCATGTTTACGATGGCGGCCCTTCGCGGCGAATCCGACGTGTTTTCATACGAACCGTGGAGCATCAGCGGATGATGAAAACTTGCTTCGCCCGCCTTAAGAATAGCCGCAACCGGATTGAATGCCGATCTTTGTTCGTCGGTCAGATATTCGAAAACGGCATTCATATCATTCGATAAATGGTAGCGCGGCAAAAGATCCCATTTGTGGCTGCCGGGAATGTAGCGGACACATCCGTTATCATCGGTCGAATCGTCCAACCCAATCCAGCATGTAAGATGGGCCATCGGCTTTGTCCGCGTCCAATATGAATAATCCTGGTGCCATGCAACGACTGCTCCGTCTCGAGCGGGTTTCACAAATATCTGATCGTGCCAAAGCCTGACCGGCCCATTGAGCAACTGCTCGGCTGGCCTTGTGATAGCCGGGTGAAACAACAGATCGTGAAATGCTTCAGTGACGCGCCAGGCTCCAAGTGCGTGAAACAGCGTCTTTGCCGCATCCTCGGACTCGTTGTGGTGATATTCGTAAAACAGCGGATTTCTGGCCTGGTGCGGCTCCATCAGGGACGCAAGTTCGGTTCGCAAGAGTTCGATCTGATCCGAATCGAGAACTCGAACACCCGAAACGAAACCGTTCTCGTGGAAGAAGTCGATCTGTTCAGCGCTCAACGAAATTTCGGAATCGCGACATCCGCGCAAAAAGCTTGTACTTATCGTTTCATGGCGAAGGGAAAGGTCGTTTTGGCTCATAAGCGAACGAGGTCCCGTAGTAACACCCGGAATTCAATGAGAAAGCGCGGACGACACCTGCCCTCCGCGCCGTCTCCTTTTTGTCGACGCCTTATTTCGATGCCGTCGGCGGTCCGGTTCGCGGTTTTGCGTTTTTGACGTATTTGTCGAACCACTGGATCATCTNNGAGTATGCCCGGTCGATTCCTTTGCGGCGTATCCGTGGGCCTCCAGCGGCAGCATCACAAGCCGCGCCGTTCCGCCCAAACCGCTGATCGCTGCGAATAAGCGTTCCGACTGGATCGGGAAAGTGCCCTGATTATTGTCCGCCTCGCCGTGCATCAGAAGGATCGGTTCGTTGATCTTGTTCGCGTAAAAGAACGGTGAAACTTTCGAATAAAGCTCGGGAGCTTCCCAGAAGGTCCGCCTCTCGGACTGAAAGCCAAACGGCGTTAAAGTACGGTTATACGCACCGCTTCGGGCAATGCCGGCGCGGAATATGTCGGAATGAGCAAGCAAATTCGCCGTCATAAACGCTCCATAGCTATGCCCACCGACGCCGACGCGATCACGGTCGACGACGCCCATCTCGACGCCTTTGTCGATCGCCGCCTGGGCGGAATCGACGATCTGTTTAACGAATGTATCATTGACCGTTTCTGGGTCGCCAACGACCGGCATTGTCGTGTCATCAAGCACTGCGTAGCCCTGGAGCAAGAAAAACAGGTGCGAAATTCCGCCGATCTGAGTAAACCGGCTTGTCGATCCCGAAACCTGGCCGGCGGTCGCTGTATCGGTAAACTCAAGCGGATATGCCCACACCACGGTCGGCGAGCGAGTTCCCTGTTTGTAACCCGGCGGCAAGTAAAGCGTAAACGAAAGATCCACGCCGTCAGCCCTTTTGTATTTGACAAGCTGTTTCTTTATTCCACGAAGCTGGGGAACAGGGTCTTTAAAATCCGTGATCTGACGGTACGCAAGCGCGGTACAGATCTGTCCTGCGGGGCAAACCTGCCGTATGTAAACATTTGGCGGCTCGGTGACAGATTCCTTTCGCGTCAGGAAATTCATCCCGTTGTTATCAATCATGCCGAGAAAAGCTTCATATTCGTCGGCTGACGAACGCCAGATCTCGTTGATCTTTTGCGTCTTGACGTTCATTCGCCTAAAAAACGGCCTGTCGCCTTGCGGTGACGCCCCCGTTCCGGTCAGGAAGATCTCATCGCCATTCTGCCGAACAACGTTGGCGCCGTTCGGGAGGACCTTCATCACAGGATTGCCGATGTCGTTGTAGCGATCGTTGACGTTGAGATCTGAAACCAACGTACTGCCGGCGGGGTTTCGATAGTCGGTCGAGAACATGCGGCGGCGCTGGGTGTCGCGATTGTAATCGAAAAAGAACATCAGGCCGTCCTTTTCGCCAAAAAAGCGGCCCTGAAATCGATTCTCAACCTTCAAAAGCTCGGTTGCCGCACCCGCAAACGGTGCGTTAAGCTTCATCAGCTTATCGCGCGGCGTGATCTTTTTACGCGGGTCGCCGCCATCCAGAGCCTCGGCCCACATCAATGTCGCGGGTTCGGTCGGTATCCAGCTATATCCACGCGGGCCTACGGGAACGCCTTGCACCGGAATGTTATCCTGCAGCGGAAGGCTCGCGATCGACGCCACGAATTTTCCGTTCATGTCCCAGATCTCCACGCGTCGAGGAAATCGCGAGAAAGGATACTGGTAGGAAAACGGTCGTTCTATACGCTCGGTCAAGATATATTTGCCATCCGGGGAAAAATCGGCATTGTTATAGATCGCCGGGCTTCCGATCTCGCGGATCTTGCCACCAACTTCTATCAAAGCAAGCTGCGAAGTCGCGTAGTATTCGAACAAACGCTCATCATTCGGACTCTTCAAAAGGTCCTGAAACGTCTGCACGGCGCCGGTGCGGCCGGATGTTTCCTGAATGTTCGGCTCGGTTGGCGTAAGGTTTTGGTAGGCCGGAACTGTCCCGCGTTTCGACGAAACGAGTGTCGCGGAGATCGTCCTGGAATCTTCCCAGCCGAATCCCCCGAAGGCGGTATTGACAAAGACATTCTTGATCTTAGTCGCCTTTGCAGTTGCCGTGTCGACGACCCATAACTCAACCCCTACCGGTGTAATATTACCGACGGCGATATACTTGCCGTCCGGCGACCATTGAGGCGACATCAATTGCGCCCCAGCGGACACGGCAACGGCTGTCTCCTTACCGTCCGAAATATTCTTGAGCTTTAAGCTTACGAAATATGGCTGTCGGTGCTGGCCGTTTGTGGTCGGATTAATTCGAACACCGGCGATCCGCAGCATCGGCTGGGCCAGTTCCGAAATCGGCGGATAACGCAGCGGCTCAAGCAACGCCATTCTGTCGCGCGTCGGCGATATCGATGTGGCCGGGATCGCCGGAGCGTTCAGCACATCCATGATCTCCTTAGGCGGCGTCTTATACGAACCCTGGCCGAAACCGATCACGGCAAACACCGCGACGCAGAAAGCACTAAACACGAAATTAGAAACTAGTTTTTTCATATATTTTCACCTTTACTTCATTCGCTGAAGTATTTTTCCGGCGACTGATGGGATCGTGTCGCGGTCGTTTGCGTGATTTTCTGTGTAAACGACCAGCACGAATTTCGATCCTTCCGGAGTCTCGATATATGCCGCGTCGTGACGCGCTTTGCTGGTCCAACCGGCCTTTGACCAAAGCTTTGCTCCCGTCAATTTCGCATCGATCAACGCTTTGCCTGTGAACCCAACCGACTGATTGTCCTGGTCGCTCGACGGAGCGAACGGATCGCGTTTCAGCAAACCCATCATAGCGCCGGTCCGCTCCGGCGTGTTCATCCGGCCCGATACGATCTCGGCAAGGAGCCGTGCGGTCGCGTTGGTCGTGATCATATTGCGGTTTTCGCCTTTGTATTTTCGGGATTGCTGCTCAATTCCATAGGCGTCCTCGCAAAACGTCTTTTGATTGACGTTGATGCTGGTGTAGCCCATCGACGCGAAAAAGCGGTTGACACGGTTTCGCTTGTATTGCCAAGCGTCGAATTCTTTCGAGGGTAATTCACTGCCGTTCGAAGTATCAGTGAGCACGTCAAGGATATATTGGGTTGCCTCATTCGAGGAAACGACAATCATATCCTTTAGCCCTCGCGACACCTCGGGTGTAAGCGTGACCTTGCCGTCCTCAAGCTGGCGCTCCAACGCAGCCATGTAGAACATCTTGACGACGCTGGCCGGATAAATCGGTTTTTCGCCAGAAACATTTGCCCATTTCAAGTTTTGAGGATCGCGAAGATCGATAAGCGTCGCCGCGATCTCTTCCGGTTTGAAGGCTTTACCGTTCGCGGTATCGAGGACGGCACCGACCGCTTCCTTCAGCATCGCTTCGAGATCGGCAGATGCAGCTAACTGCGGCGGTTGATAGCTCTTCGGGGCCAGAATCTCGATCTTCGATCTCTCTTTTTGAGCAGGCGCGTAGGAATAAACAAAACAGAGAATGACAACACAAAAAAAGGCCCTTAGCACGTTTTTCATTCAATTAGCCCTGGAAATCTTTACGGAAAGTAGTTTTCAGAGTATAAACGAAAAACAGTTTCGAAAAAAGCACTCTCCTAAAAATAAGCATGAAAGATGAAAAGCTTGTTCGCGGCATAGGCCGGTGGGACCTGACGGCGATCGTCATAAATACANNGCATTTTCGGCCTACCCTCAAAGGTATTTGCGCAGATCGGCAGCTACAGCTTGTTTGCTTTCCTTGCTTGCGCTGTGATCATTGGTTTTATCGTACTTTGCCATGCCGAGGTTGCGAGCCGGTTTTCCGCAACCGGCGGCGCATACTTGTACGCGAAGCAGGCATTTGGTTCGACTGTGGCATTCGAAGTCGGCTGGCTATACTGGATCGTCCGGATGGCAACTTTCGCGGCAAACTGCAACCTTTTCGTTACCTACCTCGGATTCTTTTGGCCGTCAGCAACGGATCCTATTATAAGGATCGGCATTATTGCCGCGGTCCTCATTTTGCTGACATCGGTCAACATCGCGGGCGTCCGGCAATCGGCTTTATTGACGAATTTCTTTACCGTAGGAAAACTTGTCCCACTATTTGTATTCGCACTGGTAGGCTTATTTTTCCTTCATCCGGAAAATTTTACGTTTAGTGCTGTTCCGCAATATTCATCTTTTTCGTCCGCGGTACTGCTGCTGATCTATGCGTTTGTCGGGTTTGAGGTCGCCGTGATCCCGGCTGGCGAAATGAAAGAACCGCAGAAGATACTTCCGTTCGCGTTGTTCGTCGCTCTCGCGGTCGTAGCTACCGTTTATATTTTGGTACAGATTGTGAGTATCGGAACGCTTCCAACGCTTTCTTCATCAGAGAGACCACTTGCGGATGCGGCAAACGCCTTTATGGGCCCGGTCGGAGCAGTAGTTATCGTCGGCGGCGCCCTTATTTCGATCCTGGGTAATCTGAACGTCGGGCTGCTCGGCGGTTCGCGGATAGTCTACGCAATGGGCGAGCAAAATGAGTTGCCGCCGGTCATTTCAAAAACGCATGATAAGTTCAAAACTCCTTACGTTTCGATCCTTTTGAACGCGGCGATCATTTTTGTCCTGACAGTCCAGTCGTCGTTTCTGGGAGCGCTTGCGATCGCCACGATCACTCGCCTGATGATCTACGCAACGACCTGTCTGTCACTTGTCGTCTTTAGAAAAAGGGAGGACGCGCCGGCGGCGAAGTTCCTTGCGCCCTTCGGTTTGGCTGCCTCGATAATCTCGATCGCGCTGATCGTATGGTTATTAACAAACGTTGATTTTACAAAAGAAGGGCTGCCGATAATCATCGTTGCGGCGATCGGGCTGGTCGTGTTTTACGCGTATCGAATTTACAAAAAGAATTTTTCTTCATGAAAAGACCCCCTCACCAAGAAAATTCTTTTGCAGATAGCTGATAGAGTCATGAAGCGTTTCCTGCGGATCGCGGGGTGCAAATCCAAGTTCTTCTCCGGCTTTTGAGGAATCGAAATACCAGAAATACTCGGCCTGCTCGACCTCTTTTGGCGCAACCGGCGATGCCTTGCCCCAGTTTTTGAAAACGGATTCGATGATAGTCGAACCGGCCATCGCGAGTTTTTTAGGCACCTTCAATGTTGGAGCCGAAACGCCGGACAATCTTTCAAGGCGTCCAAAAAATTCGTGAAACGTCATATTCGCCGCACCGAGCAGATATTTCTCCTGGTGTTTCCCTTTTTCGACGGCCGTGATGAATGCGGCCGCGGCATCGCGCACATCGACGAAATTTAATCCGCCGCTCGGCGAATAGGGAATTTTCCTTGCAAGAAAATCGAGCACCGGCTTTGTCGAACTCAGCCGCTCGTCATCCGGCCCTAAAAGCAGTGACGGGTTCATGATCACAAGCCTGCGGTCGTCTCCGTCAAACTCCGCCAACGCCGTCCGCTCTTGATAATATTTCGACGCGTAATAAGCCCAACGCGAGATGACATCGACCGGTTGCGGAAACGTCTCGTCAAAAACCTGCTCGTCCTCGCTGACGGCGATCGTCCCGCTCGATGACGCAAGAATCATTGTCTGAACATCGGCTTCCTTGGCTGCTTCGCAAAGAATGCGTGTGCCCTCGACGTGGATTTTGTTCATCGCCGCCGCGTCTTCGTTGTCGCGGGAAACTTTGCCGGCCAAGTGAAAGATCGTCGAAACATTCTTGACCGCTTTGGCAACATGCTCGCGGTTCGTGACCGAGCCCTCGACCGCCTTTACGCCAGCATCCTTCATCCATTCCGGCACGCTCGAAGCCATTACACGCAGATGCTTCTCGCCGGCATCAAGAAATTGCCGAACGATATGCGTGCCGAGAAACCCGGTCCCGCCGGTGATGAGAATTTTCTTTTCAGTTTTCGCTAACGCTTTTGTCTTCGCCATAAGAAATTTTTAAACGCAGAGAACGCAGAGGACGCAGAGTAAATCAAAAATTGTTGACTACGCGTCTGAGTCCGTCACGCAACAAGCGAACATTGAAATTTATCAATAAGCCAAGCCGTAAATCGCTCATTCGCAATATGAGAGCAATTGAGCTTCGTGCACAGGCAGAAGTCTCTCTATTGCTTTCAACTCCACGATCACTGAATCCTCAACCAGCATGTCGATACGATAACCCGCATCGATTTTGATTCCTTGATAAATGATCGGTAATTTTAGTTGAGTTTCCGCTTTTAAGCCCGCGCGAATAAGCTCAAATTGTAAACATGCTTCGTAAGCACCCTCCAACATGCCCGGACCAAGCTCCTTGTGTACGTTGATCGCTAACTCGATTATCTTTCCGCTTATGTCGTTCAATTCCATAAGTAATCTCTCCACGCAGAAGTTTAGGGAAGCAGACATTTGTGCCGAATCAGGCGCAAATTAAATAAAAAAAAACCTCTTCTCCTCTGCGTTCTCCGCGATCTCTGCGTTAAAAATTCTTACCAAGTACGCCGGATCGGATGGGCCTCGGTATTAAACACTACCTTCTCAAAATCCAACGTCTTTTCCGGCGCAAAGAGAAGATAAAAATACTTGAACGTCTCGGCGAAAAGAAAGCTGTGCATGTAATCTGTTTTCTCCTTTGTCTCGACGCTTTTCAGGCCCGCATATGCCACATCTGTTCGGCAGAATTTGACAAAGTCTTCGAACATCTGCTTGCCCATCGCGAGATATTTGGGATCTTTCGTGTAGTGATAGAGATAATAGGTCGATTCGACGATCTCAGGCCGCAATGGATAGCCGGCGGACGTGACCTTCATCGTTTTGTAATCGATCTCTTCGGGTTCGATGCCGTGGACCTGCCACATTTTGAAGGCGGAATCCTGCAGCCGTTTTGCCCGCGGCAGGTCGCCCCCGAGAGCAAGCACCGCCGGGAAAAATGCATCGAGGGCTCCGAAGGTCGTCGAAGTTCGCTTGCCCGTGTTCATATCGGCATGCCCGTACCAAAGATCGTCGCCAATCTCTTCGGCTAGGTTTTTATTTATCGAGGCAATGCCCTCGTCCCACATCTTTTTGCAGTCTTTGTCGCCGAACAGCAGCCAGCATTTAAGAAGATATTCGTAGTACGAGTCGATCTCGGCACTAATATGGCTGTCGGTATTTGTCCACTTCCCCGTTTCGACGTTAATGTTCGTCCCGATGAGTCCTATAGGCGAGCGGCGATTGTATGTTTCGACCAACGCCCGTTTCGCTTTCTCATAATAGACTGGTTTTTTCGTAAGCTTGCTCAAAGTGCCGAATTCGATTAGCAGCGTTCCGGTTTCCGCCGGATTCGATATCTCGCCCTTTGTCTTGCCCGTTTTAAGATTTACAAACTTGTACGGCAAGCCCGTGGGAGAATCGAAAACGGGCAAAAGCCGCCGGCCGAGATCGTCGGCTAAATTCAAAAGCCGCTTGTCGCCCGTGATCTGATAGCTCGAAAGCAGGCCGCCCAAAATACGGATCGTTATCTCGAAATTCTGAACGGAAATGTCCTTGTCGAACGAAAGGTTCTTGGCAATGTATTCTCGAGTCTCGTCGGCTTCTTTCTTAAAACCCAGCAAATACAAGGAATCGAGCGAATCGACCGCCGTCATATAAACCGGCGTTCCGTACCAATCGCGACAGGTTTTGCTGATCGACTTCAGGTCGTCATGGCCCCAGCAATATTGCTTATAGCCGTTCCATGCGTGGATGAATTCGGCCTTGACCTCACCAACGAGTTTCGCTTTATTGAGCGCTTGAGCATTGACCGGGACTGTCGTGAATAGCGCAAGCAGTATTACAGAAACGATAAGCGTGAACGATTTCATTTCCATCTCTGTGTCTCTGCGTCTCTGTGGTGAAATCTTATTCATCAATCACCGGCTCCTGCTTCCTTGTTTTTCTTCGCTCAGCCTTCCATTGTTTCCTCACCGCCGCAACATCAAATTTATCACGTTTGCCATCGCGCATGTTCTCGATCTCGTGCTGAACGCGGGCCGCGACGAGGCGATAAGCTTCGGTGTTCGGAACGCCGTCGGTCATCAACTTAAGTTCGTCGTATTCCAGGAATTTGCCGACTTTGGCTCCGATTTTTGCACCGATGCTGCTGCCCTTGGGAATGATTGTCCCTTTTGGAAACGCGTCGAATGTGCCCCAGATGTATATAGGCAGAATTCCGATCTTTTGATTTAGCGCGAGATATCCGATGATCGGTTTAAACTCTGCAATCTCGCCGCTTACCTGACGGCCGCCTTCAGGGAAGATCAAAGCGTTGTAGCCCTCGTTCAGGATTCGTGTAACATGACGCAGCGACTGTCTCAGACTTCCCATCCGTTCGATCGGGACAAGCGTCGTGAAATTATTCATGTACGCACGCTTGTATTTTGTATCGAACCAATAATCCGCAGCCGCGACCGCGACAGTCTGCTCCGCGATGTCCTTACCTAAGGCTTTCTTCACAAGACCCGTATCGATATGCGAAGTGTGGTTCGGTGCGACAATAAAATTCACGTGCTGCGGCACATTCGACTCGCCTTCGATCTTTGTGTCGAGCACGCCTTCGTAAAGCCTGTCCTGTGCAAAATCTACTAACGAATTGCCGACGCGGCGGATGATCGACGGGATTACTATCTCCTCTTCGTCTTTCTTCTCCTCGACCTTCGGCTCGTCCGCCAATTTCTTTGATTTATCGACGCGTTGAACAGCGGTGAGAAGTTCGCGAACCGTCTGCACCTCATTTAGGGTGTCGGGCGAAATAATTTTTCCGCCGGCATCTTCCACCGCGGACTGAAGCTCGACAAACATCAGCGAGTCAAAGCCCAGATCCGCGAGCTTGTCCTCAACGGCGATGTCCGAGAGAGGCCTGTTTGAAACGCTGGCAACTACTTTGCGGATCCACAGCAGGTTGTCATCGCCTTTCGATTCGACGACCGTTTTCGTCTTGCGTTTGTCGCGGTCTTCCAATGCCTGTAGCATTTCGACAACTTCAGGACGCTTAACTTTCCGCGTCGCCGTTCGCGGCAGTTCGAACGGTGTGATGTGTAAAACCTTCACGCGTTTGAAAAACGGAATTCCGGCCGAAACCTCGCGAAAATGAAGCTCAACCTGTTTATTGACCTCGGCGCGCGCCAAGGCAATATCATGTTCATAATCCGGCACAACCAATGCCGCGATCTTTTCGCCGCCGTCGTCATCCACGAGCCCGACAACGCTCATCTCCTTGACAAAAGGTGACTTGCCGTACAGATCTTCGATCTCATCCGGGTAAATGTTCTTGCCGTTAGAATCAATGATCACGTCCTTCGAACGGCCGACGATAAAGAGATTGCCGTCTTCATCGATCTTGCCGAGATCACCTGTTTTTAGCCATCGATCCTGCAAAACTGCTTCCGTAGCTTCTTCGTTATTGTAATAACCGACCATTATATTCTGACCGCGGGCCAGTACCTCGCCAACGCCGTTTTCATCCGGCAAATTGATTCTGACCTCAACACCGGGAAGCGGCTTACCAACACTGCCGCGCAGCAATTTATTGCCCGGCCGAGCTACAGTCAGAACCGGCGAAGATTCGGTCAGGCCATAGCCTTCGAGCACAGTAAACCCAAGTCCGTGCAAATCTTTTTGCACTTTTTCCGACAACGCTGAGCCACCCGAGATCAAATATCGCATCTTGCCACCCATTCCCTGATGTATCGGGAAAAAAACGATCGGGCCAAGATTGAAGGGCGTGTTGTCGCGTATCCAGGCGTTAAATTCGATAACGTTGTCGGCCAAGTCAGCGATCCAATCGCCGCGTTCGCGAAGCCGCGTTTTGATCCGCCGGTGCAGCATTTCCCAAAGTGCCGGAACGCCTACCATGCCGGTAACGTGTCCGTTCTCGATCGTTCGCGAAAGGTCCTCGGCAGTCAGCTCATTTAGATAAGTAATCTGCGTTCCGTTCGAAAACGGCGTCAGGAAACCAGCCGAAAACTCGAATGTGTGATGCATTGGCAGTACGGACAAAACGCCGTCCGTGATGTCCATATCGAGCACGCTCGACAGCATCGAGATCATGTTNNAAATTCTTATGCGAGAGCATCACGGCCTTTGGCGTGCCGGTCGTGCCGGATGTGAAAATCAGCGAAGCGACCGAATTCGAAAGCACCTTTTCCGGCAGCAGAGCGTTGCGTTTTGCTTCCTCGGTCTCCGTTTGAATCTCAAAAACATCGTCGAATGTCCACACGACTGGAGTGGGGACACTCTTGTCCCCNNGCTTCGCACTCATGGGGACAGGAGTGTCCCCGCTCCGTGCCCCGCTCCGTGCCCCGCTCCGTGCGAACGCCGCCCCGAGCTTCTTCTCCAACCCCGGATTCTCACCCGCCAATTTCGGCGACATCACAATTGCCGAAGCTTCGCCGGCCTTGGCAAACGCAATGATCTCGTCCACCGTCGAGGCCGGATCGATCGGGATTGCCGTTGCGCCTGCCTTGAGGATGCCAAAATAGGTCATTCCCCATTCGGGCATGTTGTTCGAGAACAGGATGACTCGGCTGCCGGCCTGAATTCCCTTTTTCGCCAGAAATCCGGCAGCACGCAGAGTCAGTTCGCGAACGTCTTCGAAGGTGTATTGCTCCTTTCGACCGTCGCGCTCGATGCGCATCGCAACCCGCGTCGGAAAACGTTTTACCGATGTGTCAAAGAGATCAAGCAGATCCTTGTATGTATACGACCGGCGTTCCTGTATCTTGAGATCTTCTTCAAGCTGCGGCAGAACCCATTTTCGCATTCCGGGAAAATGGACGTTTAGCCAATAGTCGTACCAATCGAGCTGCTCAGGATACCACGGAAGCAACGCTTTTTCCTTTTCCTTGATGAGCGATTGCAACGCCCGCATATTGTCCGAGCGATACAAATACTCGTTGTCGATCATGAACGGCTTGAACATCGCAAACGCGTCCATCGTCTCTTTTGTAGTCTGTTCGAAGGATTCGACAGATTTTTTCAGGTCAGCAACGATATTTCCGATCCGCCCGCCGCCCCATCGCGGGTTCGCCTTGTCAAGCAGACTGTCTGCTCGCTTGGCTAACTTGTTCAGCATCGGTGCCGAGGCTAACTCGTATGTTCGATGCTTGACCGGCATCGCCTCGACCATTCCGGCAAGCTTGTTAACGATCGCGCTTCCCGTCTCCTTATCGGCAAAATGCTGGCGCTTATACAACCCGACGAGCCCGACGATCCGCTTCATATCGTTCGGGTTCGAATCACCCGACGACGCCTGGAACACGAGCGGCGGCTTTGGATCGACCAGAGCATTCATCGCCGCGCTAAGTATTGCTCCCGCGACCATATCGACCGGAATAATGTCGAGAACCAGCTTTTCGTTAACGGGAATGATCGGCTGGCCGCGGAGAGCTATCAGAATAAGCGGTGCTGTTGTTGTAAAACCCTCGTTCCAGCCCGGAAACGGATAGCTTTGCGACGATTCGACGATCGACGGACGAACTAGAATCTTTACAATGTCGTTCTGCTGGGCGATGATCTGCTCGGCAAGCGATTTCGAATATGTGTAGATATTCGTCCAGCCCCAATATTCGGCACGCTCGGCACCGAGTTCGGTCGTCCGCTCGCGAATCCACATTTTGCGCTCGCGGAATATGGCAGATTTCAGTTCGCCTTCGTCATCAGGGTCGCGGCCTTCTTCAATAAACCGGTTACGTGCGGCTTCGCGAAACTTCGCAGACTGCACGGCATCGTCGGCTTCCTGACGCGCCTGTTCGCTCAGACGAGCACAATCCTCGACCTCTTGATTAACGTCAAATTTTGTGCCGATAAGTTCGTCGCGACGCGGAAAATATCCGACAACAGGCTCATTCTCCCAGATCGGTCCGCTACGTTTACCTGCAACAAAACAAGTCGAAACATGCACGAGCCGCGGCTTTTTCATCATCCGCGCCATCTTGATAATGTTGTTCGAACCTACAACGTTAGTCCTTAACGCAGATTCGAGCGGCGGGTTGAAGGTCACATTTCCGGCACCATTAATAATGATGTCGGTGTCCCGCATTATCTTACGTGCGTCTTTCTCCTCAAGGCCGAGATACTCATTCCCGACATCACCATTCACCGGCACGACCTTCGACTTAATAAAATCCTCAAATCCATCGCCGTATTTCTCACGCAGCGGATCAAACGTCGGGCTCGTGACAATGCTCGTCCAGAACCTGATCTTCGACTCATTAGCGTCACGTGCCCGCACGGTCGCATAGACCTTCCCGATATCCGGAAAATTATGAAGCAGCATCGACAACGTGACCTTCCCCACAAAGCCCGTCCCGCCGATAAAGAAGATCTTCTTGCCTTTAAATATTTCTGTTGGTGATAGTTTCATTACTCGTCGCTCGGATCATTAATCGTTTTTGAGAATGCCTGAAAACTCTCTAAACGCTCCGTCAATAAACCCAGTTATCAGTCGTAAATCCTTAATGGTAAACCTCTCAAAATTACTCATTTCCGTAATCGTTTTTCTAACGACGGAACGAAAAACCATCCTATTCGTATCCGAGACTAAGGCAGAAGCAACATCATCAAGAACTAAAAAGACGCTAACTGGTATATTGACTGCTAAGCCGGGTCTAGGCAGGTCGTTTACAATATGATCGCCCGTCACTCCCTCAATTAGTTCAATAACGAATACATCCGTAGCCGAATAGAAATTGTCAGAATTGCTTGCCCCAATGACAGTTGTGATGTGACTTAGTTGATTGAAAAAGTAATCATCCTCTTCAAGTTCGCCATCGGCTATTAGGCTCTCGAGGAGTTGTGAAAACATGTCTTTAACATCTTCATCCCCATCACGCAGAACGAATCCTATCTTCGCGAGGTAAAGAACCGCCAGTTTCATTTTGCGAATCGTATTCTCGTCGATATCGGGTGTCCACTCGACAGTACTATCGTCGGAAGGCTGTATCTTCACAACTGACTTCAATATCGCCTGGTCAGATGCCCGTCGCCGCAAAGCGGAAATAGCAACCACGAGCCCACCAACAAGCATTATGAGAATCCCAACTACAACAAGTATTGTGCTGATTGACATTCAATACTCCTCCTTCCAGCCTCGTTCACGAGGCTTGCCGCGCCCACGCGGCACTTAGCCGCGTCGTTTACGGCGTGGCCGGTCGGTCAAGAATGCGGAAGCCCGCACGTTAGTATGGGCGTAACACTCAACACAGCCAACCATTTCAATTCAACGATGCACGTTACGTCCTTGTTTACACGCGGGCTTCTGCATCCTAAGCCTCGTTAACTAGGCTATTCGTCCCACGGTTCATCGCCTACGTCACCTATCGTGCCCTCGATCCATTCTAGAGCTTCGGCCTCAGCTTCCAGATC
>DLHV01000098.1:6041-10828 GCA_002483395.1 Chloracidobacterium sp. UBA7659 | reverse complement strand
GGCGAATTAACGCAACAAGGCGGGCGTGCCGATGTCTATGTTGACAGCAAAAAAACAGGTCAACTTGATGCCTACATTCCTGAACGAACTCACGACAACGCTCTTTGGCATATTTTCGGACTCAAGTCGGGAGAACACACAATCAGGATCGTCATGCGTTTTGATGCGGATGCGCGCTCAAAGGGAAAAAAAGTTGCGATTGAACGTGCCGTAATATATCGAGCGAAGTAGTTTTTCTTAGGCTCTAATGAAAACAATTGTAGTTGTAGGCAGTGCAAATACCGACATGGTGGTCAGGGCGAATAAACTTCCGTTGCCGGGCGAAACGCTTTTGGGCGGCACGTTTTTTATGAATGCGGGCGGTAAGGGCGCAAATCAGGCCGTTGCTGCGGCAAGACTGGGGGGCAACGTAACTCTCGTAACAAAGGTCGGCAATGACATTTTCGGAAAGCAGACGGCTGAAGACTTAGCAAAAGAAAACATAAATATCAATTATGTCTTTATCGACAACGAGACTCCGTCTGGAACTGCTTTGATAATGGTCAATGAGGAGGGCGAGAACTGCATTGTTGTTGCGCCAGGGGCGAACGGTAATCTGCTTCCAAAAGACATTGAAAATATTTCGGCGATGAGTGCTGCGGAAATCATCCTCGTTCAACTCGAAATTCCGTTAGAAACAATCGAGTCGGTTGTCAGAAATGCGAAAGCAAGAGGTCAAAAAGTGATTTTGAACCCTGCCCCCGCGAGAGTCCTGAACGACGAATTATTGGATGGACTGTTTCTTATTACGCCAAACGAAACGGAAGCAGCATTGTTGACTGGAATCAAGGTTGAAGATCAAATTACCGCCGCGAAAGCCGCCGATGCATTACAGACGAAAGGCGTGCAAAACGTAATTATCACGCTCGGAAAGCAAGGAGCATATTTGCAAAACGAAAGTTTGCGGCTTTTCGTTGACGCTCCGGTTGTCGAGGCGGTGGACACAACCGCTGCTGGAGATACCTTCACCGGGGCAATGGCTGTCGCCTTAGCAGAAGGGGCGGAGTGGCATAGCGCTGTTCGGTTTGCTTGTCGAGCAGCTTCAATTTCTGTTACCAGGCTCGGTGCCCAGGCCTCTGTCCCCTACAGGAAAGAGGTCTTAGAGCAGCTCACTTGACCACTTGTTCAAGTTACATTTGACGAAGATCGAAAGCGGTTGGAAGGTCGACATGGATGATGACAAAGTTGCAATAAACGGCTTTGACGCGGTCACTTTTTTCAAAGACAACGCGCCGAAAGAAGGCAAGGCGGAATTTTCGCTCGAATGGAATGGATCAAAATGGAATTTTTCGAGTGCTGAAAATCGTGATTTGTTTAGTAAATCGCCTGAAAAATATGCTCCCCAGTTTGGCGGATATTGCGCCTGGGCAGTTTCACACGGCTATACCGCTGACGGCGATCCAAACGCTTGGAAAATCGTCGACGGAAAACTTTATTTGAATTACAACCGGCAGATTAAAGAGAAGTGGGAGGCAGAACAGCAAGAATTGATACAGGAAGGCGAGAAAAATTGGGAAGAATTCAAAACGAAAAAAGCCGGGACATCGGGACATAAGGGATAAAGGAAATAGCCGAGAGTGACTGACATTGGAGTAACGAGAAGAACCTAACAGGTTATTTTTAAGAGGTCAATGACTTTTACAAATTAGTGCAAGGGCAACAAATCAAAAAGTTGTTCTAAGATGTTCTGCCGCTGAGGAAGCGAAAACTATGTTTATCGTGGAAAGCTACACATTAGCGATTTTGCTTTGTGTTGTAACGATGATTTGCTGGGGTTCTTGGGCAAATACCACAAAACTTACGACTCAGGGTTGGCGATTTGAATTGTTTTACTGGGATTACGGTTTCGGAATTCTGATCGCCACTTTGCTGCTGGCGTTTACGTTGGGCAGCACAGGCACGGAAGGACGGGCGTTCCTTGCCGATTTTCAGCAAGCAGATTCGGCAAACTTAACTTCCGCATTCGTTGGTGGAGTAATTTTCAATATCGCAAACATTCTTCTTGTTGCCGCAATTGCCATCGCCGGAATGTCCGTTGCATTTCCCGTAGCGATCGGTATTGCTCTTATCTTAGGAACCGTTGTCAATTACGCCGCGAATCCACAGGGCAATCCCCTATTGATCTTTGGAGGCGTGACGTTAATCGCGATCGCAATCATCTTGAACGCCAGGGCCTATCAAAAATTACAAGCAGAGAGCCGTTTATCAGCAAAAGGTCTAGTCATTTCTGTGGTGAGCGGGTTGTTGATGGGACTATTTTATAAATATGTCGCGGTTTCGATGGCGGGTAATTTTAATATTCCCGAAACCGGAAAACTTACGCCATACACGGCACTTGTTGTATTTGGAGTCGGTGTTGTGGCAAGTAGCTTTGTGTTCAACACTATCCAAATGAAAAGGCCATTCGTCGGTACCGCGATTTCATTTTCCAGATATTTGTCAGGCAAAACTAGAGACCATCTGATCGGCCTTGCCGGCGGAATAATTTGGAGTATTGGTATGTCGTTGAGCATTCTTGCGTCAGGGAAGGCCGGCCCAGCGGTTTCATATGGATTAGGGCAAGGCGCAACGGTAGTCGGCGCGATTTGGGGCATTTACATCTGGAAAGAATTTGCCAATGCACCGAGTGGGACGAAACCGCTGTTGAACGGAATGCTCGTTTTATATATCGCCGGCTTAGTCATGCTTGTACTTTCGAAATCTGTTTGAGGTTTTTTAGGCCAATTTATGTCAATTTATATAGGCGAATTCGTAGGTACATTCCTGATGATTCTCTTCGGCGGCGGAGTCGTTGCCGGAGCGGTCTTGAAAGGGACAAAATCCGAAAACGCGGGCTGGGTGGCGATAGCTGTCTCTTGGGGGCTGGCAGTAACTTTCGCGATCTACGCCGTTGGCTCAATCAGCAATGCGCACCTTAATCCGGCCGTCACGTTAGGCTTGGCGTTCGGTGGTGGTTTTCCATGGAAAGACGTTCCGGGATATGCAGCCGCTCAACTTTTGGGAGCCTTTGCGGGAGCGACGGTTGTTTGGATTTATTATAGCCCGCATTGGAACGTGACCGATGATATCGAAACCAAACGAGCCGTCTTCTGCACGGCTCCCGCGATACGGTCTTACGCGAACAATTTTTTCGACGAGATGATCGGAACAGCGGTTCTCCTTTTTGGACTGAATTTTATCGGCATCGATTTTGCAAACGGCCTCAAACCTTTGGTTGTCGGTGCTTTGGTAATGATCATCGGCTTTTCGCTCGGCGGCACAACCGGCTATGCGATCAATCCGGCGAGAGATCTGGGGCCAAGACTTGCACACTTCTTAATGCCGATCCGGGGAAAAGGTCATTCCGATTGGAGTTATGCATGGGTGCCGGTCTTCGGTCCGATCCTGGGTTGTTTGCTCGGAACCTCACTGTACAAGATGTTATTTAATAACGACTTTCAGCCACGGTATTGGGCGGTCGTGATTGTTGCGATTGCTGTTTCCGTATTTGCAATTGTCAAAGGTCAAAAATTTCAGGAAAAGGCGGGGGCATAATGGCCAACAAATATATAATCGCGATCGACCAGGGAACGACAAGCTCTCGAACGGTTTTGTTTGATGAGGGCGGGCAGTTAATTGATGTTGCCCAGCAAGAATTTGAGCAGATCTTTCCGGCGTCTGGTTGGGTGGAACACGACCCTGACGAGATACTTAAAACTCAGCTCGACACGCTCGCGGCCGTTATCAAAGGAAATAAAATTTCACCAGCGGACATTGCCGGCATCGGAATAACAAATCAGCGCGAGACCACGGTCGTATGGGACAAAAACACCGGAAAGGCGATTCATAACGCCATAGTTTGGCAGGACAGGCGGACCGCGCCGATCTGCGAAGATCTCAAAAGTGCAGGATTGGAAGATCACGTCAAACGAGCCACCGGATTGGTGATCGATTCGTATTTTTCGGGGACAAAAGTTAAATGGATCCTCGACAACGTTGAGGGTGCGAGAGCAAAGGCCGACAACGGCGATCTGCTTTTTGGCACGATCGACACCTGGCTGATCTGGCACATGACCGCGGGAAAGGTCCACGCCACGGATTATTCTAACGCGTCCCGGACGATGCTCTACAACATTAAGGATCTCGAATGGGACGAAAAGATGCTGAGTGTCTTGGATGTCCCCGTGTCAATGCTGCCTAACGTAGAACCATCAGGATTTAACTATGGCGATTACGAACTCGATGGTATCAAAATCCCGATCGCGGGTGTAGCGGGCGATCAGCAAGCGGCGCTTTTTGGGCAGGCATGTTTTGAGCCGGGAATGGCAAAGAACACCTACGGAACGGGCTGCTTCATGTTGATGAATACAGGCGAAAAACTTCAGTATTCGGACAACGGTTTGCTCACGACAATCGCCTGGGGCTTGGACGACAAAGTCTATTACGCATTGGAAGGCAGCGTCTTTATTGCCGGAGCGTCCGTGCAGTGGCTCCGTGACGGATTGAAATTTTTCGATTCAGCATCCGACGCCGAAAAGTTTGCTCTGGAGGTACAGGGCGAGAATCCGGTCTACGTCGTCCCAGCCTTTGCCGGGCTGGGTGCTCCATATTGGGACATGTATGCACGCGGTGCAGTTTTTGGGTTGACTCGAGATACGGGAAAAAATCATGTTATCAAAGCCACTTTGGAATCAATTGCATATCAAACAAAGGATATTTTGAACGCCATGCAGGAAGACTCGCAGATTGAGCTAAAAATCTTGAAAGTC
>DLHV01000098.1:0-6010 GCA_002483395.1 Chloracidobacterium sp. UBA7659 | reverse complement strand
CGGAAGTTATCGAATCAACAGCGCTGGGCGCGGCGTATCTGGCGGGAATCACGGTTGGGCTTTGGGAAAAAGAAGGCATTATCAAGAACCGAAAAATCGACAGACTATTTCAACCGACCTTTGATGAGGCAAGACGAACAAGATTATTCAACGGTTGGAAAAAGGCCGTAAAACGCACAATAAATTGGGATGCTTAGTAATTTTGGCTTTTGAAATATTGATGCGTCGAAAAAATACACTTTTACAGGTCTTCATTTGTCTGACATTTATTCAGATAAACCTTGCTCAGACAACAGTGGCCGAATTGTGGCTGACCAAAGGCGATCAATCGGCCTTGCTCGAAAAACACACGCTTCCGTTAGCTTTTGGTGAAACAAAAAACGAACTCCCGACAGTTGAGGTAGATGAAACGGAAACTTCTCAGACGATTGATGGCTTCGGTTACACGTTGACGGGCGGAAGCGCCTTCGTCATCAATAAACTGGGCAAAACAAAAAAGGCGCGGCTGTTACAGGAATTGTTTGGCAATGGGCCAGATTCAATTGCGGTCAGTTATTTGAGAGTCAGTATTGGTGCTTCGGATTTGGATCTAGAACCATTTTCCTATAACGATCTGCCATTCGGTAAAACCGATCTGGAACTGAAAAGTTTCAGCCTGGCTCCTGACCGGAAGGATTTGATTCCCCTCTTAAAAGAGATCTTGCGAATCAATCCAAAAATCAAGATCATGGCGAGCCCCTGGTCGGCACCGGTCTGGATGAAGGACAACGGCAAGTTTATCGGCGGCAGTTTGATGCCGGATTACTACGATGTTTATGCTCGGTATTTCGTCAAGTACGTTCAACAGATGAAACTGGCGGGGGTTGAAATAGACTCGATCACCCCACAAAATGAACCGCTTCACGGTGGTAACAATCCGAGCATGTTAATGACCGCGTCACAGCAGCTTGTATTCATCAAAGACTATTTGGGTCCAGCGTTTCAGAAGGCAAATCTAAAAACGAAGATCATTATCTACGACCATAACTGCGACAAGCCTGAATATCCGATGGCGATCTTGAATGACCCCGATGCGAATCGGTTAATCGATGGTTCGGCATTTCACTTATATCGCGGCAACATTACCGCGATGACGGCTGTTCACGATGCGCATCCCGACAAAAACGTTTATTTTACTGAGCAATACACCTCGTCGAATGGGGCCTTCGATGGAGATTTTAGATGGCACTTGAAAAATGTGGTGATCGGGTCGATGCGAAATTGGAGCAGAAACGTTCTTGAATGGAATCTGGCGACCGACGAGTTCTTCAGGCCGCATACAAACCTCGGCTGCTATACATGCAAGGGAGCTCTGACAATTGCAAGAGGCCAGGTGATCCGCAATGTCTCCTATTACATAATTGCTCATGCCTCAAAATTCGTACCGCCCGACTCCGTTCGCATCGGCAGCAATTCAGTCGGAGACCTGCATAACGTGGCTTTCAAAACGCCGCTCGGAAAACGCGTTTTGATCGTCCTAAATGATGGTAAAGACACGACCGCGTTCAACATCAGATACGACGCTCGATTGGCAACCACGTCAATACCAGCTGGCGCGGTCGGAACATATGTTTGGTGAAAAATAGAATGAAATTATTAAGAATCGCACTTTTTTGTCTTCTAGTTTCGGTTGCGGCATTCGGTCAAAAGCGGACCCAAGGCAGACCGTTTTCGACCGCCGGAAAGTCGGTGGCGGTTTATACTTCAGCCGACAACACGAAATTCCGCCTTACTGAAACCGGCAGGTTGAAGTTTGTCGAAAAGAGACAGCCGACCGAAGGCGAAATCAGTGTCTTTGTAAATCCCAACAAAACATTCCAAACATTTTTGGGCATCGGCGGAGCGATAACGGATGCAAGTGCTGAAACATTTGCGAAATTGCCGCCCACGAAGCAACAAGAATTTCTGAAAGCATATTTCACCAAGGATAAAGGAATCGGCTATACGCTAGCCCGAACGAACATCCACAGTTGCGATTTTTCAAGCGGAAGTTACACCTACGTTGACGAAGGTGACAAGCACCTAAATTCGTTTAGCATCGACCACGACAAGCAGTTCCGCATTCCGCTTATTAAACGGGCAATGGAAACTGCGGGCGGAAAACTGACTTTGTATGCGAGTCCGTGGAGTCCGCCGGCGTTTATGAAAAGCAACAAAAGCATGCTCAAGGGCGGAAGACTGCTTCCCGAATTCTATCAACCCTGGGCGAATTACTTCGTAAAATTCATTAAAGCGTACGAAAAAGAAGGGATTCCGGTTTGGGGACTCACGATTCAAAACGAGCCGATGGCGACGCAGCGTTGGGAATCCTGTATTTTTACGGCGGAAGAAGAGAGGGACTTTCTCAAAAGAAATCTCGGACCGACGCTAGCCAATGCCGGACTGGGAAACAGGAAAATCATCATTTGGGACCACAACCGCGATTTGATAACACAACGAGTGGATACTATCCTGGCTGATCCGCAAGCGGCGAAATACGTCTGGGGCATCGGTTTTCATTGGTACGAGAGTTGGAGCGGCGGTCAGCCGATGTATGAAAATGTCGGCATTGTCCACGACACCTATCCTGATAAAAATCTAATCTTCACCGAAGGAACTGTCGAGGCGTTTGATCCTGCAAATTACCAAAATTGGGCGAATGGCGAACGCTACGGGCGCTCGATGATAAAAGATTTTAATAATGGAACGGTCGGTTGGACGGACTGGAATATTTTGCTCAACGAAACGGGCGGGCCGAACCACGTCGCAAACTATTGCTTTGCACCCATTCACGGTGATACGAGAACAGGCGAGTTGATCTACACGCCTTCATATTATTACATCGGGCATTTTTCAAAATTCATAACGGCTGGAGCAAAACGGGTAAACAGCGTCGCCAGCCGCAGCCAATTGATGACGACTTCGTTTGTGAACCCCGATGGAAAGGTCGTTACTGTCGTGATGAATCAAAGCGATAAAGAAGTCAAATACAATTTGAGCATCGGCACACAAGCCGCCGAAGCTACAATTTTGCCGCACGCAATTCAAACGCTCGTTTTCTAGGTTTTATGAAACGCCTCAAATATTTTTCCATCCCGCTGTGCCTTGTTCTGGTATTTTTGCAGGTTCTGCCTACGGTTGCCCAGGAAAGGACTATCGATCAAAAAATCAACACCCTCCTAAAGCAAATGACCATAGAGGAAAAGATCGGTCAGCTTACGCAATATTCCGGCGACTGGAAAGCGACCGGTCCGGTGACTTTTAAGGGCGATCATAAAGAAGCGATCAAGAGTGGAAAGATAGGTTCTATGCTCAATGTTCTGGGCACAAAATACACGCGGCAGTACCAGGAGATCGCAATGCAGTCGCGGTTGAAGGTTCCCCTCCTGTTCGCTCAGGATGTGATTCACGGTTATAAAACCACATTTCCTATCCCGCTCGCCGAAGCCGCAAGCTGGGATCTAGACGCGATCAAATTGTCGGCGCGGATCTCCGCCACCGAAGCCTCGGCAAGCGGTATTCATTGGACGTTCGCTCCGATGGTCGATATTGGTCGAGATCCGCGTTGGGGACGAGTCATGGAAGGCTCCGGGGAAGACCCGTATCTAGGCTCGCTTATTGCCTATGCCAGAGTAAAGGGTTTTCAAGGGAATGGCTTGGGGAATATTGATTCGGTGATGGCCTGTGCCAAGCATTTTGCTGCTTATGGCGCGGCTGTGGGCGGCCGCGATTATAACTCGGTTGATATGAGCGAACGTCAGTTGTGGGAAACCTACCTTCCGCCGTTCAAAGCCGCCAACGACGCTGGAGTGGCGACCTTTATGAATTCTTTCAACGACATCAATGGAGTCCCGGCTACTGGCAATAAATACCTGCAGCGCGACATCTTGAAAGAGAAATGGAATTTCCAGGGATTTGTTGTTAGCGATTGGGGCTCGATCGGCGAAATGATAAACCATGGTTACGTCAAAGATGGTAGCGCAGCGGCGCTTTCCGCGATTACGGCGGGGAGCGATATGGATATGGAGAGCAATTCGTATCGTAATAATTTGGAGCGGTTGGTTCAAGAAAAGAAAGTGCCGATTGCCTTGGTTGATGATGCCGTCAGACGAATTTTGAGGAAGAAATTTGAGCTCGGGCTTTTTGATGATCCGTATAAATATTCGAATAGTGAAAGAGAACGCGAGCAGCTAAACGCCCCCGAACATCTCAAAGCAGCTCGTGATGTCGCCAAGAAAAGTATCGTGTTACTGAAAAACGAAAAGCAGCTTTTACCGCTTTCTAAAGACACAGGAACGATTGCGTTAATCGGTCCGATGGTTAAATCCGTCAAAGATAATCACGGTTTTTGGTCGGTTGAATTGCCTGATGTAGATTATTCAAAACTCATCACAACGCAATGGGATGGAGTAAAAAAAAGAGTCGGAAAAGACTCTAAGTTGTTATATGCCCAGGGCTGCGATGTTGAATGCTCGTCCAGGAACGGTTTTGCTGAAGCGGTTGAAACGGCGAAACAAGCCGATGTAGTTATCTTGAGCATCGGCGAGGCTTGGAATCAAAGCGGCGAAGCAAAAAGCCGCAGCAACATTCATTTGCCGGGACTACAGGAAGATTTGGTCAAAGCGATTCAGGCGACCGGAAAACCCGTTGTCGTGCTGATAAATGCAGGGCGACCGCTCGTTTTTAACTGGACGGCGGACAATGTTTCCGCGATTCTATACACTTGGTGGCTCGGTTCGGAAGCGGGAAACGCCATCGCCGACGTTCTCTTTGGCGATTACAATCCGTCAGGCAAACTGCCAATGACTTTTCCGCGTAGCGAAGGGCAAATTCCGATTTATTACAATCATTTCAACACCGGTCGTCCGGCTCAAAATGATAGCGACAAAAATTATCGTTCGGCATATTTGGATTTATCAATCACGCCAAAATTTGAATTCGGCTACGGCTTGAGCTACACAACATTTCAATACAGCGATTTGAAATTGGACAAAAAGAAAATGCGAAGTAACGATAAAATAGAAGTTTCGCTAAATATCAAAAACACAGGCAAATACGTGGGCGAAGAAGTTGTGCAATTGTATCTGCGGGACAAAATCGCCTCGCTCGTGCGACCTGTCAAAGAACTCAAGGATTTTCAAAAGTTGCAACTCAACGCAGGCGAAACCAAAACGCTGAAATTCATCATTGATAAAGAAAAACTATCTTTCTACAACCAGCAATTATACTGGACAGCCGAACCCGGCTATTTTGATTTGATGATTGGCTCATCTTCAGCGGATATTCGATTGAAAGATACGTTTGAACTGGTGAAGTAAGTCCAACAAACTTCAGTTTGTTGTTCGCTATACACGGCGACAAACTGAAGTTTATCGGACATTATAAATACAAAGAAACTGACAAAAATATGGAAAATAAAACACATCGAGAGACATGGGAAGCCTACACGACAGCTTGGTCTGGCATAGGTTCTGAAACAAGAAAAACTATATTAGAACAGAATCTGAATTCGGATTGCACCTACACGGACCCAAATATTTATACTGTCGGCTATCAAAACCTTTCGGATTACATGGAGCAATTTCAGCAAGGCTTATCCGGTGCCAAATTTGTTACGACAGATTTTCGGGAACATCATAACCAAAGTTTGACACATTGGAATATGGTCAACGGCGAAGGCGAAATACTTGCTAAAGGAGCAAGTTTCGGCGAATACGGAGCTGACGGACGTTTGACGAAAATGACAGGCTTTTTTTGGGATGCCTAAGTCCGATTTGTGATGGATATTGAATTGTTCCGCAATTATTGTTTTGGTAAAAAATGTGTTACCGAAGGCTTTCCTTTTTTGAAAAATTTGCCAAATCTATTGGTTTTCATGGTTGCCGGAAAAATGTTTGCGGTTACAGATGTCGAGACATTTGAAAGTATCGGAATACGCTGTAATCCGTTGACAATTGACGAAATGCGGGCGGAATTTCCCGAGATGCAAAAG
>DLHV01000221.1 GCA_002483395.1 Chloracidobacterium sp. UBA7659 | reverse complement strand
AGGTCATTCGTCGCCCGCGCCATCAGATCGCCGACTCGGTTGTTATAAAAGAATTCGAGCGGCTGATCGACAAGGCTGGCGTAAAAAGCCTCGCGCATGTCGAACTCGATGTGCCGCGACGTGTTGATCAAAATCCGCCGCTGCAAAAAAAGAAAAGCGCCGCTCATCGCATTGACGCCAAGAATCACAAGCGGATAGTAAATGATCTTCGGCCACGTAATCCCGAGGCCCAGATCATCGACGGCCATCCCGACCAAAGACGGCACAAGCAGCCCAAACAGCAGCGACACCAGAATGCAGATGATCCCCGCCGCCATGCGCCATTTATAGGGCTTTACAAACCGTGCAAATTTTTTGATCGGATCCATAAGATCGTGAATCGTGAATCGTTAATCGTCAATAGTGAGTCCCCCCTTCTATTCACGATTTACAATTCACGATTGATTAGATTTTCATATATGTCGAGATCGCCGTCGCGATCAGCTTACCTTCCTCATTAACAACATCAGCCGAGACTGTAAATATCCTTTTTCCTGCCCGCATGACCTTGCCGGTGCTGGTGATCGTCCCCGTCGTGTGCGGCCGCAGATAATGCACGGTTAAATCTATCGTCGAAGCACGCTCGCCCTCCGCAAGCCGCGTAATGACGGCAAACGCCATCGCCGTGTCGATCAGCGTAGCGGTCACACCGCCGTGCAAAAGTCCCGCCGGCTGCCGCAGATCGTCGCGCATATCGATCTTGATGACGGCTTCGTTATGCCGCATATCGACCAGCCGCATGCCCATCAATTGTGCAAACGCCAATCCGTGCAGCGAATCTTCCGCCCGCTTTCTCTGTTCCGACGTTATTTCCGAATTTCCGCTCATATTTAGTTTACCGCCGCAGCATAAAGAAGCCAGTTCGGGAAATCATTTTCGTCCACAGATGAACGGATAAACACAGATATTCCAAANNACAATATTTCAGTGTCCGCGTCAAAGGATCACTGGCCGTAAAACGCCGCCAGCGATACCTTACGAAATCCCGCCGGGATCGCAAACAAACTTTCGTCAACATCCGCGCGAAAATTTACAAGTTCGACAGCGTATTGCAAAGTCTTTTCCGAACCTTCCAAGGCAAAGAACTCCTGCTTCACCGGCATTCCGATCGTTTCATCAAAAAGGATAATGATCTCGTTCGCATCGCCGCCGTCGAAACGCACTTTATATTTGACGACCGACTTTTCACGCCCGATCTCTTCAAATTCCGCATGATCGCCCCGGTTCAACAGCTCCGATGTAAACTCGGTAAACTGAGCATCGGCCTCCCCGCTTTTCGCCGGATTCTCGGCATAAATCTTTTCATCAAACGCGATCAGATATTCCTTATCCGTCTGCAATACCGTACGCTGTTGCTTTTCGCCGAGGTCAAAATCCACGCGGCGCCAGCTGCCTGTTCGTGCCAGCAACGTCCGCCGCGTCGTTCCGCCCGCAGTCACGACTACTTCACACTGAAAATTTTCCGGCTCCTTTGTCGCAAACGGAACGCGGCCTTTCGTCTCCGGCACGAGCGGCACAGTCTTATTTTCGTTGGTTTGCAGGAAACCGCATCCGGCGACGAAAAACAATAGTAAGATACTCGCGAGGAAAGATTTAGCGGGATTTGACAAAAACATTCGGGTATTTGAATTTTAACATAATGGACGGAGCGAACAAGAGTGCGAAAAATCTATTGCGCTGGCAGGCGATCTACCTTGTTAGCGCCGCCGCAGTTTTGCCGTTCGCGCCGTTCCTTTATCTGCAGGGTCAATACACGCGGCGTAAGGTCGGTCTGCTCCCGGACGCTGCGGGCGACAAGACGGGAATTGTCGGCGAAGGCGATGACACAATGAAGCTGCTCGTTATAGGTGAATCCACGATTGCCGGATTAGGCGCACGCACCCACGAATTTGCACTTACCGGTCAATTCGCCAAACGCCTCGCAAACCGAATCGGGAAAAATGTGAATTGGACCGTCGTCGGGAAAAACGGTGTGACGGCACGGCGGGCGATCGACGAGCTTGTTCCGCAGATACCGGACGAAACCTACGATTACATTCTCATTGGCCTCGGCGGCAACGACGTAATGAAGCTCAGCAGCCCCCGGAAATGGCGCCGCGATATGACGGCGCTTCTTGGTATCCTCAGCGAGCGAAATCCGGATGCTGTCTTTTTCCTTTCAAACTGCCCGATGATCAAATATTCCCCCGCACTGCCGCACCCGATCAAGTTTATTCTCTGGGAACTTTCGAAGCTCCATGACGCCAACATAAAGGAGCTGACGGCCGAAATGGAGAGCGTTTTTTATTACCCGCAGCCGGTTGATCTCGAACTTGAAGGATTCTTTGCAGACGGCATCCATCCGTCTGAAAAGGGCTATTCGGATTGGTCTGAGGCGATGATGAAATTCTTTGACGAAAAGCACAAATGGTAGCACCGGCCGCACCCGCAATTGATCTGCCGGCCTTGATCGACGTCCACGCCGAATGGCTCGTCATGGGCGAAAATGGCAAAACCTTTCCGATAAATCGCGCCGAGATCGAGATACTTGACGACGACGACAAACTTCTTTTCGGATTTCTCGATGACAAAGGGTTTCGGTCCGCTCGCGTCGAGGGCGTTTCAGTCGACGGCGATGAAATTACGCTCTATGTAAAAGCAAATTTTGCCCGCAAAACTGAAACGATCCATCTCGTCCCGCGCGTTTCCGCCTCAGAACTGAGCGCAAATGTCGAACTTGCCCGCCTGCAAAAAGCTAACGAAATCGCCGGGCTGATTTACGCATTCGATCCGATCATTAAGCTCGTCCGCGTCGCCCTTAACAAAGGCAGCGGCCGTTTTGCCGAGATAATCATCAAAATCCACGCGGGCGTCCAAATCGCCGTTTTGTCCGACGTTTCCGAACGCANNGAACGCACGACGCCGGAAACGCTTCTGACGACCGCCATTTTCTGGCTCGCAAAATTGCAGATGCGGCGTAAAAATCCAATCGACGAAGTATGGATCGTCGGCGAAAAGAAGAGCGCCCGAAACCTGCGTAAACTCCACGCGTTGTTGGAACGGCAGGTAAAATCTCAGATAAGAATTTTCGAGATGGCTAAGGCCAGTCTAAAAGAACTTCCGGCTCTCGATCTCAGCGATCTCTGGCGAGAAAAACCGAAAAAACTCATTCTGCCCTCTGAAATCGAGCCGAGCGAAACCGCGCAAAGAGTTATTGACATGTCGCCTGAAAAGATCGACGTGATGTTCGCCAAAAACGGCGAAACTCTCCGTTTTCATGGCCTTCCATTCGCCCGCGTCCGCAAAATGCCCGGCAGCGAAAATGCATGGTTTGGGATCGAGCGCTCCAAAAGAACATTGAACGCTTCAGCTCAAACAGATTTCGCTCAACTGGTCGAAAATCTTGAGGCGTACAGAAACGCCGATACCGCTTCAAAACGCCACGAGCTTTACCGCCTGTCACCCGAATCATGGCTCGAATCGATCCTTCGGCGCAACATAAAGCTGCTTGACGCCAATCTGATCCTCGCCCCGATCTACAACCAATTCCGCACCTTCGCTGACAAGATCGACCTGCTTGCCTTACGAAAAGACGGCCGTCTCGTCATCATTGAAATAAAAGCCTCGCCCGACCGCGAAATGCCCTTTCAGGCCGCCGATTACTGGCGAAAGATTGAACACCTCCGCCGCCGCGGCGAACTAAAACGCGCAAAGGTCTTTGGCGATCTCGAAATTCTCGACATGCCCGCTTTGGTATATGCCGTCGCACCCGCGCTCAGCTTTCACCGTGACTTCGAATATTTTGCAAAAATGCTGTCGAAAAAGATCGAACTCTGGCGCTTCGAACTCCACGAAAACTGGCGGGAAGAGATAAAGGTGATCGCGAGGAAGAATTATACGGAATAGGCTAACCGTGAGAAGTAGCAAAAAGCACAAAGACGGTCAAAGCTTGCTTCTACATCTTATGCCAAACGGGTTCGGTTTGCGGCGGCTTTTTTACGGCAATGCTAAATAAGACTTCGTTGGGTCTTGCCCGAATCTATGAATAATCTCCGAATAACGCCGAACTAAATCTTCAATGGTCTGAACGGTACAATTCCCTACGCGTAGCCTCACAACCTTTGGAGGATATCCGAACAGCAGGCTTCGTTGCTGAAAATCCAAGTCCTTTGATACGATTACAAAGCCGTTCGTCTTTGCGTATTCCCAATATCAGCGTCTTGTGATTCATTCATTCCGGCTTCGCGAATATGTTGGCTATCGGGATAAAGACCGGCTAATTTTTCCGGCAGTCGCCACGACAGGTTTTGGTCAAACAGCAATTTCATACTGCGGTAGAACTGCCAGACGTCTTTCGCGGTCAGCCGCGTAAGCTAAACAAGCAAGAATGTCCTCATGAGTTAGATCGGGGAAATCATCTAATATCTCTTCTTCGGTCATTCCGCCAGCCAAATATTCAAGCACATCCTGAACAGTCATCCGTAAACCGCGAATGCAAGGCTGGCCGCTGCGTTTACCCGGTTCTATTGTAATAATGTCACGATAATCCATAACTGAAATTATCTGCTACAACAAATTCAAAAGCAAATAAAAGATTTTTTGCGGGAAGTCCAAAAAGAGCGAGCTCCGGCCCTTCGAACTCCACGAAAACTGGTGGGCCGACATAAAAGTGACGCGAGGAACTATTTTGTATGAATGGTCGGCCCGACCGCCCTAATTTGTTTGTCTTGTTCGGTTTGGGCGACACTATCACAACCCCCGACTACAAACCCTTGGGCCAGAGCCTTAATGTTTTTTCCGATATGCGGAAATGCCAATTTTCGCCTTTATATTTGCAATGAGACGTACCAAATGGAGGCGTACCAAATGCGAAAGCGATGCTATAAGAATTGCCTGATTGTTCGGGTTCCGTGAAAAAGTAAACCTTTGACTCTCTGTGCTGAATTTCTTCAATCGACAATAATCGAAACTCAACATTCCTAATCACCGGTAACCAAGACTTGTTGGGGCCTTCTTTAAAGATGTACACAACCGTTGGCTNNTGGCTTACTTCTCGGCTTAAAAGACCATACCAAGACCCTTCGAACTACTTGTTTCATTATCTGATCCGGAACAACGGTGCGTGATTTCTTATTCGTAATTTCCGCCTGACCAACGTTAAATATTGAGAAACAAAAAATTACAATCAACGATGAAATTAGCTCAAATCTCCTCAAAGATCGTTTCATTGGGTTTGATACCTCAAGCACTTTTCAATTCCTTGCGTTTTCTGCGCCTTTTTTACGGTTATTCACTCTTACCGACAAATTTATACCCGATCCCTCGCACGGTCCTGACGATCCGCGGGTCGTTGGGTTTGTCTTCGAGATATTTTCTTAACCGGACGATAAAATTATCGATTGCCCGTGTGTCGGTGTCTTCCTGCAGGTCCCAGACGTCTTCGAGAATGGTTCGCCGCGAGACGGTTTGGCCTTCGTTTTCGATCAGGTAGCGGAGGAGCTTTAGCTCCATCAACGTCAGGTGGATGACCTCGTCGCCGCTGCGGAGTTCGAGGTTGGCAAAATCTATTGTCTTTCCGTTTATCTCGAACGTGTCGCCGAGCCTGTCCTTCGTCGTCTCCCGCCGCGTCCATTCGCGTCGCCGCAGAAGGCCATTTAGACGTGCCAAAAAGATCTCCAGATCGAACGGCTTCGGCAGATAATCGTCCGTCCCGGCCTCAAAGCCTTTCAGCACGTCTTCGGGTCGTCCGCGGGCCGTGAGCATCAGAATCGGCGTGTAATCCTGTCTCGTACGCAGAGCCGCCGCGACCTCAAAACCATTAATCCCCGGCAACATCACGTCCAAAATAATTGCGTCGAATGCGCGTTCCGCGGCCGCGATCAGCGCGGCTTCGCCGTCACCGACTATCTCGACCTCGTACCCTTCGGCTTCGATGTTGAAGCGAAGCCCGTCGGCAATATGCTGTTCGTCTTCGACGATGAGAATTCGCATAAGATCGTGAGTCGTGAAGCGTCAATCGTCAATCGTGATTCGTAATAAGTAAAAGCTCAGACATCCTTGGCGATTTACGATTATCGATTGACGATTTACGAAATAGGCAATTGCACCAAAAACGTCGTTCCCAACCCCTCGCCGCGGCTTTGGGCGCTTACTTTCCCGCCGTGCATTTCGACGATCGATTTGACAATAAACAACCCAAGCCCGGTTCCTTTTTTTTCGGCACCCGACGGATTCGCGACGCGATAAAATCGTTTGAAAATCCGTTTCAGATCGGCCGACGGAATGCCTATCCCGTGGTCTTTAAAAAAGATATCGACGCGTTTATTCATCGGCCCTTTTTTTGTACGGATCGAGATCTTTGGTGCCCCGGACGAATATTTGATGGCGTTGTCCAACAGATTGATGAATGCGGTTTGCAGTTCGGCGGCATCGCCCATTACCTTGATCGGCTCGGGCGGTTCGGCGAATCTTATCGCGCCTTCGTCCAGATTCCTCTGCGTCCGCACGATCGCAACCGATTCATTTATCAGCGTTCCGATATCAACTTCTGACGCGTTGAACTGCCGCTTTCTCTCCTTCGTGCTGCTCGCCTGCAGGACTTGCTCGACGGTGCTCAGAAGCCTGTCGCTGTCCGCGAGCATCACGTCATAAAACTCCATCTGCTTTTCCGGCGGGACGGCGCGTGTTTTCAGCGTTTCAAGATAAAGTTTTATCGAGGCGATCGGCGTTTTCAGCTCGTGCGTGACCGAATTCAAAAACGCATCGTGCTGTTCGCTCCGGCGGATCTCGCGCACAAGAAAAATGGTGTTAAGAATAAGGCCTGTGATGATGACGGCAAAGAAAATTATCCCCAGCACCATCAGCACGACCTCGCGCAAATTCAGCAGTATCCACCCGACATTCAACGCGACTGCCAGCACGATCAGGCTTATCCCGAAAACGAGAAAGAATATTGCTGTTTTTCGCCGTCGCATGATTCAAGGTAAAGGTAAAAAGTAAAAAGGCAAAAGTAAAGCTGAATTTACTCTTGCCTTTTACCTTTTTACTTTTTACTTCGGCTACGCCGCTTCTCGCAGGGGTTGCAGCTCTGCCTGTTCGGTCGGTTTTGTTTCAAAATTATACGCATACACGTTTCTCAACAACCCAAGCTTTTCCATCAGCTTGATCTCGGCCCAGTTGATGTCGAATTCGTACCATGCAAGTCCGTGCTTGGCCGAACGCGGGTGAGCGTGGTGGTTGTTGTNNAGCCTTCGCCCCAGGTTAACGCGGCAACCACGACATTGTTTCGTGAATCGTCGCGTGTTTCAAAACGGCGCGTGCCCCACAGATGCGTCGCCGAATTCACAAGCCAAGTAAAATGCCAGCCCATGACAGTTCGCAGAAAAATCGCCCAGAAGACCATCGGCAGGCCGCCCAGAGCAAACATGCCGGCTGCCAGGATCACCGTCGGGAGCCAATAATATTTGTTCAACACCAATTGAAACGGGTCTTTTACGAGGTCCGGCGAATACCTCTGCATTGTCGCGAACGAATTATTCTGCGCCGTGCCGCGGAATATCCAGCCCATGTGCGACCAGTAAGTGCCATGACGCGGGCTATGCGGATCGCCGTCCTGATCGGTAAACGCATGATGAAGCCTGTGCGTCGTCACCCAGGTCATCGGGCCGGACTGCACGGCAAGCGTACCCATAACACTCAAAAACCGCTCGAACCATCGCGATGTTTTGAACCCGCGATGCGTCAGCAGCCGGTGATAACCGATGCCGATACCGATGCTGCCGGCCAGCCACCACACGATCAATGCCGCGGCCGCATTCTGCCAGCTAAATGTGAAAAACGCACCGATCGCCAGTACGTGAAACGTAATGACGCCGATCAAAGTGGTCCAATTTATCTTGCCGGCATCCTTCCTGATTGCAACTACGCTCTGCATATATAAACCCTCTGGACTGCGAAAAACTTTTGGCACACAAGCTGCCCAAATAAAAGCCTAACAGCTTTCTCAGTAGGTAATTGTAAGAGTTTTGTAATTACAGTACGGGCACCCGCGACGCGCTGTCTACCAGAGATAATGCTCCGGTAAAGCCCTGATTTTGAATTATTCTTGCGGACTTGGCCGAACACGGTTAGAATTGGCTGACTTCACCTTTTAATGCTTAGACACGGGCCTGGCTAGCCGCTTTG
>DLHV01000010.1:3592-6553 GCA_002483395.1 Chloracidobacterium sp. UBA7659 | reverse complement strand
AGCTTTAGCTAAAGCAATAAGGAATTTTGCTATTATTTGAAATTCGGCTAAAGCCTGTGTTTTATTACATTTCTATCCACTAGCTAAAGCGAGTGGCAATTGAAGCTCCTGTATTCAACTCTGAACTCTAAACCCCGAACTCCAAACCCTTAAAGCTTGATGGCAAAGTTCTTACCGTCGGCGGCAAGCAGGTTCAAAACGTCTTTTTCAAGGCTTATCTCAACCTTGCCGTCTGCCAGCGCCTCAACTTCAACGATTGCAAGTACCCCGGCTTGCGTCGCTACCGTCCCTTCGGCCAGCGACAGAGAAACGAACATCTTGCCGTTCTGGTTAAGGAACGGCAGCACGGCGGTGTTTGCGGTCGGGGCNNAACCGATCTGACGGCGAGTTTCTTGTCGTCGAAACGAAGGCCCAGCACAGCCGACCGGAATAAAGACGAGCTTTTCACCATTACGGCTATCTTCGTCTTTTCGCCGGCCTTCAATTCAGGCAGCGACGCCGGAAGCTGAAGCTCCGCCGAAGGGATCATTACCGGCGGCTTGGCGCCATTTTCCGGTTCAGGTGCTTTGACGCTTGTTTCAGGTGCCTTGATCGGCTCCGCTACCGGGTCGGCCGACTTCGACGTATCCGATGTCTCCGCTATCTGCAGCGTCTTGACGCCTGTATCGATCGGGCGAAGATTCAATGCTTCGCCTAGCGGTTTCGCGGTCGTATCCGCACTCGCGTTGTCCGCAGCTTTTGCGGGCGGCTGAGCATTCGGGTCGGCAGAGCTTGTCCGAACATAAGTCGGGGTGTCGGCCGGTTGATCAGGCAATTGAACAGTGGCGGTCGTTGGGAGGCGTCGGCTCATCGCCAACAGCTCGTCCCTTTCTTCCTCGACGATCATCGCTTCGAGCGAACCGCTGGTCGGTGTTTGTTGACTTCCCGTATCGCGTTCGACCTCATCTTCCGGCAATATCGCGGGTGCGCGGATAACCCTGGGCGTGATGGCAATGACAATGTCGACCTGGCGATTATCCTTCGTCGGGGCAGTGAAAAGCCTTCCGATGATCGGGATCAACCCGAGCAGGGGCAGGCCGGTACGTCCGTTGGATTCTGTATTCTGTGCGACACTTGCCAACAGGAGCGTTTTGTTGTTTTGAACGCGGGCGGTTCCCTTGATAGTCCGTTCCGTGAATACCGGCTGATCCGTACTTCCACCGGCGACATCCTTGGATTCGATCTCCATTGCTACCTGAACATCCTGATTCGGAAAAACAATAGGCTTAAATTTAAGCGTCAATCCAACCTGTTCATAGTTGAAAACATCGCCCAGAAAATTATTGTTGTTGTTGTTTCCGCTATTGGTGATCGGAGCGAACGATGCCGTCCTGACTGGGACACGCTGGCCGATTCGAGCCGACGAATCCTCGTTGTTAAATGCGTGAATTTGCGTGGATGCGATCAACTTTGTATTGTTCTTCTTCTGCAATGCTGCGATCGAACTGGCCGGCAAGCCAAGGGCAACACTGGAAAAACCGAGACCGGCAAATTCCATAGCCCTAGTGATAATGCCGGTACTGCCGCCCGTGCTGAGCAAGGACACGCCGCCTCCACCCAAGTTGGACAATGAGTCAGTGGTACCGATCTGATTTCCAAACTGCAGCAAGTCAGTCTTGTTCACCTCATAAATCGCGACATCCATCACGACTTCCGCACGGTCCTTGTCGAGCGACGCGATCAATTTGCCGATAAGTTGAATGTTCTCCTTCGTATCGCGGATCGTAATGCTGTTTGTGGCTTTATCTTCCAGCACGATCGTCTGGGGTCGTCCCGGCTGAGCGGGGATCGCCGCATTGATGATAGTTTTTACGTCGCCCGGGCTGGCGTTGGCAAGATAGAATGTACGAAGGACCAGCTGCTGAAAGTTTGTGCGGCGGAGGCCAGTTGCGACGAGGATCGTCCGCGGCCCGACCTTTTGAAAGAAAAGATTTTCCTGCAAAAATATGTAATCGAGGGCTTTGGCCGAGGTTACATTCTTCAGGTCGATCCTGACGGTGCGGCCTTCAAGCCGGGAGTCAACATCGAACAGCACGTTCAGATCAAGGTCTTTCGCCAGTTCCTTAACAATAAACACAAGAGGGACCCCGCTCGGAAACGGCACCTGCCGGATCTGCTCAAGTTTTTGGGGCAGCGGGTCCGGAACGGCTTTTTGAGGGTTGTAGCCAGTCTGAACAAGTTTCACTTTTCCATTATCGACGGTCCTGTTTTCCGGGTTTGCCTCATCGATCACACCCTGCTGCATGCGAACCATTCTTGCCATCTCGGATTTTGCAAGCTCATTGACCGGATCGAATGCGTAAGCTTTTCTGAAGGCGATGTAAGCACCTTCATAATCTTTATTGTCCGCCGCCGTTCGTCCCTTTTTCATATACATTTGCGACGCATTGAACAAAGCGCGCTGCAAATGAAGCCGGTACTCGGGATTTTTCGGGTCCTCAGTAACAGCGAGGGCAAACTCCTCCGCGGCCTGGTCCCAAAGCTCCGCGGCTTCGTGTTTCATTCCAATCTTAAAGTGTTTTTTGCCGTCACCCAACGCCAAAATGGCCGTCGGTGAAAGCATCGAGAACACAAGTAGAAACGTGAGCGAAAATTGGACGTAGATTGATCTTTTCATAATGTTTCGTTATCGACTTTTCGTGGTGTCAAAAGCTTGTTTACGAAAATTTACACGCGGTGGGACATGCAAAGTTTCAAAAACATTGAAAGATGAAGGCTCTAAATATAAAGCCTTTTTAATTTTCGTATTTAGACTGCGGAATTGCAAGCTTTTATTCGAGTTTATTAGCGAGAATCACATTTAATTTCTGAGTTGAGCGCGCCGGCTGAAACAGTCCGTAATATGAAGTGTATGGCTGCGTTTGCGGAGCAGTGGCTGGTTCGGCTGATGGCCGTTCTGACTCCCCTCCTTGTTTAGGAGGG
>DLHV01000010.1:227-3494 GCA_002483395.1 Chloracidobacterium sp. UBA7659 | reverse complement strand
GCTAAATCCTGCCACCCCTCCTATCAAGGAGGGGAGTTTTTTTTCTTGATCAGCTGCCGACGCAGGTAGTCTAGCGCCGCCTGGCTCGATCTCCAGCGAATCAGATACCGGTCGCCCGGGAGTGTGAGTTTGAGAGATTTCGTACCCGAACCATCCGCATAGCCAATAAACACCGTACCGACCGGCTTTTCGTCCGTGCCGCCGTCCGGCCCGGCAATTCCCGTGACCGAAACGGCGTAGTCTGAATTAACTCTCTCACGAATTCCCGCCGCCATCGCTTCCGCCGTTTCCGGGCTTACGGCTCCGTGAGCCTCAAGCACTTCCTGCGGCACGCCGAGCGTCCGGATTTTCGCATCATTCGAATAGGTGATCGCCCCTTCGAGAAATNNTGAATACGTGATCGAACCTTCGAGAAAATATTTCGACGACCCGGGCACATCCGTCAGCCGCATGCCGATCAAACCTCCTGTGCAGCTTTCCGCCAACGCCAATGTTTTCCCGCTATCGGTCAGCATTTTGCCGACAACTTCCTCCATCTTTTCGCCGTTCAACGCAAAAACGGCGTTTCCCAATGCATCGGCAATTTTCCCGGCCAATTCTTCAAGCGTCGCATCCGCTTCGTGCTCGGTCTTGGATTGGGCCGACAAGTGAACTTCGATCTCGCTTTTGGTGAATAGAATTGAGGTCTGGACGTTTTCGTAGGTCTTGTATATCGGAGCGATCAATTCGTCAACCGCGNNCGCCCATCCCCGAAATGCGCAGAATGCGGCGTTTTACATGAATCTCACCGGCTTTCTCTTTAAGTTTCGCCAGCACGAATGTTTCGAACATCGGCTTCATCTCACGCGGCGGGCCGGGCAACACGACAAAGAGTTTGTCGGCAAGTTCGAGCATCATTCCGGCGGCCGAGCCGTTCGGGTTCGGCAGTATCTCGGCACCGTCGATGACATAAGCCTGCCGCTTATTTATCTCCGGCATTTCGCGCCCCCAACGCCGGAAACGCTCGCGCAAGTCAGCTTCAAGCTCGTCGTGATAGATCAATTCCCTGCCGACTGCCCGGCCGGAAACCTGGCGTGTCACGTCGTCCTCAGTCGGCCCGAGCCCACCCGTGGTTATGACAACATCCGAGCGCTTCACTGCATCGCGGATCGCCTCTTCAAGTCGAACCTCGTCATCACCGACGATCGTCTTGAGCTTGACCTCGACGCCGATCTCGTTCAGTTTCCCCGTCAGCCAAAGGCTGTTCGTGTCCGTCTTTTCCGGCGTCAAAAGCTCCGAGCCAACCGCTACGATTTCTGCTGTTAACATAAGAGAAGAACTGCCCGCGAATCACGCGAATTTTCGCCAATAAATCAACGAGGTTGAGCGGACATTTAGTGAAGACTGCCTGCAAATCTCGGCTTTTATTCGCGTTTATTCGTGTGATTCGCGGGCAAAAAACTAATCCTTATAGATTTCCACGACGGGCTTTCCTGCACTGTTTATATACGCCCGGTACATTCCTTCGGAATTGAACGAAATACCGATGTTGCCGAATTTATCTATAGCAATAATCCCACCGTCGCCGCCGAGCTTTTGCAGTTTTTGCTTTATCACCCTGTCGGCCGCGCCCTGTACGGTCTGTGCCTGATATTCCATCAACGCACCGATATCACGAGCGACACCGAGCCGTATGAAAAATTCACCCCAGCCGGTTGCCGAAACTGCACATGTCTGATTGTTAGCGTAAGTTCCGGCGCCGATAATCGGAGCGTCGCCGACTCGGCCGTACTTTTTGTTCGTCATGCCGCCCGTCGATGTTCCCGCCGCCAAATCGCCGTTTTTATCGAGGGCGACCGCGCCGACCGTACCGAATTTGTTGTACGGCATCTCAAATGCGGAATGCGGAATACGGAATGCGTAATCGCTATTCTGGGGATCCGTATTTGGATTTGGACTTTTTACTTTTTCCTTTTCACTTTTCTCTTTCCCTTCCTTCAGGATCCTTTGCAGGGCATCCCAGCGCGGCTGAGTCCAAAAATACTTTTCATCGACCAATTCGATCTTCTGCTCCTTTGCAAATTGCTCGGCACCGGCTCCGACCATCATCACATGCTCCGATTTTTCCATCACTGCCCGTGCCAGCGTAATCGGATTTTTAACATGCCGCAGCCCCGCTACGGCACCCGCGGCTAGCGTTTTGCCATCCATGATCGAAGCATCAAGCTCATTCTTGCCGTCATGCGTAAAAACGGCTCCCTTGCCCGCGTTGAAAAGCGGCGAATCTTCGAGAATGCGTATGGCGATCTCGACCGCATCAAGCCCCGACTTGCCGTCCTGCAGAGCTTTGTATCCAGCCAGTAGCGCCTCTTCGAGCTTCGCACGGAATTGTTTTTCCTCGTCAGGCGTCATTGAGCCTTTTGCAATAACGCCCGCACCCCCGTGGATGACAAAACCAAGCCGCGGGTTCTGCGGCCCCTGGAGCTGCTTTATCTCGGGCATCGAGCCTTTTTGTGCAACGACGGTCGTCGGCAGAAAAACAAAACTAATAACAAGGAGAAGAACGACCAGGTTTTTCATACGACTATCTCCGCTAATTTAGAATAATACCGACACATTGACCCGGACGGTACGGGCAGANNGGCAGAAACGCGAGTGTGAACGAGCGTGCATCGGCCCCCGGCAGGACGCAGCGCCCACATGCACGCTCCCTAACGGTCGCGTTTCTGCCCGTAGCTACCGGTTGAGCGAATTCAAATAATCCCTTACCTTCTTCATGTCCTCCCAAACTTCCCGTTTCTTATGCGGATCGCGCAGCAGATAGGCCGGATGAAACGTCGGCATGACCTTTACACCCAGATATTCCTGGAAATTGCCGCGCAGCTTTGAGATCGGCGTTTTAATTTGCAGCAGATTGTGGGCGGCGGTCGCCCCCAGAACGACAATGACCTTCGGCTTGACGACCGCGACCTCGCGCAGCAAAAAGGGACGGCAGGCAGCGGTTTCGATCGGCTCAGGCTGGCGGTTTCCCGGCGGCCGGCAGCGATTAATATTGCCGATAAATACATCTTCACGCCGCATTCCGATGCTTTCGATGATCTTCGTCAAAAGCTGCCCAGCACGCCCGACGAACGGAAAACCCTGCTCGTCCTCATCCGCTCCGGGAGCCTCGCCGACGAACATCAGATCGGCATTGAAATTACCCGTGCTGTGCACGACCTGCGTTCGGCCCGTATAGAGAGGACAGCGTGTGCAGTTGCCGATCTCGGACCGTATCGATTCGATAGT
>DLHV01000010.1:0-175 GCA_002483395.1 Chloracidobacterium sp. UBA7659 | reverse complement strand
GATTTTCGATTTCGGATTTTGGATTGCGGATTGTTTGATCAGATGATCCACCTGCTCTACCCGCTCCAGCACTCCTGGGTGGAGCAGATGTTGTTCGATTCGTTAATGACGGCAGAGATGCGAGCCGCGAACCCGGAGCCTGGCCTTGCGAAGATTTCGCGGGAGCCGTCCGAAT
>DLHV01000247.1:6745-8014 GCA_002483395.1 Chloracidobacterium sp. UBA7659 | reverse complement strand
GCTCAGGGCTTCGACGACGTAGGTCTTTTCCAGATTTTCGAGATGAGCGACAAGGTGGATGCCGTCGTCAGGGAAATCAAATTCCGCGTTAATTCTTGCGGGATTATAATTAGTTATGTGGTCAGGTAAACGCTCGGGCTGTATTTCCTCAGTTCTTTCAAGTGCGACAGCCCTCTCGATAGTGTGTTCAAGCTCACGTACATTCCCATGCCAGGCATAATTNNGAGCAGCTCCATCGCTTTGGGGGTGACGCTGAGTTCCTTTCCGGTCTGGGCGCAAAATTTCCTTGAGAAATGTTCAACCAGATCGGGGATGTCTTCTTTACGATCTCTGAGCGGAGGCAGATGAATGGGGATTACGGATATTCGATAGAACAGGTCTTCACGGAAGCTTCCGTCTTCAACCATTGATTTCAGGTCGCGGTTTGTAGCCGCGATCACCCTGGCGTCAATGCTTACTTCATCATGAGCGCCTACGGCACGTATGCGCCGCTCCTGTAGGACGCGGAGTAGTTTGACCTGCATTGCAGGCGTCATTTCGCCGATCTCGTCAAGGAAGATCGTTCCTGAATNNGTTAGTATTCGCTCCGGTAAAAGCGCCTTTAACGTATCCAAAAAGCTCTGATTCTAAAAGCGTCTCGGTAAAGGCTCCGCAGTTTATCGAGATAAACGGACGTTCTGCCCGATCTGAGAGGTCATGTATTGCACGGGCTACAAGTTCCTTACCCGTTCCACTCTCGCCGGTAATGAGAACAGTCGAATTTACTTCAGAAACGGTTTCGATCATCTGGAACACCGCAAGCATTTTTGATGATTNNATATTTTTCACGCTGCCGCGTTCCCGCTGCGCCCGTTTGAAAGCCCGGTTTTCGTCTATCAGGGCCTGTTTCTCAAGGGTCTTCCTGATAATAAGTTTTAATTCCTCGACATCGAAGGGCTTCTGGATAAAATCATCCGCCCCCAACTTGAAGGCTTCGCGGGCAGTATCTACCGTCGCAAATGCCGTCATTAGTACCATTCCAATGTCCGGGTNNGTGCCGCTTTCGCCGGTGATCAAAACGGTCGATTGGACCTCGGCAACGGTTTCGATCATCTGAAAGATAGCGTGCATTTTCGCCGAGTTGCCGACTATGTTCTTTACGCTGCCACGCTCGCGCTGAGCACGTTTGAAGGCACGGTTTTCGTCGATCAACGCTTGTTTTTCGAGCGTTTTTCGGACGATCAGCTTTAGTTCCTCAACATCGAAGGGCTTTTGGATAAAATCGTCGGC
>DLHV01000247.1:0-6679 GCA_002483395.1 Chloracidobacterium sp. UBA7659 | reverse complement strand
CGATGCCGTCCATATCGGGCATTTTTACATCCGAAATGATAAGGTCGGCCGGCTCTTCTTCAAGCGACTTCAGCGCTTCGCGGCCGTTCGTCGCGGTACGCATCGTGTGCCCGTCGCCGTCAAAAACGAGGCTGAGAAGCTGCCTGTAACTTTNNTTTGCAGCATTTCCAATCCTTCACGACCATTAACCGCTGTCTTGATCTGATGGCTGTCAGTTTCGAATACCAGGCCTAGAAGCTGTCTGTAACTTTGTTCGTCATCAACGATGAGAATGTTTGACATTGTGAACTTGTAGAATTAGTAACCGAGGTGTGCGCTCACGCGGAGCAAAAGAACCCGCATCATCTATTTTCACAGAATAGAGGCGTAAAATTCAAGAAGAAACTTTTGATTCTTCTTTTTTCACCTTTAAAAAACCTTTCAACCTGTTTGGCGCAACGGAATCCTCAATGTTCTCTGCTTCGTTCACGGGCGTGATCCTCCGATTTTCGGACGGCAGCTCTACCGTTATAACGCTCCCTTCTCCCTCAATGCTTCGGACGTTGATCGTGCCGTTATGGTCGCGGATGATCTGATAGACGATCGAGAGGCCAAGCCCAGTGCCGCCCGACGTCGAACTGGAAAACGGTTCGAATAGCTGCTCGACCGCTTCCGGCGACATTCCATTTCCCGTGTCTTCGAAAACAATCCGGATGCGGTTGTTTGAAATCGGCTCAAGCTTAATAGAAAGATTTCCTCCATGCGGCATCGCCTGAATCGCGTTTCGGGCAAGGTTCCAGAAGATTTGCTTCAATTGCGTGGCATCGGCGGAGATAAATACAGGTTGCGGCGGCAACAGACCTTCGAGTTGGTGGCTATCCTTAACGTCGGGACTATGCCGCAGAAGCTTGATGGTGTCGCGGATGGCCTCGCAGGTGTCCACCTCCGCGAATTTTCCGACCTTCGGCCTCGCGTAACTCAAAAAATTCGTGATGATGCTGTTCAATCGGTCGGACTCCCGAAGAATTATGCCCATTAGATCCGCGTGGATCGATTCGGCCGGCATATTCGATTCGAGCACCTGGATGGCCCCGCGCATAGCGCCAAGCGGGTTGCGGATCTCGTGTGCAAGCCCGGCACCGACCCTCCCAACAGCCGCCAGTCTCTCCTTTCGCCGGACGCTTTCTTCCATTGAGCGTATTTCCGTTAGGTCCTGGAACGTGATGATAAGGCCGGTCGCTTCATTATCTTCCGAAAATAGCTGAGAAATGCTGTAGCCGATGCGTACGGCGAAACCATCGGGCGTGAGAAGGTTTGCTTCAAAGCGGGGAAGCTGATCGCCATCGTCGACTGCTCCGAGCGATTGCTGGATTTTCAGGCCGATGTCCCCAAACAAAGACTCGATCTTTTGGCCCTCCATTTCTTCAGCCCGGTATCCGGTGATCTCGGTCGCGGCGGCGTTAAAGGTGTAAATATTCCCTTCGAGATCTGTTGTGATCAGGCCCGAACGGATGGATTCAATGATCCTCTCGTGAAGCGCCCGGAGATTGGCAAGGTTCTTCGTCGCTTCCTGAAGTTCGAAGCCCGAAGACCTTCGGTCGGACAGCCGCGCAGCGAGCAATCCAACTACTAGAAACGCAACGACATTAAAGCTGATGCCTTGTACGATCTTTGCGGGGGTCAACGCGGCACCGGTCGAGACAACAGTGCCGGCCGCGGTCAAAATAACCAAAGACATAAAAAGCCCGATGCAGACAAGGGCCATTACCATTGTCGACACAGGCTTGAGGAAGACACTCGAAACACTGATCAGTACTATATAAAGGACGATAAATGGTGAAGAAAGATCACCGGTTCGCCAGACCAGCCAGGTTATCAAGAGAGCATCAAGGGCAAACTGCATCCGGATTTGCCATCTAAGATGCTTGCTAAGTCGAAGCAGAAGAAAATAGACAATGGTCAGGCCAACGGAAACGACAAAGCCGACGAAGACGCTTTGCGGAAAATTGTTGATCGACAGCGTGAGCCGCCCGCTGTACCAGATCCATGTGATTACCAACAGCAGGAAAATAACGACCAGTCGGCCGAGGATCAAGGTCTGAACCGTCATCTGTTTTGCATTGGCGGAAAGGTATTTTTCGTTTAAACTGAACATAAATGGCCGGGGCGAAATGGATATGCCTGAAAACGAAAAGATCGCAGTGACGTTCGAACGGCGCCCGTGGGGCAGCTTTACGATTCTGGACGAATTAGAGAATTACAAAGTTAAACGGATCGAAGTGCTGCCGGGAAAACGACTTAGCTATCAGCGGCATCAAAAGCGGGCCGAACATTGGTTCGTCGTTCAAGGCACTGCTAAAGTAACATTAAACGGCGCCGAAATTCTAGTCAAAACCGGCGAAGCTATTGACATCGGGACCGGAATGGCGCATCGTGTTGAAAACCCCCATAGCTCAGATCTATTGATCTTTATCGAGACCCAAACCGGAAGCTATTTCGGTGAGGACGATATAGAAAGGCTCGACGACGATTTTGGACGCGCAAACGCGTAGGTCCGGCGGCCGCATTTTAATCAATGTCTCTGACCTTCGAACGAAAATTACCGATCATACTATTTGTTGTCTTCCTCATACTGACAACCATAGGTTTCGTCTTTTATCAGAGCACTGTATCGATTCAGCAAGCAATTGAGTGGGAGAAGCACACGAAGGAAGTTTTGTTGACTGTAGACGAAACAAACGCTTTGTCGCTCGAAATTCAACCGGCGGTGGTAAGCTTCCTTTATCTAGGAATCGACGCTTATCTTGACCCTTTAAATCGGGCTAAACCAAAAATAGTTCAGAACGTTGGCAGGTTGCGGCAATTGACCGTGAATAATCCGGCCCAAGTAGAGGCTTTGGATCAACTCGAGGCCCAACTGAAAAAGTATGTCGACGAAGCTGATAAAAAGATCGATATTCGCAAGAGTGGAGGCCCTGACGCGGCCGTCGCCGAATTGCCGTGGCAGGCGGGAAAGGAGTTTCTTGATAGAATACGGTTCACCAGCGTTCAGATCAAGGACATCGAGATCGCAACGCTTCAGGCTAATGAGCAGTGGCTTGACCGCAGGCTTGCCTGGACGATCTGGATTCTCATCGGAAGCAGCGGTGCCGGGATCGTATCGCTTGGCCTAGCCAATCTGATTGTTCTTTCCGAAAGCAAGAAGCGCCGCGTCGCGCAGAATGATCTTATTGTGGCAAACGAGAGTCTCGAAAAGAAAGTCGTACAGCGTACCACCGAGCTCCAAGAGGTGAACGAGAAATTAAAGGAGATAGGCAGCGAACGTGAAGTATTACTTTTGAACGAAAAAAGTGCCCGCAGGGAAGCGGAGATCGCCAACCGTTTGCGTGACGAATTCATGGCATCCGTCTCGCACGAACTGCGGACGCCTCTGAATTCGATCCTGGGCTGGGCACGCTTAATGAAGGGGGGTACCCTTAACGCCACGCAGTCCGAAAAGGCGCTGAACACCATTATCAAGAATTCAGAAACGCAGAACCGCCTTATCGAGGACCTGCTTGACGTCGCCCGCGTCATTTCGGGCAAATTACAACTGGTTATTGTTGAGATCGATCCCGCCGAGGTCGTTTCGAACGCCGTCGAAACCGTCCGTCCGATTGCAGTAGCCAAGCATATGAATATCGGCCTCAATATTGAGGAATCGGGTCAAGGTCACGTGATCAGAGGCGACCGCGACCGCCTGACACAGATTTTTACGAATCTTCTGACCAATTCAATCAAATTCAGCCCGGACGGCTCCCCGATCCAAGTGTCCGTCAACTTTGCAGACGGCGCGGTCACGACCAGTATCAAGGACACCGGAAAAGGCATTAGCCCTGAGTTCCTCCCGCTCGTGTTCGAACGGTTCAGGCAGGATACGACCAACGCCTCGAAAAACGGCGGATTAGGTTTGGGGCTCGCAATCGTCAGAAACCTGGTTGAAATTCACGGCGGGTCCGTTCGTGCGGAAAGCGAGGGCGAAAATAAGGGTTCTACGTTCACAGTGACGCTGCCGACCGCCGACCATGCCGTATTAGTACATGAGCAGAAGCTCGACGGCATTCAACAGATCGACGGCAATAATGTCGGGTGACCGCTCAAGCTCCTTCACGTGCGCGTTGCCATAACCCGTTCTTACCATTGCGGTTTTAATCCCGGCATTGAATCCGGTTTCGACATCGATCTTTTTGTCGCCGATTATCCACGAATTTGCCATATCGATATCGAAATCCTTCATTGCACCCTCGACCATTCCAAGGGCAGGTTTCCGGCATTCGCAGCCGTCGCACGGCAGATGCGGGCAAAAATAAAACGCGTCGATCATTCCATCGAGCTCCTCCTGGATATGCTTATGGATCGAATGCATCGCCGCTTCGTCATAGATATTCCGGCCGATCCCGGATTGATTTGTAACGACAATGATCAAAAAGCCACGCTCCTTCAACATCGAGATGGCTTTCCTCGTAAACGAGAATACATGCAGGTCCTCGACGCGTGAAAGGAAGTTGACCTCGTCGATCAACGTGCCGTCGCGGTCAATGAACACCGCCGGTTTGATTTGGTTTTGAGAACTCATTCGCTTTGTTCCGGTGCTAACAATTCGCGGCAAATATTGAAGACTTCCTCAACAGGCATACGCGTCATGCACCTATGATCTATTGGACAATCGCGGAGCATGCAAGGCGAACATTCGACGTCGTGTCGAATGACGACGGCGTTATCGGAAAATGGCCTCGTGGTCACCGAATTAGTCGGGCCGAAAATCACCGCTGTCTTTGTCCCGACCGCCGGGGCGATGTGAGCAAGCCCCATGTCGTTCGAAACCAGCAGATCGACAACGCTCAATATCGCCGCGGCTTCGGCCAGTCCGGTCTTTCCCGTAATATCGATAGGCGTCGTCGTCGAAAGCCTTCGAACTTCCGCCGCTACATCAGTTTCGCCCCCTGACCCGACCAATATCACGCTTGCCTGCAATTCATTTTGAAGCATGTCGTTCAGCTTTGCATAGCTGCCCGCTCCCCAGCGTTTTGCACGCGAATTTGTCGAGCCGGTCCCAAGCGCAATGATCTTTTTTATCGGATCGACGCCGGCCGCTTTCAAGATATGTCGTGCTTCCGCTTTTCTTTCGTCTGAAATTTGCAGCATCGAGTCAAGCTCGCTGCTAAGAACCGTGTTCGTCCCAACAAAGCGTTTTTCGACCTCGGCAATGAGGTTCAGAAAATAATAGACCTCGTGCCGCTTATTTTTCCATTCAGGCATCGCTATCGGATCGGTCAGGAGCAGACCGCGCAGGTCTTTATTGTAGCCGATACGTCTTGGTATTCCGGCCAGCCGTGCAGTCAGAGCGGATTCGAATGAGTTCGGCAAGAGTATCGCCAAATCGAAACGCTGGTCACGCAAAATTTCGGACTGGCCGAGAGCATCTTTGATCTTCCATTTGCCGGGATCGAACGTAACGATCCGATCAAGAAAATCCGCGTCCCGAAAAATGCCTTCGGCCCATTTTCGTGTATGCAGAACGATCTCGGCTTCGGGGAATATCCGCGAAAGCTCCCGAAGTGCCGGGATTGCCATTATCGAGTCGCCAACCCAGTTCGTGCCGCGCACGACTATCGAGTTTATGGATTTCTTTGGGTTCATAGAGTTCCAGAGTTTGATTCTACGCGATCAACTCCATAAACTCTACGAACTCTATAAACTCTACNNGATCTGGGGCCTCCAACCAAGCTCCTGCTGCAGCAGCGTAAGGTCTGAAACGTAATTTAACGGAACCGGCGAAGGGCCGGGATTTTCCTTGTCCACAATCGCCTGAAGCCCCGAAACTTCTTCGAGTTTTGCGACAAGATCGCTCAGGCTAATCGCATTGCCGCCGCCGCCGCCGAGATTATATAAACCATGTCGGATCACAGAATCCGCAAAGGCTGAACACGCGGCGGAGAGATCGTCGATATGAAGCAGATCTCGCGTCGGCACGCCGCCGCCCGGCAGACGGATTTGCTCGCCTTTGTTTATCGCGTCAGCGTAATGTCCTACAAAGTTCGGCTTGTTGCCTTCGCTCAACGGGGCATATATCGTCGAAAGCCTGAAAATACATGAACGAAAGCCAATCTGATTTGCATANNTTTGCATAGTACTCAACATATCTCTCGGCGATAAGTTTTGACCATTCGAGTACCGATTGACCGGCGTACAACGTCTGACACGTTTCCGGGACCTCAGCGTAATTGTCCGCAAACCTGCCATAAATGTCCTTTGTCGAAGCGAAAATGAAGATCGCATCCTTGCGCATATTGTGAAGGATATTGACCGTGCCTTCTACATTAGTGAGAAAAACCTCATCGGCCGCCTGCGGATCTTTGTCAAGATGAGCGGCGAGATGAACCACCATATCGTAGTCCTCAACCGCCTTGACGTCGTTGAGATTCAAAATGTCGAGATTCGAGCGTCGTGAAAAATCATCCGCGCCTAAATATTTTCGGACGTGCGTANNCCGCTGCCGCCAGTCACCAAAACCTTCATGTTCTACCCGCTTTGATCAGCTGCTGCACTGTCTCTGCCTTACCGATGACGATCAGCAGATCGCCGTCGTTGACAAGCGTATCGCCCTTTGGCTGGAACGCCAATTCGCCGCCTTTTCTGCGAATGGCTACAACAATGACGC
>DLHV01000240.1:1543-4427 GCA_002483395.1 Chloracidobacterium sp. UBA7659 | reverse complement strand
CTCGTCCATCTTCGAATCCTCCATTTGTTTTTTTTCGAGTCCTTGTGAGTAGTGGGAGCCATCAACGACCGAAACGCCGTAAATCTCCCAAACGACGCGCAAGCACGATAATTCGTACTTAAAACGTCAACGTTGAAAACAAACTGCGTCTTCAGGTTTGGCAATTTTGAACTAGCATATGGCAGGGGACGTAAAACCGTCTGTATGCTGCCATACAATCCGCGAAATAATATCAACGCGGAAACGAAATGATTTTCGGCTCATTTTACCGGAAGAGTTATGTAGACTTTATAACACGAAAATCCTAAATCAACAAAGGCTAAATCGTTCTAAAAAAGAAGGATGCCAGAAAAGCATCCGAACGAGTGATTCGAAACTGGTGATCCGAGAAGGACTCGAACCTTCGACCCAATGGTTAAAAGCCATTTGCTCTACCGACTGAGCTATCGGACCACACGGTTGATGTGGGTCAACCGAAACCAAAATTCTACATATTCACATCCGTGATGGCAAGTTCCATTCGAATATTAACACGCTCGTAAGGCGAGTTCGGGTCGAGCGGCGTTTCGAAAAAGCCGAACTTCCGGTAAAGATTGATCGCCGCCGCCTGTTTGGTATTCGATTCGAGCACTATCTTCGACCTCCCGGTTGCCACGGCATAGTCGATACAGGCTTTCATTAACTCGTCGCCAAGACCAAATCCTCGAAACGCAGGAGAAACCGCCATTTTCGCCAACTCAAATGTGCTGTCATCGACGAAAATCAAAGCTACGGTTCCGGCGGGCTGACCATCCACCAAAGCAACGAAGATCTGACCGCCCTTTTCTATCACATATTCCAAGGGCGAATCGAGCATCTCCCGGTCATGTTCTTCGATATTGTAATCTTTTGCTATCCACTCGTAATTAAGATCTGCAAATGCTTTTGCAAAAGCACTTTCGAACTTGACTACGCGAACGTCCGGCTCGCCATTCATAACAGCTAATTCTTGAACCAACCTTCCATAACTGAATCCGGCAGGATGATCGTCTGATCGCGTTCGGGGCCGGTCGAAATTAACCCGATCTCGACGCTGACCGACTCTGAAAGGAACTCGACATATTTCTGAGCATTTGCTGGAAGGTCGGCAATCGCGGTCGTTCCAACCGTTTCACATTTCCAGCCTTCGAGCGTTTCATAAACCGGCTTTATCTGCCGCAGATCGTGAGAACCGGCCGGGAATGTGTCAACCCTTACGCCCTCGATCTCATAACCTACGCAGACTTTGATCTCGTCAAGAGCGTCGAGCACGTCGAGCTTTGTCAACGCGATCGAGTCGAAACCGTTAAGCTCCGCCGCATACCTTGTCGCGACAGCGTCGAACCATCCACACCGCCGCGGGCGTTTAGTGACCGATCCGTATTCATTGCCGCGTTGGCGGATCAAATTAGCCATATCTTCTTCGGCATCGAGCATCTCGGTCGGAAACGGGCCTTCGCCGACGCGCGTGGCATAAGTTCGGACGATGCCCAAAACGCCGCTTATATGATGAGGAGGAATTCCGGCACCGACCGAAGCTCCGCCGGCCGTAGGATTTGACGAGGTAACGTATGGATAAGTTCCGTGATCTACGTCAAGAAGCGTCGCCTGAGCACCTTCGAGAAGGATCTTATGGTTCTGTTTTCGTGCTTCGGAAAGAAAATGGGATGTTTCGCAGACGAACGGCCTGAGGCGTTCGACAAGCGGTGAGATCTCTTCCAGTATTTCGTCCGCCCGAAGCGGCTGCTGGCCAAAGAGAACAATGATGCGATTTGCTTCTTCGAGATTTCGCTCAACCCGCAATTTCAGTATGTCGGGCGACATTGCATCCGATACGCGAATTCCCCGCCGTCCGGCCTTGTCCTCGTACGCAGGGCCGATGCCGCGAAGCGTAGTGCCGATCTTCTCGTTGCCGAGCCGCTCTTCCGACGTATGATCCAGCGCTCGGTGATAAGGCATGATCAAATGCGCGCGGCTCGAAACCTTGAGCCGTTCGGGCAATATATCGATTCCCTTTTCCTTTATCTGATCGACCTCTTCAAAAAACGCCTTTGGGTCGATGACCATTCCGTTGCCTAGAACGCACGTCTTGCCGGGATGGATTATCCCCGACGGCAAAAGACGTAAGACAAATGCCTTATCGCCGACATACACACTATGTCCGGCATTGTGCCCGCCTTGATAGCGAGCAACGATGTCGAATCGATCCGCGAGCAGATCGACGACCTTTCCTTTTCCCTCATCGCCCCATTGGGCTCCTATTATTACAATGATCATAGATTAAATGGAGAATTGAAAATTTAGAATTGATAATTACGATTTCTTGGCTTTCGAATTCTTAACCGCTGAAATCAACATCTTTTTCAGCTCAACACAATCCTCTATCAGAGAATCCGCCTGCTTTACTGTTAAAAATTCACTGTCACGCAAAAGAAACAGCCAATATTCCGTTTCAACGGCTTCTTTCAATGCGATTGAAAGCTTGCTGATAAAGTCTGGACGGGATTGGGCTTGATTGGCCTCTGCGATATTCGCGCCTACCGACGTGCCAGATCGCAAGAGTTGTTTGGACAACACATACTCCTTATTTTCAAACGCAAGATGTTTGTATACTTTCACCACACGAAGAGCAAAACCATAAGACTTTTCTTTCAACGGGTTTTCACGAACATTGTCCATCAAAAATTCTCAATTCTCCATTTTCAATTCTCAACTATTCCTCGTCCAATTATACAGCTCCACATATTTCCGGGCCGCGTTCTCCCAGGAATTATCTTCAGACATACCGTTGCGCTGAATCTTTCTCCAGGTGTCCGGGTCGGCATAGGCAAAAAGAGACTCGTAGATTCTCTCCAAAAACTTGTCG
>DLHV01000240.1:0-1521 GCA_002483395.1 Chloracidobacterium sp. UBA7659 | reverse complement strand
TCGTCCAAACCGCCAACCGCCCGAACAATCGGCACCGTACCGTATCGCAGGCTATACATCTGATTTAATCCGCACGGCTCGAACTTTGATGGCATCAAAAACATGTCGGCACCAGCTTCGATCTTATGCGCCAGGCTTTCGTTGTAGCCGCGATAAATCCCAACCTGGCTGGGTGCATAATCCCGCAGGCTTTGCCAGAAATCCTCGTATCGCTTTTCGCCTGAACCAAGCGAGATGATGTAGGAACCGGTCGATAAGATATCGCCGGCGACCTGCATCATCAGATCGATGCCTTTCTGCGCGGTCAACCGCGTGACGTTGGCGAAAATCGGCCGGTCCATTTTGACGGGCAGCGAGAAATGCTCCAACAGATCACGTTTACAATCAAGCTTGCCGCCAAGATCGTCTACATTGAAATTGGCACCGAGTTCACTGTCCGTCGCCGGATTCCAAACCTCGTAATCGACGCCATTAGTGATACCGATCAACCGGTTCGCACGCTGCCGGGTAAGCCAATCGAGGCCGTAACCGTTTTCCGGCGTTTGAATCTCGAGGGCGTAGCGGCGTGAAACGGTTGAAAGCGTATCCGACAGCGACAAGCCGGCTTTCATCGCCGAGGCAGCCCCGTTCGACAAAAACGCGTTCCTTTCAAGATCGCCGCCAAAACCGAACTCCCACAACTCCTCGGTGCCGAAAACACCCTGGTATGCCATGTTGTGTATCGAGAACACGGTCCGCGTGCTTCTCCAATACGCATCCCAAAGCCGCTTGGATGCCAGTTCGACCGCGGCAAATCCACAGTGCCAGTCATTAAGATGAACGATATCCGGCGGCGCACCAATCCGCTGGATAAGGACCAAAGCCGCGTGATTGAAGAACGCAAAACGCTCGTGGTCTTCCCGGTAGCCATAGATCGAGTCGCGGTGAAACAGAGAGGGAGCGTCAATAAGAAAGGTCGGCGAGCCGTTGGCCTCACTATAAAACGCTTTCGCACGGTAAACGCCGCCCCGCCAATCGACCATTAGATCGTCGATTGCGGTGTTCCACAGATATTCGCCCTTCGTCTGCAAATAGCACGGCGTGATCAACACCGAATCGACGCCGACCTGCTTCAGCGCCTTCGGCAAAGCCCCGGCGACATCGCCCAGCCCGCCGGTCTTTGAATAGGGCACTGCTTCCGCAGATATAACGGCTACACGCATAAAAAATGAATCGTGAATCGTGAAATAGTAAATCGTGAATAGCAGAATTCGTCAAACGCATCCACTATTCACGATTTACTACTCACTGCTGACAGGGCCTAAGTTTGCATCGACGCTAAGAACTCCGCGTTCGTCTTGGTCTTGGATAGACGCTCAAGAACGACCTCCATTTGCTCGACCGGTGACAGCGGGTTTAGGACGCGGCGCATGACCCAGATTCGGCTGAGGTCTTCTTTGCCGATCAGGAGCTCTTCCTTGCGGGTGCCGGACTTGAGAATGTCCATGGCCGGGAAGACGCGCTTGTCGGCGACTTTGCGGT
>DLHV01000255.1 GCA_002483395.1 Chloracidobacterium sp. UBA7659 | reverse complement strand
CTTCTCTTTGTCGCGAGCAGCGCCCGCCTTGTAAAACGCGCGGGGCAAAGTGCCTGGCCCTCGCTTCGGTCAAGCGGGTCATTCTCTTCGGCCAGTGCGGGCAAACTGACAATGTCCCAATGCTCTCCTCCGTCCTTCATTTCTTTCTGCAGCCTTCCCGCAAGGTCGTCTTCGTGCCACCGCGTCTGTATCAAAATGATTGCACCGCCGGGCTCGAGCCGCGTGTGGATATCGTCGTTGAACCAATCCCAAACGCGTTCGCGGTTATTCTTGCTTTCGGCTTCGGCGCGCCCCTTGATCGGATCGTCGATTATGATCAGATTCGCTCCAAAACCCGTTACGCCCGCACCCGCTCCGACTGCCTTGACGCCGCCGCCGGCTGTCGTTTCCCATTCATCCACCGCCGTCTTTTGTTTGTTCAGCGCAAAGGCTGCCTGTTGCCGCCTGCTGCGGTTGAATTTTTCACTGGTGCTGCGCGTCCGAACTATTTCTCTGATCCTTCGTGAGAATCTGTTGGCGAGCTTCTGGTTATAGCTGCCGATGATGATGCGCAAGGTCGGATCGATCTCAAAACGCCAGGCTGAATATCGGATCGTTACAAGCTCGCTCTTGCCATGTCTCGGCGGCAAAAATATCATGAGCCGCGTCGAGTGGCCGTTGACGATGCGGTCGAGTGCCGTGTAGATCAACTCCTGATAGTCCCAGGCCCATTTCCAGTTCGGCATCGATTTCTTTAGAAAAGCCGGAAATCCTTGCCGGATTCGTCGGAGATCGATGTTTTTCCATTGCTTCTTGTCCAATAATTTGTCCCATCCGAAACGCTTTATCCAGCCTTCGCGAAAATATCGGCGGCTTCGTGTATGGCTGAGGCAGCGTGCCGAAAAGGTCGCATAACCAAGTTCGCGCATTTCCTTTTCGATAAGGCTATAGTTTCGGCCTTTGTGTTTTAGATAGATCCGTTTGCAGTCTTCTATCTTTTGGGGCGGTATTTTAGTTGGCATAATATGTATCCTTCGTTTGCTGCGGGCAGAAACGCGACCGTTAGGAAGCGTGCATACGGGCGCCTAGGTTCTTCTTTTTGAGCGCATGGATGCACGCTCGTTCACACTCGCGTTTCTGCCCGAATGCTTCATTTGAGTAGTGTTGCGACGGCGACGCCGAGAAGCACGTCGCCTAATCGTTTCCACGGCGATGTCTTTTTGTTTTTCAATTCCCGCACCAACTCGTCCTGTTTGCTTATCACGGCATCCTTGGCGGCGATCGTTTCGTTTTTTGCCGCGAGCGCGGCCTTCAAGGATTCCGCCTCGCTTTTGCGCGTCTCATTTATTTCTTTCAAAAGAGCAGACGATTGGTTTGCGGTTTCGAGCCGTTCGGAAAGTGTTTTGTTTTCGTCTTCGAGTGCCGCGGCGAGCTGGCGAGTTTTAGATAATTCCTCGGCTGTCGCGGCACACGCGTTGATGATTCTTTGGTTTGAGCATTCGTTTTAACTCACCGCACGGATGCCCGAGCTCGGCGAGTTTGGAGCAGAGTTCGGCGTTTGTGCTTTCGATTGTTCGGACAGCGCGAGCACCGCGAACGCCGTCGCGAGCAGTGTTTGTATAGTTTGCCAGTTCTTTAAGTTTTTCATCTTGTTTCTTTGCTATCGTTTCCAGTTCGGATAGCGATCCTTCGAGGTATTCGATTTTTTGTTTGTATTCGTCGGCTCTTTGCTCGAGTTCGCGCGAGCCGCTTTCGATAACTTCAGCGTTCTGTTTTGCCACTTTGACCGAGTGTTCGAGCTTTACGATCTTATGATTCGACCAAACGGCACCGGCCAGAACTCCGACGGAAATTGCAGCGGCGACGATAGCGGCTGCGTATATTTTGTATTTCAATGCGAGTGTCATTTCTGCTCCTTTTGCCGCTTTTCGTCGCGGTTTCGAAAATAGATCTGGAGCATTACATCGACGGTTTTGCCGATGGTAAAAAACAGTACCGGCAGGATGATTGCCGACACGAAGGTGATAAAGGTCTTCGTTTCGATCGCAGTGAGGATCGACGGCGACGTGCTTATCCAGGCGATGAGAATATTCTTGACATCATTCATATGTTTTCTCCACGAGATCGGATCTCGGGTTGTTCGAGTTTAGGCAATTCGCGACGCGGAAGCCGAGCGTTTCCCGGATCTTCCCGAGTGCGAATTGTCGGTAAAGATAAAAGAGCATTAGCGCTGCGACGATCAGTGCGACGACCAGCCAGACTTCATTCGGCAAGCCGATCACAAAAGAGACTACTGCCCACAGGCTTTGCCAGATCGTCCCGACGACCGTGGCCCAGAGCGACTTCGCGGCGTCCGTCCGCGTAAGAACGGTACGGACAATCGCCTCGATCTGGTCGTATGTCTCGGCTGTGGCGTCCACTTTTTCCCGTACCTTGTCCAACGGGTCTGCCGTCTCATTTTTGGCGGGGATCGCCCGCGCGGGCAGGCGATCGTTGGTGGAAGATTCTGGCAGGGTTTGAGGTGGGCTGCTAGGCGGAATTTGAACGGCCGCGTTTTCATTCGCCGTTTGAAAATGTTTATTGTTGAGCGCTATGCCGTGGACAGAAATCGGCAAGTCCAGATCCCAATTGCTTCGCGCGATCTGAGTAAGAAAGAATACAGTTCGATATGCGGTCGGCCGGAGCCGCGGGACGTTTCGAAGCCACTCGTGGCGGTTGCGGACGTATTCCGTGATCCACGCTTTTTCAAAGCCGAGCATCGAAGCATTCGCCGGTGCTGAAATAGATACGCGGTCGCGCATTCGCTCCCAAGAACCGTGATTGATCGAATCGTAAATGACCGCGAGAGAAAGCGGCGTTGTGAATTCTGAGCCTTCGCATGCTTCGATCGCCGGCCGCAGATATCTTTCAAAGGCGATGGTGTGCTGAGCGGCGCGCATTTCGACAGTTGCGGCCGCTGCTTTCAAGGCTTTTTCCAAGTGCTTGTTTGCCGCCGCGATCCGGATCGCGTTCGGCGATGCCGATCGCAGAACAGCAATATTTTCTTCAAATACCGACGTGCCGACCTCACCGCCGCACTTAATGTATCTATCGATTACAGCTAATAGCGAGCCGGAACGGTGCGTGAATTGATTGATCCCATACGAAACACCAGCACCGTCGTTGAGGACGGCGTATGCCGCGTAGTCGCCGAAGGGACGCGAGGTCTCGAAAATATGAACTATCGCCATTGCCTTTAGCTTGTCTATCTCTGTAAATGCCATTGTTTCTCCATGTTTCATAGATGAAATAATTTCTTGCAATCAATACATATGTTTGATACTATAAAACGGACGGACGATGTTGGGCGACATTGTTATTACTGCTATTCTCGCCGCTTTACATAACGTCCGGCCATATGCAGGCTAGATCATTCGGTGCCGGATACATATGGTAATTTGGAAGAAATATGACGATTTTGAAGATAGGAATGAAACGAATGATAGGAATGATTTGGACGATACGAATGATATGTAAGGCTTCGTCCCGCCTGTCATCCTTAAAGGAGCGCCGAGTATGAAGACAACAGAGATAAAACAAACATTGGATTTTCAGCCGCGAACAAAGATGCGGTTATCCGAGATCGAAAGGCTTATAAAGAAGCATCGCATCATCATCCCGCCACCCTCGCGGCAAACGCTGATCAAACTATGCGAAGACGGGACGTTCGAGACCGTTGGCGGCGGGCCGACTGCTATCGGCTGGCTGGTCTTTGAGGATTCATTTATACGATGGGCGCGAAGTTTGGATGAACGGATGGAGAATAAAGAGAAATGAAGGCGGGCGATGAAATTTTTATTGCTGCGGCAGTTGGCCTCTTAGTGAAGCTTGCGTTTCGTGCATATCATCCAAATCGTGCAAATCATTCGCATCGTTCTTTTCATTCCTTTCATTCGTATCGTTCCTATCATGCATATCGTCAAAATCAGTATTCCAATTTTGGCGGTGTGTCATTAACCTCCACGTTGTATGGACAACGTACAACAACAAAAATCGCAATCAGCGGAGCCGAAGGCAGAGAACGAGACGCCTTCGGTTCCATCGACAGACACCATAAACGATCCTGAAGCTGAACGGCTAAGGACGGAAAACACCTCACTGCAAAACACGCTTCGAATGCGCGATGCAAGCGACGAACTTACGCGATCTCTGGCCGATGCAGGTGCAAGATCGCCTCAGCTTCTATTCGCGGCCGCCAAAGACGATCTGCAGTTCTCCGACGACGGCAAACTGCAAAACACCGCCGCACGGTCGGCCACCTCAAACGCACTTTTCCCGATCAGTTCGGCATTCAAAAGCCGGATATGTCGATCGACGGCGGAGCCGGAACACTCGTGTCAACGCAGATACTCTCAGCCGAAAGCCTC
>DLHV01000231.1 GCA_002483395.1 Chloracidobacterium sp. UBA7659 | reverse complement strand
CTTCGTAAGGAGGGGAGCTTTTTAAGCTATAATCATCGACTTGCGGCGAAAAGAAAAACTCGTCGCTGTTCGCAACCATGCGCTTCGAATATTCGCTGAACAGTTTTCGCGGGTCGTCGCCGTTCGGACGATCGGTGATAAATTCCGTTCCCCATTCAAACGGGCGCACAACGCGGTTGTCGTTTAACATCGCAAAGTAGCGTTCGCGTTTGTGCATGTAACGTTTGAGCATATTGGAGCCGGGACACTCTTGTCCCAATGAGTGCGAAGCACGAACGGCTGCCGACAAACACGGCGTATCCGGCCGTTCACGCCTCTGAAAAACAAGGCGTTGCGGACAGGAATGTCCGCGTTCCGTTTGTCGCGGAGAGGAGTGTCCGCGCTCCGCTACGCCGCCGCAGCTTTTGCCTTTTGCACGATCTTTTCGTAAAAGGCAATGTACTGCGGAATTATCTTGTCCGTGCTGTAACGCTGAATCGCGAGCTCCCGGCCCCGCTCGCCGAAGGTCCGCCGAAGCTCTTCATTCCTAAGCAAAACAAGCGTGTCTTCGGTCATCTTTACAACATCGCCAACATCGCTCAAAAAGCCGGTTTCGCCGTCGTTGACAACCTCGGGGATTCCGCCGATGCGAGTGGCAATGACAGGTAGCTCGCAGGCCTGTGCTTCAAGAGCGGCAAGGCCGAACGATTCCAACTCGGATGGAAGCAGAAACACGTCCGAAACACCAAGATAATCGGCGATATTCGCCTGTTTACCGACAAACAAGACATCGCCGTTCATCTTCAATTGTTCCGCACGGTAATAAACCGCCGACCTTTCCGGCCCGTCGCCAACCATAACGAGCCGAACATCTTCCCCGTTTTCTTTAAGCTTGGCAAGGATTTCAACGCAATCGACCGGCCGCTTGACGGCGCGGAAGTTCGAAACATGGACAAGCAGCTTTTCGCCGTTCGGTGCCAATTCCTGTCGAAGCGGCGAATCTTCCAGACGTCTGTAATGGAGAGAGCAGATAAAATTAGGAATTACTTCGATCTCGTCAAAATCAAAGGTCTCAATTGTTGCTCGCTTTAAGAATTTAGAAACTGCCGTTACTCCGTCCGACTGCTGCAAGCCGTAACGCGTTATCGGCAGATAGCTCCGGTCGGCACCGACAAGCGTAATATCGGTGCCGTGCAGAGTAGTTATTACGGGCACATAACGCTTTTGTTTGATTGATTCGCGGGCCAATATTGCGCTGATCGAATGCGGAATCGCATAATGAACATGCAGCAGATCCAGGCTTTCAGAGCGCATTACGGTAGCCATTTTCGTCGCAAGAGCCAAGTCGTACGGCTGGTGCTCAAAGAGCGGATAGGACATCATCTCGACTTCGTGAAAATGAACGCGCTCGCCAAGCTGCGTGACGCGGGTCGGTAAGACCGAGGAGATAAAATGTACGTTGTGGCCGCGTTCCGCGAGGTCCCGGCCGAGTTCAGAGCCGACAATGCCGCTTCCGCCATAGGTCGGATAAACCGTAATTCCTATATTCATTAGTTGAATAGTAAATAGTAGCGGGCAAATAGTAAAGACGCATTGGTCCAGCTACTGCCTCTTTCTCACGTAGTAAACGACGCCTCCGTGATCGTCGGTAAAGAGAAACGAATTGGCGTCAAGCTTCAAGATGTCGCACGGGCGGGCGTTCACAGTACCGCCCTTTAGAAACCCAGTCATAAAGTCTTGCAGCTTTTGTCCTTTTCGCAGGACAACTATCTTGTAGCCGTGACCGATGGCCTTGTTTGTCGAGCCGTGGAGCGAAACTAGAAAAGCATCCTTTATCACTGGGCTGGACGCGGCATCGTCGAAAAGGTCAAACCCGAGTGCGGAACTTCTGGCGGGAAAAAATGCATAGGGCTTTGTGACATTGCGACAGCCGCCCAGCCGTTTTAATTTCGGATCGGCGAAGATCTTACCGTTCGACGAATGGCAATACGGCCAACCATAATCGGCTCCGTCTTTAAGAGCGTAAAAAGTCTCGTCCGGCCGGTTTAGGCCGAGATGGTCCGAGCCTTGATTACTTGCCCACAGGAAATTGCCGAACCATTTTAGGCCAACCGCATTACGAAGGCCGCTCGCGAACTGGCGCTGGCCGCTTCCGTCTGGATTCATTTCGATCACGCTGGCACGGACTTTCTCTTTCTCCTCGCACGAATTGCAGCTGCTGCCGACCGAAACGTAAAGTTTCCCATTCGGCGAAAAAGCAATCGTACGCGTCAGGTGCCAGCCGCCGTATTTATAGCTAAGGCCGTAATCGGGAAATGTGGTAAGGGTTTGCGGGCGCTGGTCGGTCGGCTTTTCCTCGCCGTTCGTAAAGCGCCGTCGGGTCAGTTTGTCGGTTTCCGCTATGTACAGCCAATCACGATTCTGGTCGTCATGATAAAACTGCACGCTGTTCGGATTGTGCAGTCCGGTCATATATGGAATGACCTTGGTAAATTTCCCCGTTTGGGCATTCCAGCCGTCAAGAATGTAGATCGCACCGCGTTTGTTGTCGGTCAGATTGTAAAGATAGGTGACGAAAATGCGTCCGTCGGGCGCCTTCGCGAAAAACCGGACGCGCTTCAACCCCTCGGCCGCCGGAATAATTTCAAAATCGGCGGGCAGGTTGAGATTAAACGATTTGCCGCTCGCCAGACTAACCTTTTGCGGCACCAGCTTAGACTGTCCAAGGACTGTAGCCGAAAGGCTTAGGAGAAAGATTATTGATAGTATTTTCATCAAATTCGTGTTATTCGTGTAACTCGGGCAGAAACGCGAGTGTGAACGAGCGTGCTCTTATCGGAGTGTCCGCACTCCTATACAGTCGCGTTTATGCCCGTTAACCAAATATGAAAACCGATAAATTTCTCGTACGCGAAGGCTCAAAACTTAATCTGAAAAACCATCCGACCGATTTCACCGGCGATTATACCGATAAAAAAGAAGCGGTGAAAGACCTTGAGAAAAATGTCGAGCGGATGGCCGAGCTACAGGATGTCTTGTACGCCCAGGATATACATTCCCTGCTGATTATTTTTCAGGCGATGGACGCGGCGGGCAAAGACGGAGCAATCGAGCACGTAATGAGCGGCATCAACCCGCAAGGCTGCCATGTTGTTTCGTTCAAACAGCCATCGCCGGAGGAACTTGATCACGACTTTCTGTGGAGATGTCAGAAGAATTTGCCCGAAAGGGGAAAAATCGGCATATTCAACCGCTCGCATTACGAAGAGGTTTTGGTCGTTCGGGTTCATCCGGGCATAATACAATCGCAGCAGCTTCCGCCTGATGTGAAAGGCGATAATGGCATTTGGAAAAAGCGGTTCAAGCACATCCGGGATTGGGAAGAGCATCTTGCTGAAAATGGCACCCACGTAATAAAGTTCTTTCTCAACATCTCGAAAAAGGAACAAAGGGGCCGGTTTTTGTCGAGAATCGACGAGCCGGCGAAGAACTGGAAATTCTCAATGGGCGATGTTAAAGAGCGGGCCCTTTGGGACGATTATATGAAAGCCTACACGGAAGCTATCGAAGCGACGTCGACCGAAAAGTCGCCGTGGTACGTGATTCCGGCGGACAAGAAATGGTTTACCCGATTAGCCGTCTCGGAGATCATTGTGAAAAAACTTGATTCGCTGGACCTGCATTATCCGATTGTCACCGACGCTCATAAACAAGAGTTGAGCGAAGCAAAAAAGATGCTCGAAAGCGAAGCTTGAAACCCTTTTTGATTTAGATTCGTTAGTCGATCAATGAGGAAGGTTGAACGATCATGTACTGTCCGGATTGCGGCTTAGAAGAAATCCAGTCTAATCAATTTTGCCGCGCTTGTGGAGCGGACCTTCGCCGCGTTCGTGTTGCATTGGCCTCGCCGGACAGCATTACGGCATCGGCTGTTTCCGCCCGCGACGAGATCGGGCGGGCCGTTGCCGCCAAAATTCGAGAAACGGCGTCCGTACACGAACTAAAGAAAGTCGCCGAAGACGTGCTGCCCGAGATCGAAAAATTTCTGGAATCGCCAGAAGAAAGGCGACTTCGCCGAATGCGGATCGGGATGCTGCTTTCGTCGATAGGTTTAGGGGCGGCGATCGGCATCTCAATCGTCTGGATGCTAATGCACGATCAGGACATTATCTTTCTGGCAGGGCTAGGTCTGGTCACCTTCTTTATCGGCATCGGCTTCATTCTTAACGGCATATTCCTGACGGTGCCGAAAAAGAGCCTTTCGGACAAATCATCCGACGCCCAAAGCCAGCGTGAACTGGATACAGCAGTTGGCCCGCCTCCCGATCTTGCCCTGCCTCAACCGGCCAGTCTATTTTCGTCTGTGACCGAACACACTACACAGCACTTAAAGGACTCCCGCGATTGATGCCTTGCCTTCACAGGAGGAAGCTAGTGGCCGTTGGGCTATTTGACAGGAACGAGCCGCAATATCCGATCGTCGTCCTTTGCCGGCGAGCCACGGCCATCTCGATTCGACGTTGATAGATAAATATATCCATCGGGCCCCTGGGCGATCTCGCGGATGCGTCCGAAATTGCCTTCGAGCATGTTCTCCTGGCTGACGACCTTGCGGCCGTCGAGCACGACGCGGATGATCCTTGCTCCGCGAAGGCAGCCGAAAAAGAAATTACCTTTGAATGCGGGAAAGACAGAGCCGTTGTAGAACATTCCGCTCGCGGGTGCGCAGGCAGGAGATTATTCGAGCAGCGGAGCTTCCATTCCGGGTGCTGTCATCTTGCCGTAGATGCTCGGCCAGCCGTAATTTTTGTCGCGTTCGACAATGTTTACTTCATCGGCTCCTCCTCCGCGGCCTTCAAAACCGCTCGGGCCGTGCTCCGTTTGAAACATTAAACCGCTTCCCGGCTGCCACGCCAGGCCTTGCGGATTGCGATGCCCGATGGTCCAAATTTCCGGCCGGTAGGCGGCTTGTCCGACAAACGGGTTGTCCTTCGGGATCGTACCGTCATCGTTCAACCGCAACGTCTTTCCCGCCAGCGAGTCGGTTTTTTGCGCAAGATTCCAGTCGGTCGAATCGCCCGTTGTTACGTATAGCTTGCCGTCTGGACCGAAACGGCAGCGGGTTCCTGCATGATTCGGAGAAGCGGGAATATCTTCGACAATGTTTTTAGGTTCCGTAAATTTTCCGGTGGCGTATTTGTACCGTACTACTTTTACTCGTTTGCCGTCCTTGTTATATGCATACGCCAGATATACAAAACCGTTCGATGCGAAGTTGGGATGCAGCGATATGTCCATCAGGCCGCTTTCGCCCGATGGTTCAACGTCAGGAACTGTGAAAACCGGCTCGGCACGCAGCTTGCCATTTTCGATAATTCGCACGCGGCCCGGCCGCTCGGTAAACAGCAGATCCTTGTTTGGCAGCCATGCAAAGCCCCAAGGGACTTCCAACCCGCTTGCCACGGTCTCAACACGAAACTTTGCCTTGTCCTGCGTTTCGAAGATCGTGTTCTCAACGCCGCCCGTCGGTGGCGCGTTTGCACAGCCAAAAAGAACAACGAACGGCAATATTTTCCACAACGAGACAGTTCCCATTCATAACTCCTTGTAACGATTGTATATTAGACGCATAGCCGTTCGGGTTTGTTTCCTTCAAATTGATGCACTAAATATTCAAACTTTGATAATTGGAAAAATCATTGACATGTGGCTTTTCTTTTATAAAATGTGTAATCAGTACTTTGCGAATCTGCAGGTTCGCTTCCTATATCCCGAAACACTAAAAAAAGTGGAGACTGCTCCCATGAAAAAACTGTTCCCGATTTTTCTGTTTCTGTTCTTTTTTTACGGCATTATCGAAGCTCAAAATTGCGCCCCGCCGCAAATCGTGGCCAACGCTAAATCCGACAATCTTTTCTCTGCCGAACAGGAAATGGTCCTTGGGGACCTGACCGTGCAAAGGCTTTCAAGCGAATTCCGCCCGATACGTGATCCGCAACTGCTATCGTATATTAACGCGATTGGCGCGAAGCTGATCAAGCATCTGCCTGAAACTGGGCTTCGTTTTCAGTTCCACATAATTGAATATCCGGAGGCCAATGCCTTCAACATTCCGGGCGGCCACATATTCCTTTCCCGAAAGCTGATTGCATTTGTAAATAGCGAGGATGAACTGGCAAGTGTCATCGCCCACGAACTTGGTCACGCAACTGTTCACCACGGCGCGCTGGACATGTCGAGGGCGATGCGAAAGATACTCAATGTATCTGCGCTCGGCGACCGCAAGGATATTGCAGACAAATATAATCTGCTAATCGAAAATGCTCGCACAAAGCGCATCTCGTCTGGCCGCGGGCATGAGAATGCTCAGCAGCTAGAGGCAGATGAAATCGGGTTTGTCTCGATGGTCGCAGCAGGCTACGATCCTGTTGCCTCTTTCACTTTTTTTGATCGCCTTACAGAAAGCGAGGGCAAAACAGGAAGCTGGTTCAGCGAGCTATTTGGTGGTATGAAACCCGAGCAGAAACGGCTTCGCGAGATTGCGAAATCGACCGAGCGGCTTCCTCAAGCTTGCCGCGATGGACGCTCGGCAAAACAAACCGAAGAGTTTCTTCACTGGCAAGCGGACGTGGTTCGATTCCGCGAATTTGATCGAAACGAAAATGTTCCCGGCCTGATTTGGAAAAGGGAGATCGCCCCAAAGCTGAGAAGCGACGTTCAAAAGATTAAGTTTAGCAATGACGGAAAACTGCTGCTCGTGGTAGATGATTTTGCGATTACCGTAATTGATCGTGAAGCACTAAAAGTGTTGCGCCAAATACCCGCCGAAGACGTTTTGTATGCATATTTTACTGCAAACAACTCGCAGGTAGTTTTCACAACTGACAATCTTCGTTTCGAACGCTGGGACATCGCCGGCGGAAACGCTTTAGAAGTCCGCGAGCTGGTTCTGCGTCGCAATTGCTGGGAACACACAATGTCGCCTGACGGAAATTATCTGGCCTGCGTCGATTTGGAAACGAATATTAATGTCATAGAAACAAAAACCGGTAAAAAGATTTGGGAAAAGAAAAAGTTTTATCCACTGTCTTTTTTTGAATATATCTCCTGGCTCGGATCGAGAGACACGGACTCTGAGTGGCGCGCGAGCTTTTTTAGAATCGGATTCTCACCGGATTCGCGTCAGGTTCTTTTTAGCCGATCAAACAAGTATCGATTTCGATTCAAAGTTGACGGTATGACTTGGGATGAGTCGGAAAACACAGCGGTAGCCGTCGATCTGCCAACTCTAAAGCAAGTGGACATAGGCGGTGATATCAGGAAGGTCGCGGCCCGGCCGTACGTGTTTTTGGATTCGGAACGAATCATAGGTGCAACGGAAGCGAAATTGGAAGCTGGCGGGATATTTTCATTCCCAGGAGGCAAACGCCTGCAGAAGCTTAGTTTCGGTGCCGAGGAAGTGGGAAATACGACAGAAGCTAATTTCGTCACGCTCAAGCCTTTAGTTAATGCCACGATTGGCGTGTACGACATCTCAAAAAATCAGGTCGTAGCAGCAATGAATAAGAACGACATCGCCGTGTGGCGCGATCTTATGGCGTTCGAGTCCGTTTCCGGAAAAATAGTCCTTCGCCAAGTCAAGTATGAAGCCAAGGAAACACTAGATGGGACGGATGTCGGCAGTGTTGAGATACCAGTTGGTTCGATGAGCGATATGAGGGCGGCCGAGGTTTCCGACGATTTTGGATGGGTAGCCCTTTCGTCGAAAACCAGGGGTGGAATCTGGAACCTTAAGACAGGCGAACGAGCCATGTTTACCCGTGGCTTTAAGGCCGGCGTGGTTGATAATCAAGGAAACAGCGTCGCGAATTTTCCGAAATTGCTGGAAGAAAAGAATAGTCTGGCACTGTTGAATGCAGCGACCGGTCAGGGAAGGCCGATTCGCGAACTGCCCGAATTCGGCGTCCGCCAATACGGCCGGTTTCTTTTGATCCGTACGAGTACCAAAGAGAAGGACAGCAGAGAGAGTGCGGGCAACAAACCGCAGTTTGCCCTCTCTGAAGACGAACAGGCTGAGCTAAAACTCCGCGGCGACGTGAAATTCGAGTTGAAGGATTGGATGCAGGACAAGGTGATCTGGACGCGGGAGTTTAAGGGAAGGGTGCCGCGTTATTCGTTCGACAGCTACTCAGGACGCCTTATCTTATTTTGGCGCGTTGCTTCGGAAGAAGGAAAGGCTAGGCTGAAAGAGGATCCTGCCCTAAAAGCGAACGCTGAAAAACTCGGAAACAAAGAAGGCGATTATTTGATCGAGACTGTTGACGCCTATGAGGGTAAAACGGTCGGCAACCTTTTGCTCGAAACGGGTAAAGGGTCTTTCACGGTTTTTTCGGGACAATCCGAACGCGAATGGCTCGTACTCAATGATTCTGAGGATCGCCTTTTGGTGTATTCATTGAATGACGGGATGCTTCGGCACCGATTTTTCGGCTCACACGCTGCGATCAACCCCAGACAGAACCAATTGATCGTCGAGAATTTTCCCGGCGAAGTCACGCTTTACAGCCTTGATACAGGCGATAAGATCGCTGAATTTGTCGTAAAGGGCAGCGTTTCGTTCGCACGTTTCAGTCTGAATGGGACGCGCTTGTTCTTATTTAGTGATAGTCAGATCGGATATGCGGTGGATCTAAGCAAGCTCAAGGCCGCACCTCGACCGGTCATTTTCTAGTGTGCTTTCGAATTGACGATTCGTCGCGGTTGCGGACGGGTCGCGGGAGCCGCTCGGAATTGTTATTATTTAGACTCAAGCAAAAGTTTTCAGGGGAGCCGCAGGCTGAGAGTTGTTCACACGAACAAGACCCTAAAAACCTGATGCGGATAATACCGACGAAGGGAGAAAAACGATGAGTGTAAATGTCAGAACCGGGAGCAGTAGCGACCGGGTTAACATAACATCCAAGAACCTAACCAGTGACGAAGTACGACTGCCCGCCTCGCAAAAGATATACGACGAAACAAAAAGTGTCAGTAGCCCGCACGTAAGTAAGGGCTCCAGTAGCGACGAAAACGACACATTTGAACTGCGCGTGCCTTTTCGCGAGATCGCTCTTGCGCCAAGTAAGGCGATGGACGGAACGCTGGAAGAAAATGCGCCGGTGCGTGTTTATGACACGAGCGGGCCGTGGACCGATCCGGCGCAGAAACATAATGTTCGCGATGGCTTGCCGGCGCTTCGGCGCGAGTGGATCGTAGCGCGCGGAGATGTTGAGAAATATGTCGGACGCGAGATTTTGGCGCAGGATAATGGCTATCTCACAAAAGGTGCCGAGGATATTGCGGCAGCAAGGCAGCCTGAAGGCTGGACTCTGAACGAGTTTCCAGGTCTCAAGCGTGCGCCCTTGCGCTCTAAATCCGGCTCGTGCGTCACACAAATCCATTACGCCCGCAAAGGGATTATCACGCCGGAGATGGAATACATTGCGATCCGGGAAAATCTCGGACGGAAGTTCAGAGTTCCAACTTTAGTTGG